>NZ_JAXQPR010000014.1:0-88309 GCF_046723295.1 Halomonas sp. A29
TCGGATGCCCCGCAAGGCCTTCCTGTAAAAAAGTTTCAGGCACGTGACGAGGCCGTGACGGGCCAAGGCAGGCAAGCTGTCCACCGGCGTTCTCCACAGGCCCGAACGGCGAGGGCCTGTGGATAGAAAACAGGAGGGGCAGAGACGACAACGCCCGCGCGCGGCGGGCGTTGGCAGGGCAACTGACTTGTCATCAGTCGCTCTGGGAGCTAGTGGAATGACTCAGCGTAGCGTCACCCGGGCATAGCGCTTCTTGCCTGCCTGGATCACGTAGCTTTCGCCGGTATCGAGCATGAGATCCTTGGCCGCTACTTCACCGTCGACCTTGACCCGACCGTTGCCGAGCATGTCCTTGGCCTGGGCACTGTTGTTGGCCAGGCCTGCCCGGTTGAGCACTGCCGCGATGGGTGCCTGGGTACTGCCTTCGAAGTCGACTTCCACCTCGGGCAGGTCTTCGGGCAGCTCGCCATCGGCCAGGCGGTTGCCAGCCGACTTGTGTGCGCTGGCCGCGGCTTCTTCACCGTGATAACGCCCGATCAGCTCACGCGCCAGGACCATCTTGATGTCGCGCGGGTTGGCTCCGGTCTCGACGTCACGCTTGAGCGCTTCGATCTCCTCGTTCGACTTCAGCGAAAGCAGTTCGAAGTAGCGCCACATCAGGCTGTCGGGAATGGAAACGAGCTTGTTGAACATCGAGCCTGGCGCCTCGTCGACGCCAACATAGTTGCCCAGCGACTTCGACATCTTCTGCACACCGTCGAGCCCTTCGAGCAGCGGCATGGTAATGACCACCTGGGGCTCCATACCGAAGTGCTTCTGGATCTCACGCCCCATCAACAAGTTGAACTTCTGGTCGGTGCCTCCCATCTCGATGTCGGCATCGAGGGCCACGGAGTCGTAACCCTGCACCAGCGGGTAGAGAAACTCATGAATGGAGATCGGCTGACCGGATTTGTAGCGCTTGTCGAAGTCGTCGCGCTCGAGCATGCGCGCCACGGTGCTCTGGGCCGCCAGCTCGATCATCTTGGCCGCGGTTAGCTCGCCAAACCATTCGGAGTTGAAGCGCACCTCGGTCTTCTCTGGATCGAGGATCTTGAACACCTGCTCCTTGTAGGTCTGGGCGTTGGCACGCACTTCGTCCTCGGTGAGCGGCTTGCGGGTGACGTTCTTGCCGGTGGGGTCGCCGATACGTCCGGTGAAGTCGCCGATCAGGAAGATGATCTGGTGACCGAGATCCTGGAACTGACGCATCTTGGTCAGTAGAACGCTATGGCCGAGATGGAGATCGGGAGCCGTGGGGTCGAAGCCCGCCTTGATGCGCAGCTTGCGGCCGGACTCGAGCTTCTTGATCAGCTCCTCCTCCAGCAAAATCTCCTGGGTGCCTCGCTTCAGCAGCGCCAGTGCGCTTGCGACATCACTCATCTTCTCCCACTCCAAATACGTTGTTCGCCCGTGCGGGCAGGGGCCATTAAATGGGGCACGATGTTAGCATGACTTGACGCCCCGCGGGGCGACCACGTTAGGGAGAGAAAAGATGGCACTGTTCGTGGGCTTGATGTCCGGCACCAGCCTGGATGGCATCGATGCCGCCTTAGTGGAAATTGATGCAACAAGCCCGCCGCGGCTGCTCGCCACACATGCGGTAGCGATGCCCGAATCTCTGCATGAGCGGCTGTTGCAACTTTGCCAGGCCGAGCGAGTTGCCTTCGCCGGACTGGCCAGCGCCGAGGATGCCTTCAGCCGGCTGCAGGCCGCTGCCGTCCTGCAGTTGCTCGAAGCCAAAGGCATCGCTGCCGAGCAAGTCACCGCCATCGGCAGCCACGGCCAGACCATCGAGCACGCTCCCTGGGGTCACGCCGAGGGCCCCGCCTATACGCTTCAGCTCGATAACCCCAGCCTGCTGGCCGAGCTGACCGGGTGCCAGGTCGTGGCGGACTTCCGCCGGCGCGACCTGGCCGCCGGCGGTCAGGCCGCGCCCCTGGCACCGGCCTTCCACGAAGCGCTGTTCCGTCGTACGGGACAGTGGCAGCTGGTGCTCAACCTGGGCGGCTTTGCCAACCTGACGCTGCTGCCGCCAGCCGAAAGCGAAGTCGCGGTAATCGGCTTCGATACCGGACCTGCCAATGCCCTGCTCGATGCGTGGCATGCCCGTCATCGTGGCGGGCGTTTCGACACCAACGGAGATTGGGCGGCATCGGGCCAGGTAGATGAGGCGCTCCTGGAACGCCTATTGAGCGAGCCTTTCTTTCATCGCCCACCGCCACGCAGCACCGGCCGGGAGCTGTTCCACCTAGACTGGCTCCAAGGCCACCTGAGAGGCAAAGAGAACCCCGTTGACGTACAGGCAACCCTGGCGGAACTGACCGCCACCAGCGTCGCCCTGGGTATCGAAATGGCGCGGGAAATCACCGCCGCACCAGCGGCCTCAGCGCTGATTCCCTGTGGCGGCGGTGCGCGCAATCACGATCTGCTCGGCCGCCTGGCCCGCCACCTGCCCGAGACCGCCCTGGTGCCCAGCAGCGACTGGGGCTGGCCGGCCGATTGGCTGGAGGCCGGTGCCTTCGCCTGGCTCGCCTGGCGCCGTCTAGAGGGGCTGCCCGGCAACCTACCCAGCGTCACCGGCGCCGCCGGACCACGCGTACTCGGCGGCGTCTATGCCCCCTGATCGCTCTAGAAGTCGTCGTCGTTGCGTAGCGATAACCGCTGGGCACTACTCTGAGCCTTGGCCAGCACGTCGCTCTTTTCGTCGCCGTACTTGATCATCATGCGCAGCTCATTGGCCGAGTCGGCGTGCACCATGGCCACCTCCTCGCTGATCTTGCCCGCCTTGTAGAGGTCGAACAGTGCCTGGTCGAAGGTCTGCATGCCCTGGTCGCGCGAGCGGGCCATGACGTTCTTGATCTCACCCACATCGCCCTTGCGAATGAGGTCGGCGATCAGCGGCGTGCGCAGCAGGATCTCGATGGCCGGGCAGCGCCCGCCGTCACGGGTGGGCAACAGTTGCTGGGCAACGATGGCATGCAGGTTGAGCGACAGATCGAGCCAGATCTGCTCGTGCCGCTCATGGGGGAAGAAGTGAATGATGCGGTCCAATGCCTGGTTGGCGTTGTTGGCGTGCAGGGTCGCCAGGCACAGGTGACCCGTCTCGGCGAAGGTCAGGGCGTGCTCCATGGTTTCGCGGGTGCGCACCTCGCCGATCAGGATCACGTCCGGCGCCTGGCGCAGGGTGTTCTTCAGCGCTACCTCGAACGATTCGGTATCGATGCCCACCTCGCGCTGGTTGATGATCGCCTTCTTGTGCGGGTGCACGTACTCGATGGGATCCTCCACGCTGATGATGTGACCACCCACGGTCTCGTTGCGTTGCTGGATCATCGATGCAAGGGTGGTCGACTTGCCGGTGCCGGTGCCGCCGACCACGAACACCAGGCCGCGCTTCATGTTGGCCAGCTCGCCCAGTTGCGGGGGTAGCGAGAGTTCCTCGAGATGAGGAATCTCGTAGGCGATGCGGCGGATGACCATGGCCCACTGGTTGCGCTGCTGAAAGGCACTGACCCGGAAGCGCCCACGGCCGGAGAGGCTCAGCGCAAAGTTGGCCTCGCGCTCCTGCTGAAAGCGCTCCCTGAGCCCCTCCGGCAAGGCCACGTTGACCAGCTCGCGGACCTGTTCCACCGAGAGACGCTGATCGCCAAGAGCGGTGAGCTTGCCGGCGGTCTTGATCGTGGGAGGCGCCTGCACCGAGATCAGCAGGTCCGAGGCCTCCTGGCGGGCCATGATATCGAGCAACTGCTCCAACCATTCTTGTGCTTTCATCTCCCGCTCCTCTCCGATAGCTTGGTGCTCAACCGGTCAGCGCACTCTTGGCGCGGGCCTGGGCCTCATCGCGATTGACCACATTCTCGGCCACCAGCTTGGCCAGGGCAGCGTCGAGGGTCTGCATACCCTGGCTGCCACCAGTCTGGATAGCCGAGTAGATCTGCGCCACCTTGTCTTCACGAATGAGGTTGCGCACCGCTGCATTGGCGACAAGGATCTCGTGGGCCGCCACGCGGCCGCCGCTGCGGCGCTTGAGCAGCGTCTGGGAAATCACCGCCTGCAGCGACTCAGAGAGCATCGAACGCACCATGGCCTTCTCCTCGCCAGGGAAGACGTCGATGATACGGTCGATGGTCTTGGCCGCCGAGGTGGTATGCAGGGTGCCGAATACCAGATGACCGGTTTCCGCCGCGGTGAGCGCCAGACGGATGGTCTCGAGGTCGCGCATCTCGCCGACCATGATCACGTCGGGATCCTCGCGCAAGGCGCTGCGCAGCGCCTGGGCGAAGCCATGAGTGTCGCGGTGCACTTCGCGCTGATTGATCAGGCAGCGCTTGCTGCGATGCACGAATTCTACCGGGTCCTCGATGGTGAGAATATGGTCGTATCGGTGATCGTTGATATAGTCGATCATGGCAGCCAGGGTCGTGCTCTTGCCCGAGCCGGTGGGACCGGTGACCAGCACCAGGCCACGCGGCAGCAGCGCCAGGCGGCGGAAGACATCGCCCAGCTCCAGGTCTTCCATGGTGAGCACTTCGCTGGGGATGGTACGAAATACCGCGCCTGCCCCACGGGCCTGATTGAAGGCGTTGACCCGGAAGCGCGCGACACCGGGGACCTCGAAGGAGAAGTCGGTCTCGAAGAACTCTTCGTAGTCACGGCGCTGGCGGTCGCCCATGATGTCGTAGATCAGCTTGCGGACTTCACGGTCTTCCATGGCCGGCACATTGAGACGGCGGATGTCGCCATCGACCCGAATCATCGGTGGCAGGCCGGCCGACAAATGCAGGTCGGAGGCGTTCTGCTTTGCCGAGAATGCCAGCAGTTCGGTAATATCCATGCGATTCCCCTGCTCCCCGGTTAAGGTTCTTGCGAGTATGACAGACCTTATGAACATGACGGACTTCATGTGGATGAGATGACGGATACCATGCTTTCCGAGTCGCTGGCCAGTGCCCGCAGGCGTCTGTCAGAGGCGTTGGCGGCGGCTGGGCGACCGGCCGATGCGGCCAGGCTGCTTGCGGTCAGCAAGACCAAGCCCGCCGGTATGGTCCGTGAAGCCTGGCAGCTGGGCCAGCGCGAGTTCGGCGAGAACTACGTGCAGGAGGCGCTGGAGAAGCAGGTCGAGCTTGCCGACCTGGACGATATCGTCTGGCACTTCATTGGCCCGCTGCAGGCCAACAAGACCCGCGCCGTGGCAGAGAGTTTCGACTGGGTACACAGCGTCGATCGCGAGAAGATCGCCCGGCGCCTGAATGACCAGCGCCCCGAAGGGTTGGGTCCGCTCGAGATCTGCCTGCAGGTCAACGTCAGCGACGAAGCCAGCAAGTCGGGTGTCGCTTTCGAGGAGCTGGAAGACCTAGCGAAAGCGGTACTCTCGATGCCCAGGCTACGCCTGCGCGGGCTGATGGCCATTCCGGCCCCGGCCGCTGACCTGGCAAGCCAGCGAGCGCCCCTGGCACGACTGCGCCAGGCCCTAGAGACGCTGCGCCAGCGCTTCCCCGAGGCACGACTGGATACCCTGTCGATGGGGATGAGCGACGATCTGGAAGCCGCCGTGCTCGAGGGCGCCACTCTGGTGCGGCTGGGCACGGCCATCTTTGGCGCACGGAGCTCCTCGCATCACTGAACGGCGCATCCGCACCGGTCCAATGCCGGGCGCACGATAACAGCAAAAGGACAGATCGCAATGGCCAGCAGAGTCACTTTCATTGGCGCCGGCAACATGGCCAGCGCCATCATCGGCGGCATGATCGACAACGGCCATCCGGCCACTGCCATCACTGCCACCTCGCCCAGCGATGCCTTCCTGGCACCGATCCATGAGCGCTTCGGTATTCGCACCAATACCGACAACGCCACAGCCGTGCGCGATGCCGATATCGTGGTGCTGGCAGTTAAGCCCCAGGTGATGCGCGACGTCTGCGAAGGGCTGCGCGATACCCTGCAGCGTCAGCGCCCATTGATCATCTCGGTGGCCGCCGGACTCACCGCCGAGTCGATGCAGGCCTGGATGGGCGGCGGCCTGCCACTGGTGCGCTGTATGCCCAACACGCCTTCACTGGTGGGTTGCGGCGCTGCCGGCCTGTTCGCCACGCCCGAGGTCAGCGCCGAGCAGCGCGACCAGGCCACCGAGCTGCTCGAGGCCGTGGGCCTGGTCGAGTGGGTGGAAGAAGAAGGCCTGCTGGATGCGGTCACCGCCGTCTCTGGCAGTGGCCCGGCCTACTTCTTCTTGATGTTCGAGGCCATGGAGGAAGCCGGGGTCAAGCTCGGCCTGCCGGCCGAAACCGCGCGGCGCCTGGCGATACAGACGGCCCTGGGCGCGGCCCGCATGGCACAAGAGAGCGAGCTGACCCCGGATCGCCTGAAGCGCAACGTGATGTCGCCCGGCGGCACCACCGAGCGCGCCGTGGAACATCTCGAGCAGGCCGGCCTGCGCAGCATGATGGCGGAGGCCATGGATGCCTGCGCCGCCCGTGCTCGCGAGATGGCAGAGGAACTCGGCAAGCGTTAGCCTTTCAGGCCGCTCGCGGTTCATCGGGAGCGGCGATCTTGACGACATGGAGGAGCCCACATGGGCCAAATGGGAAATGCCGGCCTGCTGCTGGTCAACACCCTGATCAATATTTACCTGTTCCTGATGATGCTGCGCTTCCTGCTGCAGGCATCCAAGGCCGACTACTACAATCCCATCAGCCAGTCGGTAGTGAAGATCACCCAGCCGGTGGTGCGGCCCTTCCAGGGCTTCCTCGGTCCGGTGATGGGACGCTTCGACCTGGCGACCCTGGCCGCGGCCTTCGTGCTCAAGGCGGTCAGCATCGTGGCGATTCTGCAGATCGCCGGCATCGGCATGCCACCGATCACCCAGGTGGCGATCGGTGCCGTGGCCGCCATTGCCAATGCCATTCTCAAGATCTATTTCTTCGCTCTGATCGTGATGATCATCCTGAGCTGGGTTGCCCCCAACGCGAGCCACCCCGGAGCCCTGCTGGTCATGCAGTTGGTCGAGCCGATCATGGCACCGGTGCGTAAGGTCATCCCACCGTTGGGCATGATCGATCTGTCACCTATCGTGGTCTTCATCGCCATCAGCATCATCGATGGTGTCGTGGTCGGCGCACTGACTCGTTCCGCCGGCATCGCCGGCGCCCTGGTAGGCCTGTAGGCGACCCCAACGACAGGACGTAGAACGACACATGCCCGAGTTTCCCGATGACTCGGTCGGCCTGGTGACGCCGCAGACGGCGCACTTCGACGACCCCCTGGCCCTTGCCTGCGGCAGGACCTTGCCAGCCTACGATCTCGTCTACGAGACCTATGGCTCACTCAACGCCGAGCGCTCCAACGCGGTGCTGATCTGTCACGCGCTGTCGGGGCATCATCATGCCGCCGGCTATCATGACGCCGACGAGCGCAAGCCAGGCTGGTGGGACGCCCATATCGGCCCGGGCAAGTCCATCGATACCAACCGCTTCTTCGTGGTATCGCTGAACAACCTGGGCGGCTGCCACGGCAGTACCGGGCCGATCAGCGAGAACCCCGCCACCGGGCGCCAATGGGGGCCCGACTTCCCCATGGTCACGGTCAGCGACTGGGTGCACAGCCAGGCACGCCTGGCCGAGCGCCTGGGCATCGAGCGCTTCGCAGCGGTGGTCGGTGGCAGCCTGGGCGGCATGCAGGTGCTGCAGTGGACCCTGGACTACCCCGAGCGGGTCGCCAACGCCGTGATCATCGCTGCCACCCCCAAGCTCTCGGCACAGAACATCGCCTTCAACGAAGTGGCACGCCAGGCGATCCGCTCCGACCCCGATTTCAACGACGGCTGGTATGCCGAGCATGGTACCGCCCCGCGCCGCGGCCTCAAGCTGGCGCGCATGGTGGGGCACATCACCTATCTCTCGGAAGATGCCATGGGCAGCAAGTTCGGCCGCGATCTGCGCAGCCAGGATCTCAACTTCGGCTATGACGTCGAGTTCCAGGTCGAATCCTACCTGCGCTACCAGGGAGACACCTTCTCCACGACTTTCGACGCCAACACTTACTTGCTGATGACCAAGGCGCTGGACTATTTCGACCCGGCCGCAGAGCACGAGGGCGTACTGGCCGACGCCGTTGCGCCCTGCCAATGCCCCGTCCTGGTGGTGAGCTTCACCAGCGACTGGCGCTTCCCTCCATCGCGCTCCCGCGAGCTGGCCAATGCCCTGACCCGCGCCGGCAAGCCGGTGAGCTACGTCAACATCGACTCGCCCCACGGCCACGACGCCTTTCTGCTGCCGGAGCCGCGCTACCAGGCGGTGTTCGCCGCCTTCATGGCGCGCGCCGCCCGTGAGCTGGGCCTGGAGGAGACCGCATGATGCGCGCCGATCTCGAGCTCATTCATCGTTGGGTACCCGAGGGCGCCCACATTCTCGATCTGGCCTGTGGCGACGGTACCCTGCTCGAGGCCCTGGCACGCGACAAGGGCGTCAGCGGCTACGGCCTGGAGATCGACCCGGACGGCATCACCGCCTGTATTGCCAAGGGGGTCAGCGTGCTCGAACAGAACCTCGACGAGGGCCTGGTCAATTTCGAGGATGATACCTACGACCTGGTGATCATGACTCAGGCGCTCCAGGCGCTGCGCCGCCCCGACCGCATGCTCGACGAGATGCTGCGTGTCGCCAAGGAGTGCATCATCACCTTCCCCAACTTCGCCTACTGGCGGCATCGGGTACACTTGGGCATTCGCGGCTACATGCCGGTCTCCAAGTCGTTGCCCCACGCCTGGTACGATACGCCCAACATCCACCTGTCAACCTTCAACGACTTCGAGCACCTGTGTCGTGAGAAGGGGCTCAGGATCACCGACCGGGCCGTAGGAATCGGCGATCACGAGGGTCACTGGGCCACGCGGCTATGGCCCAACCTGTTCGGCGAGATCGCGATCTTTCGCGTCGAGCGCCAGGACCGGCAGCCTAGTCAAGGAGAGCGTCAATGCTGACATGCATTCCCTTGTTCCAACGTGCTCTAGCGGCTGCCCTGCTGCTGGGGCTGATGCCGCTTTCGGGCCAGGCCCAGCAGTTTGAACAGATCGGCAATTATCAAATCCACTACAGCGCCGTGAGCACTGGCTTTCTGCCCCCGTCGGTGGCCGAGGCCCACGGCATCCAGCGCAGTCCGGCCATGGCGCTGCTCAATGTGAGCGTGCTCGAGGAGGTCGATGGCGAGCTGCGACCGGTCAATGCACCGGTCAGCGGCACGGTAGGCGAGGTTCAGGGCAACGAGCGGACACCGCTGGACTTTCGCGCCCTGCGCGAGGGCAACACTCAGTCCCAGGTGGCGGTCTTCCGCATTCGTGACGACGAGCCGATGCACTTCGCGCTCGAGGTACGCTACGACCGCAACCGTGAGCCGGCCGAGGTGAACTTCATCCAGCGCTTTCATATCGATCGTTGAACCGTGCCCGCCATTCTCGCCCATCTGCAGGATTTCGATGACGCCCCCTCACGGGGCGTTAAGCTAGCCGATGGCAGAAACGCCTTCCTCGTGCGTGTCCACGGACGGGTCAGCGCTTTCGTCAATCGCTGCCCGCACCAGCGGGTACCGCTGAACCTGCCGGATGGCCACTTCCTCGAACCGGGTGGCGAGCTGATCCAGTGCGGCATGCACGGCGCACTGTTCCTGCCCGAAAGCGGCGAATGCGTGTTCGGTCCCTGTCAGGGGCGCTTCCTGGAGCCGCTGGCAATATCAATCGACACCGAGGGCAATATCTACTTGGCGAGTGAGTGATACCGCAAGCTGGCCTCCCAGCGTGATCGACACCGGCTGCCCGTCGTGCCAGCCGACCTCGCAGCCATGGGCCACCACTTCCACCCCGCGTTCGGCTACCGCCTTGAGCGTCGCGGCATAGGCCGGATCGAGATGCGCCGCCGGCGCCACGTCGCGAATGCCGGTATGCGCCACGCAGAACAGCAGCACCGAGCGCTGGCCTTGCTCCGCCAGGGCCGCCAGCGCCAGCAGGTGCTTGCGCCCACGCTCGCTCACCGCATCGGGAAAGTAGCCATGGCCGTCCAACTCCCTGAGCGTCACCTGCTTGACCTCGACGTAGGCCGTGCCCTTATCGGCATCGTCGAGGCGAAAGTCTAGTCGCGCGCCCTCCACCTTGGCCTCGCGCTTGAGCGTGGCGTAGCCGACCAGCGACGGTACACGCCCGGCGTCCAATGCCTCCTCGACGATGCGGTTGGTGCGTCCGGTATGCACCGAAGCCAGCGCCACCCTGCCGTCGGGCTGGGTCAGCTCGATCAACTCCCAGGTCCAGGCCAGCTTGCGCGCCGGGTTGTCGCTCGGAGCCAGCCACACGCGGCAACCGGGGACGTTCACCGCCCGCATCGAGCCGGTGTTGGGGCAGTGCGCCACCACTTCACGGCCGTCGTCGAGAAGAATATCGGCCAGGAAGCGCTTGTAGCGGCGCAGCAGCACACCAGGCACCAGAACAGGATAATTCACGGCTTGCTCCCTACAGTCGTGCCAGGAAACGCTCGAGCCGGCTCACCGCCTCCTCCAGACGCGCGATGCCGGTGGTAAAGGCGATGCGCACGTGGTGCTCTCCACCGCTCACGGCAAAGTCGATCCCGGGCGTGATGGCGACGTTCTCCTCCTCCAGCAGGCGCTGGCAAAAGGCCTGGCTGTCGCGGCTGTAGCGCGAGATGTCAAGCCACAGGTAGAAGGCTCCCTGGGGTGGCAGCGACGGCACCAGGCCCAAGCGAGCCAGCCCGGCCAGCAGCGCATCGCGACGGCGTCCCAGTTCGTGGCGACGCTCCTCGAGCAGGCCTCTGCATTCGGGCGTGAAAGCCGCCAGCGCCGCGTGCTGGGCTGGCGTCGGTGCCGCGAGGAAGACATTCTGCGCCAGCCGGGTCAGCGGCTCCACGGCCTCCTGCGGTGCCAACAGCCAGCCCAGGCGCCAGCCGGTCATGCCGAAATACTTGGAGAAGCTGTTGACCACGAAGGCCTCGCTTGCAAGCGAGGCCACCGACAACGGCTCAATGTCATAGCTGAGCCCCTGGTAGATTTCGTCCACCAGCAGATAACCGCCCTTGGCTGCCACCGTATCGGCCACACTCTTTAATTGTGCCGCATCAAGCATATGGCCGGTGGGGTTGGAAGGCGTCGCCAGCATCGCCAGCCGAGTGGTCTCGCGCCAGTGACGTGAGACGAGATTGGCGTCTAGCTGCCAGCCGCTCTCCAAGCCGACAGGGACGGTGTCCACTTCGGCGCCGGCCAGGGCCATGAAGTGCCGGTTGCAGGGGTAGTTGGGGTCGGCCATCAGGACCCGGTCACCGGGGCCGACCAACAGCTGGCTGGCCAGCAGCAGCGCGCCGGAAGCCCCCGGCGTGACCAAGACGCGCCGGGGGTCGACGTCGGCGCCGAAGTGCTCGCCGTAGTGGCAGGCGATTGCCTCACGCAGTGCCGGCAGCCCCGCGGCCGGGCTGTAGCGCGTGTAGCCTGCCGCCAGCGCCGCCTGCCCGGCCGTCAATACCGGCTCCGGCGTAGGGAAGTCAGGCTCGCCCACTTCAAGGTGGATGACGTCGTGGCCGGCCGCCTCGCGTGCCTGGGCGGCCTCCAGCAAGCTCATCACACGAAAGGGGGCGACGCGGTCAACGCGTGGGTTCCACGACATGTCAGAGCTCCTGAACGCTAGATACATGACCGCCATTGGGCACTTTTTCCATTTCAGCGGTCAAAAAACCATACCATCGTTTCGCCCCTCGGGGAGGCCCCGGCCGTTTTCGTTGGGTATTGCAAAATCTGCCGAATTCCGATAAACAAGCATGCCTTTGGCGTGAGATACCTTGCACGATGGCGCAGGTATTGATCAGCAGTCACTCAAGTAATGAGGCAGTCCCATGCCAGTAGCAGACAAGAAAGCGGAAGCGCCCAAAAAATTCACCCCGTACGAGGCGGCACCGGGTGAAGAGTACATGAACGAGCAGCAGCTTGAGCACTTCCGACAGATCCTGCTGGGCTGGAAACAGGAGCTCATGGAAGAAGTGGATCGCACGGTGCGCCACCTACAGGAAGAGGCGAACAACTACGCCGACCCTGCGGATCGGGCCACCCAGGAAGAGGGGTTCAGCCTGGAGCTGCGCACCCGCGACCGCGAGCGCAAGCTGCTCAAGAAAATCAACGAGACGCTCGAGAAGATCGATGAGGACGACTATGGCTTCTGCGAAGCCTGCGGCGTCGAGATCGGCATTCGCCGGCTGGAGGCTCGCCCCACGGCCACCTTGTGCGTCGACTGCAAGACCCTGGCCGAGCTCAAGGAAAAGCAGCTCGGCGGCTGACGCCCACTCGCTGAGCATCGGCTCTCTGCGCAACGGGCACCCCTGGGTGCCCGTTTGCATGTCAGCCCCCCACGGTCAGGAGCCAGCCATGACCGGCTATCGCGGCCGTTTCGCCCCGACGCCTTCCGGCCCGCTGCACTTCGGCTCGCTGATTGCCGCCCTGGCCAGCTTTCTCGATGCGCGACGGGCCGGTGGCGAGTGGCTGCTGCGCATCGAGGACATCGACCCGCCGCGCTGCCCCGCCGGCGCGGCCGATGTCATTCTGCGCCAGCTCGAGGCCTTCGGCCTGCATTGGGACGGCCCGGTACTGTGGCAACATGACCGCGATGCAGCCTATGCCGCGGCGCTTGAGAAGCTCGAGGCGCTGGGTCTGGCCTATCCCTGCAGCTGCTCGCGCAAGCAGTGGCGCGAGCACTCGGTCTATCCCGGTTGGTGCCGCGAAGGCGTGCGCGAGCCGGAAAAACCCGTGGCCTGGCGGCTGCGCAGCGACCTCGGCCTGCGCCCGGTGGTATGGCAGGATCGTCTTTTCGGTGTGCAGCGCTTCGACCCGGCCGACCTCGGCGACGTGGTGCTCCAGCGCAAGGATGGCCTGTGGGCCTATCAGCTCGCCGTTGTGGTGGACGATGCCGACCAGGGCATCAGCGACGTGGTCCGCGGCTTCGACCTGCTCGACAACACGCCCTGGCAGCGCCAGTTGCAGCATGCGCTGGGATTGCCCGAGCCGCGCTACCTGCATTTGCCCTTGATCGTCAACCGCGACGGCCAGAAGCTATCCAAGCAGAATCTGGCCCCGGCGTTGCCATTGGAAGATCATGTTGTGCGGCCACTACTCCATCGCGCTCTGGTGGCACTCGACCAGACGCCACCCGCCGAGCTGGGCACAGCGCCGGTAGCGGAGCAGCTCGCATGGGCCAGCGGCAACTGGGAGCCGCAGCGCATCCACGCCGAGGCCCACCGCAGGGAGTGAGGAGCGCCAATGTACGTCTATCGCATCATGCTGTTTCTGGTCTTTGGCGGCTACCTGCTGTCACCGCTGCTGATGAGCGGCTGGTCGAGTCCGGGCGTCGCCTGGTATCGCCCCTTCGCCATCTGGGGCGTGCTGATTGCCTTGACGCTGTGGCTGGAGCAGAAGAGGAAACTCGATGAACGCTAGTCTTGCCAGCGTTTTTCTCCTCGGCACCGGCTACCTGCTACTGATGTTCCTTTGCGCCCTGGCAGTGGAGCGGGGCTGGCTCAGCCGCAGGGTGACGCGCCATCCTGCCGTCTACACCCTGGCACTCGGCGTCTATGCCAGCGCCTGGGCGATCTATGGCAGCCTGGAGCTGGCTGCCAGCTCGGGCTATGGCTATCTTGCCTACTACCTGGGCGCGGCGGGTGCCTTCCTGTTGGCGCCGGTACTGCTGGTGCCGATCCAGCGCATGGCTCGCACTCACCAGTTGGCCTCGCTGGCCGACCTGTTCGCCTTCCGCTTCCGCTCGCGCTGGGTCGGCACCCTGATCACCGCGATCAGCCTGCTGGCGGTACTGCCCTTGCTTGCGCTGCAGGTCCAGACCCTGGGCGACGCCATCTACTTGATGACCGGCGCCGCCTCGCCGGCCCTGCTGGCCCTGGCCCTGTGCGCCCTGATCGCGCTCTTCGCGATGACCTTCGGCACACGCCATGGCAAGGGCACCGCACGACATGACACCCTGCTGGCCGTGATTGCGCTCACCTCAGTGGTCAAGCTCGTCGCCATGCTGGCGCTGGGCGCCTTTGCCCTGTTCGTCGTCTTCGAAGGCCCCGCCGACCTGCAAGTCTGGCTGGATGGGCCAGGGCAGGCCTATCAGGCCAGCGTGGTGCAGCCGGACGCCGCACACTGGCGTACGCTGCTGTTGCTGTTCTTCGCCACGGCACTGTTGATGCCGCACATTTTCCACATCACCTTTGCCGAGACCCTGTCGCGACATACCCTGCTGCAGGCGAGCTGGTCGCTGCCACTGTTCCTGCTGCTGATGGCGATCCCGGTGCCGCTGATCCTGTGGGCAGGTCAACGGCTGGGTAGTCATGAGACGATCGGTGCCGCCTACCTGGCCTTCGGCCTGTCCGAGTCGTTCTGGGTCCAGGCACTGGCCTTCCTCGCCGGCCTGGCTGCAACCAGTGGCACCATGGTGATCATTGCCATGGCGCTGTCGGGCATGATTCTCAACCATGTGCTGCTGGTCGCCCACCCGCCCGAGGCGCAGCCCAACCTCTACCGCTGGCTGCGCTGGCTGCGGCGGGCGCTGATGGGCACGGTGATTCTCGGCGGTTGGCTGTTCTATCGCACGGTGGGCGTCCACCATGACCTGACCACACTGGGACTGGCGGCCTTCGTCGGCATGGCCCAGTGCCTTCCCGGGCTGCTGGCGCTGCTCTACTGGCCAGGGGCCAACCGCAAGGGCATGGTCTCGGGTCTGGTCGTGGGCGTGCTGGTCTGGCTCGCCGGACTGTGGCTGCCACTGCTCACGGGGTTGCCCACCCTGATCCTGATCCCGCCTGGCCTGGAGCTTCTCGCCGGCGAACCCGACTGGTACGTGGTGACCCTGGTATCGCTGGCGCTCAACGTGCTGGTGTTCATCATCGTCTCGCTGGCTACGCTCACTTCCGAGGGCGAACGCGCCGCCGCCGAAGCGTGCTCGGTGGATGCCGTGATAAGGCCCAAACGGCTGCCGCTGATCGCCACTACCGGCGAAGAGTTCAAGCAGCCCCTGGCCCAAGCGCTGGGCGAGGAAGTCGCACAGCGCGAAGTGGAACGCGCGCTCACCGACCTTGGTATGTCGCCGCTTGACGGCCGCCCCTACGCCCTGCGCCGGCTGCGTGACCGCATCCAGGCCAACCTTTCCGGACTGATGGGCCCCTCGGTGGCCCAGGACATCGTCGACCGCTACCTGCCCTACCGGCGCAGCGGCCAGGAGCCCACCGACGACATTCACTTCGTCGAGAGCCGGCTCGAGGCCTACCGCTCGCGGCTCACCGGGCTCGCTCGCGAGCTCGACGGCCTGCGCCGTTATCATCGCCGCATTCTCACTCGTCTGCCGGTAGGGCTGTGCGCCTTCGGCGTCGATGATGAGCTGCTGATGTGGAACGATGCCTTGGCTGAGCTTTCCGGCATCGATGGGGGCGGCGTCGTGGGAGCACGCCGCGACGGCCTGCCGACCCCCTGGGCCGAACTGCTGGGACGCGCCCTGGTCGAGCCCAACGACCATCTCTACAAGCAGCCGGTCGAACTCAAGGGCAGCCTGCGCTACCTGACCTTTCACCGCGCCGAGTTGCAGGCTGACGACGACGTTCGTGGCGGCACCGTGATCCTGATCGAGGATCACAGTGAAATGAAGTGGCTCGAAGACGAACTGGTGCATGCCGCACGACTGGCCTCGATCGGCCAGTTGGCCGCTGGCGTGGCCCACGAGATCGGCAACCCGGTGACCGGCATCTCGTCGTTGGCCCAGAACCTGCGCTATGACACCGATGACCCCGAGGTGCTGGAAACCGCCCATCAGATCCAGCAGTTGACCGACCGCATCTCACGCATCGTCAGCTCGCTGGTCGGCTTCGCCCATGGCGGTCGTCACGTCAATGGCACCATCCTGGCCCCGGTTTCGATTGCCGAAATCGTCGAGGAAGCCCTGCACTTGATCCAACTGGCGCGCTCAGGAGAGGATATCCGTTACCGCAATCGTTGCCCCGCCGAGTTGACGGTACTCGGCGACGCTCAGCGGCTGCAGCAGGTGATGATCAACCTGCTGAGCAATGCCCGCGACGCCAGCGAGCCGGGTAGCGAGGTGGTCGTCGATGCCGAGCCGGAAGGCGAGATGCTGAAGGTTACCGTTACCGATGAGGGGCATGGGCTCGACGACCGGGTTCGCGAGCACCTCTTCGAGCCATTCACCACGACCAAGCCGCCAGGCGAAGGCACCGGGCTAGGCTTGCCGCTGGTCTACAGCATCATTGCCGAGCATCATGGCAAGATCGAGATCGAATCACCGCCCCCAGGGCAGGAACGCGGCACCCGCATCTGCCTGTGGCTGCCCACCGAACGAGAGGATGGTGAACATACCAATGAGCCGGATTCTGATCGTTGAAGACGAAACCATCATCCGCACTGCATTACGCAGGCTGCTGGAGCGTCACGGTTATGAGATCAGCGAGGCCGGCTGCGTGGACGAGGCGCTGGCCCTGGAGCCCCGCGGCTTCGACCTGGTGATCAGCGATCTGCGTCTGCCTGGCGAACCCGGAACCGATCTGATCGAACACGCCGCACCGGTGCCGGTATTGATCATGACCAGCTATGCCAGCATGCGCTCGGCGGTGGAGTCCCTGAAGCAGGGCGCGGTGGACTACGTGGCCAAGCCCTTCGACCATGACGAACTGCTGGAGACCGTGTCCCGCGTGCTGCATCAGCAGTCGTCGCACCGTGCCCCGCCGCCCGACATCACCGATGCCGGCGGCTCGCGCCAGCAGATGATTGGCGAATGCCCCGCCATGCAGGCGGTCTACACACGCATCCGCAAGACTGCCCCGGCCGACGTCACCGTGCTGATCCAGGGCGAATCCGGCACCGGCAAGGAGCTGGTGGCACGAGCCATCCACCAGCAGAGCCAGCGCATCCACGCGCCGCTCATCTGCGTCAACTGTGCCGCCATTCCCGAGACACTGATCGAATCGGAGCTGTTCGGCCATGAGAAGGGGGCCTTCACCGGCGCCAGCGCCGCCCGCACCGGCCTGGTGGAAGCCGCCGACGGCGGCACTCTGTTCCTCGACGAGATCGGTGAGCTGCCGCTGGATGCCCAGGCCCGCCTGCTACGCGTGCTTCAGGAGGGCGAGATCCGCCGCATCGGCTCGGTGGAGACCCGCCACGTCGATGTGCGCCTGATCGCCGCGACCCACCGCGACCTGAGGGCCTTGTCCAAGACCGGCGAATTCCGCCTCGACCTCTATTACCGGCTCAACGTGATGCAGATCGACCTGCCACCGCTGCGCGAGCGCGAGGACGATATCCTGCTGATCGCCGAAGTGCTGCTGGAAAAGGCCTGCCGACGTCACCGCCGCGACGGACTGCGCCTGTCGCGGGCGGCGCACCGCGAGATCCGCGACTACCCCTGGCCCGGCAACGTCCGGGAGCTGGAGAACGCCCTCGAGCGCGGCGTGATCCTCGCCGAAGGCCACCTGATCCACCCCGACGACCTGGGCTTGAACCCGAGCTCCGCCCCCCAGCCTCGCAGTATCGTCGAGCCCAGGCCGATATCCAGCCAGCCGTTGGACGTGGAAGAAGAGACCGAAGAGGATCTTTCACTGGAGGATTATTTTCAGCACTTCGTGCTGGAGCATCAGGATCACATGAGCGAGACAGAGCTCGCCCAGAAGCTGGGAATCAGCCGCAAATGCCTGTGGGAGCGGCGTCAACGCCTGGGCATCCCACGCAAGAAGCAGGCTCGGCGCAGTAGCGCCTGACGAGCCCCCTTCTACGACTAACGTTCAAGCGCCTCGGCCGGCTCACCGAAGGCGCTTTTTCATACCCATGCAGACTCGATTGCACCAGGTGTTACCTTCCCACCCAGAATTTGCCCCGACATGGCGCAACATGGGTAACACATCAGCCATGCCGAGCAGGAGCCCATCGGGAGCATACATGTAAGCCTATGTTTTAAATTACCTAAAAAGCACCTTGGCATGTGCCGTGCAATAT
The DNA here is from genome assembly GCF_046723295.1 of Halomonas sp. A29. NCBI lineage: Bacteria > Pseudomonadati > Pseudomonadota > Gammaproteobacteria > Oceanospirillales > Halomonadaceae > Halomonas > Halomonas sp. A29. Next base: position 18,061 of record NZ_JAXQPR010000014.1, read on the forward strand.
TCAGTGCAAGAAAAACAACATCCGGCTGCCACCCTGGCCATCAACAATAACAAGGCATAGGGGAGGCGGGGCCTGCGCCAATAATAACAATGGCAGGCTGTGAAGAGGATGCGGCCAGGGGCAACAACAACAACACGCCCCGGAGAGAGCCGCCCTTCGCTTTATTCGCCCAACAACAACAAGAGCTGAGCGAAGCACCGGATCCATCAGGACGCGACGCGCCAACCCCGGCCCAAAACAAGAACAACGGCCGCAAAAGCGCACCTTCGGCAACAACATCAACAAGCCGAAGGCAGGCATATCTCCTATGCCGTCGTGGTTGGATTATTGTTTTGAATACGAGGCGGTCGCAACCAGGAACGTCAACAATCACAACAACACTGTTTACCTGTGATTCTTGGTGACTGTGGTGCGTATTCAAGGCGATGCGCCATCACGAAGAAGAAACAGCCGCAAGGACGCAGCACCGTTTAGCTTGTCAGAGGAGGCCCAACGGCCTCCTCTTTTGCTATGCGTTTGCTATGCGCTCTCCTGCCAAGGCCGTGCACTGAATCCACCCGCCGCTTTGCAAGGTGTCGGCGGTCGGCTACACTCTACAACTTTCGCACACTGCGAGTCGAAATCGCCGCATGTTAAAAGGATTTACCCGCTTTCTGCAGAGCCCTGGCACACACCTCAGGACACTCTTCGGCCCCCAAGATGCTTCTGGAGGGCAGGCCGGCCCTCGAATCATTCCTCGCGATCAGCATCCCGTTTCGCGTCAGCACTTCAGCGAAGCGGCACTGAAGGTACTCTATCGCCTGCACAATGCCGGGTTCGAAGCCTATCTGGTCGGCGGCTGCATTCGCGATTCGCTGCTGGGCAAGATGCCCAAGGATTTCGATGTCGCCACCGATGCCACGCCGGAGCAGGTGCGCGAACTGTTTCGCAACTCACGCATCATCGGCCGCCGCTTTCGCATCGTGCATGTGCGCTTCGGCCGTGAAGTGATCGAGGTCACGACCTTCCGCGGTACCCATAACGACGATCACGGCGACCAGATCGCCCAGCAGTCGGAGCATGGCCTGCTGCTGCGCGACAACGTCTGGGGCAGCATTCAGGAAGATGCCATCCGCCGTGACTTCACCGTCAACGCCATCTACTACAGCATCGCGGATTTCTCGATCCACGACTTTGCCGATGGCATGCGCGATATCGAGTCGCATACCCTGCGCCTGATCGGCGACCCTGCCGTTCGCTACCGCGAGGATCCGGTGCGCATGCTGCGCGCGATACGCTTCGCGGCCAAGCTCGACTTCCATATTGCGCCGAGCTCGGAGGCACCGATCAAAGAACTGGCGCCACTGCTGCTGCAGATCCCGCCAGCTCGGCTGTTCGACGAAGTGCTCAAGCTGTTCATGGCCGGCAACGGCGTGGAAACCTTCCGCCTGCTGCGCCATTACGGCCTGTTCGCCATGCTTTTCCCCGAGACCGACGAGGCCATGGCCGAGCTGCCCTGGGCAGAGCCGCTCATCGAGCAGGCCCTGGCCAGCACCGACAGGCGCATTCGGGAAGAGAAGCCGGTTACACCAGCCTTCCTCTTCGCCGCCCTGCTGTGGGGCCCTGTACAGCTCCGCCAGGCCGTTCTGGAAACCGATGACATGCCGCCCATCCCGGCGTTGCAGCTGGCCTCTCAGCAGGCCCTGTCTCGCCAGCTGAAGCATATCTCGATTCCCAAGCGCTTCAGCATGCCGATGCGCGATATCTGGGACCTACAGCAACGCCTACCCCAGCGGCGCGGCAAGCGCGCCTTGCAGACCCGCGAGCATCCCCGCTTTCGTGCCGCCTATGACTTCCTGCTGCTGCGCGAAGCGGCCGGCGAGATCGAGTCCGGCCTCGGCGACTGGTGGACGGCCTATCAGGAGGGCGACGAGCACGAGCAGCGCCGCCTGCTGGAGAAAGCCGGCGCCGACACCGGTCCCAGCGGCAACGACACGCGTCGCCGCCGCCCCCGTAAACGTCGGCGGCGTGGCCCTCCCAACCCTTCATGACACCTCTTGCCGATGTCTATGTCGGGCTCGGCAGCAACCTCGCCGATCCCGTCGTTCAGGTCCGCCGTGCTCTGGATGAACTCGATTCGCTGCCGCTGACCCGGCGTGTGGCCGCCTCGCGGCTGTATGCCAGCCGCCCGGTCGGTCCTCAGGACCAGCCGGATTTCATCAATGCCGTCGCCCACCTGCGCACGCGACTCTCACCGCTGGCCCTGCTCGACCAATTACAGGCACTGGAGCAACGTCATCGACGCATCCGCCAGCGCCACTGGGGACCCCGCACCCTCGATCTCGACCTGCTACTGTACGGGAACGAGACCTTGAAGCTGCCAAGGTTGCAGGTACCCCATCGTGAAATGGAGTCCCGCGCCTTCGTTCTGCTGCCGCTCGCCGAGCTGGCGCCGCGGCTGCTGATGCCGAACGGACGCCGCATCGCCGACCTGGCGGAAACTCTTGCCACGACAGGAGAGGTCGAAGTGTTACCTGGCAACGCAAACTGAGGGGCAGGTGTTACCAGTCGACACGACCTCTGCATTCTGGTAACAATCAGGCGCAGCCTTGGCACCACTGCTCCCAGCCAGGCGCCCCGAAACATAACGAGAGCACGCCATGAAAACCGTCACGCTAAGCACGCTGCAGGCCTACAAGCGCGCAAGTGAAACCTTCAGCTGTCTGACCGCCTATGACGCCTCCTTCGCGCGCACCGCCGCCAATGCGGGCATCGAGGTGCTGCTGGTCGGCGATTCTCTTGGCATGGTGCTGCAGGGTCACGCCAGCACCCTGCCGGTGACCCTCGATGATATCTGCTATCACACCCGCTGCGTGGCAGGTGCCAAGGGTGCCAGCCTGCTCATGGCCGACCTGCCTTTCATGAGCAATGCCACCACCGATCGCATGCTGAACGATGCCGGTGAGCTGATGCGTGCTGGTGCCGAGCTGGTGAAGGTGGAAGGCGAGGCGTGGATGGCCGAAGGCATTCGTGAACTGACCCGCCGTGGCGTACCGGTGTGTGCCCACCTGGGCCTGACACCGCAGACGGTCTATCAGCTCGGCGGCTACAAGGTGCAGGGCCGCGACGCGGAGCGTGCCGCTCAGATCCTCGAAGATGCACGCACCCTGGTCGACGCCGGGGCTTCGGTTATCCTGCTGGAGTGCGTACCGGCAAGCCTCGGTCGCGAGATCACGGCAGCTCTCGACGTACCGGTCATCGGTATCGGTGCTGGCCCCGACACCGACGGCCAGATCCTCGTCATGCACGACGTACTCGGCGTTACGCACGGCCGCACCCCGCGCTTCGTCAAGAACTTCATGACCGAGGCCGACGACATCGCCGGCGCGTTCCTTCGTTATCATGAAGACGTCAAAGCGCGTCGCTTCCCGGCCGAGGAACACAGCTTCTAGTTCCGTTCGCTCCATCCCGGAGGCTAATGATGCGTACCCTGCAAGACATTCCTGCGCTGCGTGAAACCCTCGGCGAATATCGCCGTCGTGGACAACGCATCGGACTGGTGCCGACCATGGGCAACCTGCACGCCGGACACCTCGCCCTGGTCGAAACCGCTCGACGGCATGCCGACGTGGTGGTAGCCACCGTTTTCGTCAACCCGCTGCAATTCGGCCCCCATGAGGACCTCGATGCCTATCCGCGGACCCTGGCCGATGACCAGGCAAAGCTCGAGGCCGCCGGCTGCGACCTGCTGTTCACGCCTACCGTCGCGACCCTCTACCCGCGCGGCCTGGACGCTCAGACGCAGGTCTGCGTCCCGGCCGTCAGCGAGGGGCTGTGCGGCGGCTCACGACCCGGGCATTTCGACGGCGTCTCCACCGTGGTCAGCATCCTGTTCAACCTGGTGCAGCCCGACGTAGCCTGCTTCGGCGAGAAGGACTACCAGCAGCTGGCAGTGGTCCGCAAGCTGGTTGAAGATCTGCATTTCCCCATCGAGATCGTCGGCGTTCCCATCGTACGCGCCGAGGATGGCCTGGCGCTCTCGTCGCGCAACGGCTATCTCGATGCCGCCGAGCGCACCACGGCGCCCGCGCTGCAGCATACCCTTGCCATGCTGCGCGATGCGCTTGAGGCCGGCGAGTCCGTCGAGGTCACTCTGGCAACCGGCCTGGCCCGACTGCGCGAGACCGGCTTCGAGCCCGACTATCTGGAGCTGCGCGCCGCTGACCTGGGGCCGATAACCGCCACTACCCGCGAGGCCGTGCTACTCACCGCCGCCCGCTTGGGCACGACCCGCCTGATCGACAACCTGACCCTGACCCTGCCGCGCTGAGGCGGCGCTAGTACGCACCCGGAGGAAAAAGCCCGCATGTTCACCGTCATGCTCAAGGCCAAGCTGCACATGGCCCGCGTTACCCACGCCGTCCTCAATTATGAAGGCTCCTGCGCCATAGACGGCGAGCTGCTGGACATGTCCGGCATCCGCGAAAACGAGCAGATCCAGATCTACAACGTCGAGAACGGCCAGCGTTTCACCACCTACGCCATTCGCGCCGAGGAGGGCTCGCAGGTCATCTCGATCAACGGCGCTGCCGCTCACCTGGCCGGCCCCGGCGACCGCGTGATCATTTGCAGCTATGCTCACTACAGCGAGGCCGAGCTGGAAAACCACCAGCCGAGCCTCGTCTACTTACAGGAAGGCAACGTCGTCAGCCACACCAGCAACGCCATTCCCGTCCAGTTCGCCTGACGACCTAGGCGGCAGGTTGACGACACGCCTGGGGCCATCTCCCCATGAGACATTGCCGCGACGCACAATAGTCGCCTATGCTGACCTCTCAGCGTCCGCGAACGACTCAGGAGAATTCCAATGCAAGATGTGGTGATCGTTGCTGCTCGCCGTACCGCCATCGGCGCCTTCGGGGGGTCGCTTGCCGGCATTCCCGCCAGCGACCTTGGTGCGCTGGTGATCAAGGACATCCTGGCTTCCACCGGTGTGGCTCCCGACCAGATCGACGAGGTGCTCCTCGGCCAGGTACTGACTGCTGGCGTAGGCCAGAACCCGGCGCGCCAGGCCGCCATCAAGGCCGGCCTGCCGCATACCGTACCCGCCATGACCATCAACAAGGTGTGTGGATCCGGTCTCAAGGCCATCCACCTGGCCACCCAGGCCATCCGTTGCGGCGATGCCGAACTAATCATCGCCGGCGGTCAGGAGAATATGTCGGCTTCGCCCCATGTGCTGCCCAACTCGCGTAACGGACAGCGTATGGGCGACTGGAAGGCCATCGACACCATGGTGCATGACGGCCTGTGGGACGCCTTCAATAATATCCACATGGGCATTACCGCCGAGAACCTTGCCGAGAAGTACGGTATCACTCGCGAGGCCATGGACGAGTTCGCCGCCGCTTCACAGCAGAAGGCCGCCGCCGCCATCAAGGAAGGCCGCTTCAAGAGCCAGATCGTCCCGGTGGAAATCCCTCAACGCAAGGGCGACCCGGTTGTCTTCGATACCGACGAGAATCCCCGCGAAGTCAGCGCCGACAAGCTCAGCACCATGAAGCCCGCCTTCAAGAAGGACGGTACCGTCACTGCCGGTAACGCCTCTTCCCTCAATGACGGCGCCGCCGCGGTGATGATCTGCTCCGCCGAGAAAGCCAAGGAGCTCGGCCTCGAGCCTCTGGCACGCATTGCCGCCTACAGCAATGCCGGCGTCGATCCCGCCATCATGGGTATCGGCCCGGCACCAGCCACCCGCCTTTGCCTGAAGAAGGCCGGCTGGAACCTGGACGATCTCGATCTGGTCGAGGCCAACGAAGCGTTTGCTGCCCAGGCTCTCTCGGTCAACAAGGAGCTCGGCTGGGATACCTCCAAGGTCAACGTCAACGGCGGCGCCATTGCACTGGGCCACCCCATCGGCGCTTCCGGCTGTCGTGTGCTGATCAGCTTGCTCCACGAGATGATTGCCCGCGATGCCAAGAAGGGCCTGGCCACGCTGTGTATCGGTGGTGGGCAGGGCGTCGCCCTGGCAATCGAGAGGTAAAACCGCTTCGCTAGCGTGGAAGCAATCAAAAAAACCGCCCCCATGGCCAGGCCATGGGGGCGGTTCGCTTTTCTGCTTCGAGTGACGCTTACAGCGCGGTCTCGGTCTGCTCGGCTTCGAAAGCGGCCTTCTCTTCCGGCGTGATCTCCTTGATGGTGAGCTTCACGCGGTTGCGGTTGTCGATGTCGAGTACCTTGACCACCACCTCGTCACCCTCGTTGAGGAAATCGCGCACGTCGTTGACCCGCTCGGGCACGATCTGCGAGATGTGCACCAGACCGTCGGTACCCGGCATGATGTTGATGAAGGCACCAAAGTCGGCGATGCGCACCACCTTGCCGCGATAGAGCTTGCCGATCTCGGCCTCGGCGGTGATCGACAGCACGATATCGATGGCCTTCTTGGCCGCCGCCTTGTCCTCGGCGTAGATGCGCACGGTGCCGTCGTCGTCCAGGTCGATGGAGGCTCCGGTATCCTCGCAGATCTTGCGGATGGTGGCACCGCCCTTGCCGATGACGTCGCGGATCTTCTCCGGGTCGATCTTGATGGTGGCCATGGAAGGCGCGTTCTCGGAAACCTCGGAACGACTCTGCCCGATCACCTCGTTCATCTGCTCGAGGATGTGCAGGCGGGCCTCGTGGGCCTGCTGCAGGGCGACCTCCATGATCTCCTCGTTGATACCCTCGATCTTGATGTCCATCTGCAGGGCGGTGACACCTGCAGCCGAACCAGCCACCTTGAAGTCCATGTCGCCCAGATGGTCCTCGTCACCGAGAATGTCGGTGAGTACGGCAAAGCCGTCGTCGTCCTTCACCAGGCCCATGGCGATGCCCGCCACCGGTGCCTTCATCGGCACGCCGGCATCCATCAACGCCAGTGACGCACCGCACACCGAGGCCATGGAGCTGGAGCCGTTGGACTCGGTGATTTCCGATACCACGCGGATGGTGTAGGGGAAATCCGCCTCGTCGGGCAGCATGGCCTGTACGCCACGGCGTGCCAGACGGCCATGGCCGATCTCGCGACGCTTGGGGCCGCCCATGAAGCCTGCCTCGCCCACGCTGTAGGGAGGGAAATTGTAATGCAGCAGGAAACGATCCTTGCGCTCGCCTTCCAGCGACTCGATCAGCTGGGCGTCACGCAGGGTGCCCAGGGTAGCGATGACGATCGCCTGGGTCTCGCCGCGGGTGAAGATCGCCGAGCCGTGAGTCTTGGGCAGGCTGCCCACCTCGATGGCCAGCGGCCGCACGGTCTTCTGGTCGCGACCGTCGATACGCGGCTCGCCCTTGATCACGCGTGAGCGCACCACACGCTTCTCGAGGCCGGCGAAGGCGCCCTTGACCTCGTCGGCGTCGAACTGCCCCTCTTCCTCACCGGCCAGCTGCTCTACCGCCTGCTCCTTGAGTGCAGCCAGCGCGTCCTGGCGGGCCATCTTGTCGGTGACGCGGTAGGCTTCGCCGACCTTGGCCTCGAAGGCCGCAGCGACGGCCTGCTTGAGCGCGGTATTCTCGGCGGGCGGCTGCCAGTCCCACTTGGGCTTGCCGGCTTCGGCGACGAGTTCGTTGATCGCGCGGATGGCGATCTGCATCTCCTGGTGACCGAAGAGCACGGCACCCAGCATTTCGTCCTCGAGCAGCTCATCCGCCTCGGACTCGACCATCAGCACGGCCTTCTCGGTACCGGCAACGACCATGTCCAGCTCGGAGCCGGTGAGCTCTTCCACGGTGGGGTTGAGGAAATACCCCTTGTCCTCGTTGAAGCCGACGCGTGCTGCAGCAATGGGGCCCTTGAACGGCACGCCGGAGATCGACAGTGCCGCGGAGGTGCCGAGCATGGCCGCAATGTCCGGGTCATGATTGCGATCGGTGGAGAGCACCGTACAGATGACCTGGACCTCGTTCATGAAGCCCTTGGGGAACAGCGGCCGGATCGGGCGGTCGATCAGGCGCGAAGTGAGGGTCTCCTTCTCGGTGGGACGCCCCTCGCGCTTGAAGAAGCCACCGGGGATCTTGCCCACAGCGTATGTCTTCTCCTGATAGTGGACCGACAGCGGGAAGAAATCCTGCCCGGGCTTGGTGTCCTTGCGAGCGACCACGGTGCACAGCACCACGGTTTCATCCATGGTGACCAGAACGGCACCAGTGGCCTGGCGAGCGATGCGCCCGGTTTCCAGGGTGACGGTGCTGCGACCGTACTGAAACGTTTTCTTGACCGGATTCACGGCGACTTCCTTCAACTTGTCTCTACTCATGTATGGGTCGTTTTTTGACTCGGCGACCATTTTAGGTGTTGACGCGCACGAGAGCCACCTATACCACCGTTTTCGCCCCTGGAAACGCAAAACGGGCAGCCCCCTGAGGGGACTGCCCGTTCACACGTCGAGAACAAGGAAAGGAGGGATCCGCGTTACGCGCCCCCCTTTACTTTAGCGACGCAGGCCGAGGCGCTGGATAAGTGCCTGATAGCGCGAGAGGTCCTTGCGCTTCAGGTAGTCCAGCAGCTTGCGGCGCTGGTTGACCATGCGGATCAGGCCACGACGGGAGTGGTGATCCTGCTTGTTGGTCTTGAAGTGATCCTGCAGGCCGTCGATGTTGGCGCTCAGCAGGGCCACCTGAACCTCGGGGGAACCGGTGTCGTTGTCGCCACGGCCGTATTCCTTGACGATTTCGGCCTTCTGTTCAGCGGTAAGTGCCATCTGTTTCTCCAGTAAGCAATATGCCTGAAACGTGAATGTGTGAGACCACGCATATTTGCAGTCTCGGGCCTTTCTCCTTGTGAAACGCGGGCAGGCCGCGTCTCAGTCGACTGCCGTACTGAGCAGCCGCTTGGGAGCCACTTCCTGTGCCCCCTTCACCACGCCGAGACCGATGAAGACCTCGCCGCTGTAGAGTCTCGCCGTCGCCCCAGGGGCGATGGCGGTAGGCTCGACGTCGGCCGCCTGGCCGTGCATGAGCCGCTGTCTTGCCGCTTCATTTACATCGAGCCGCGGCAGGTGCGCCACCAGCACGTCGACCGGCAGCAGCGCCGCCTCACGCTCATCCTGTCCCGCCAGCGCTTCCAGCGCCTCCAGGGGCAGCATCCCCTCGCTGCCGAAGGGGCCGGTGGCGAGCCGGCGCAGGGCGGTGATATGTGCCCCACAGCCAAGGGCTCGACCGATATCCTCGGCCAGGGTACGGATGTAGGTACCCTTGCTGACCCGTACCTCGAGTTCGAAGGCATCGTTCTCGAAGGCAAGAAGGCGGGCATCATACACCGTCACACGCCGTACTGCACGCTCGACGCTCTTGCCCTCGCGGGCCAGCTCGTAGAGCTTGCGACCCTGATGCTTGAGCGCCGAGTACATCGGCGGTACTTGCTCGATCTCACCGCGAAAACGCTCGAGCACCCGTTCGACGTCCTCGGCCGTGAGTGGCGGCACCTCGTAGCGCTCGACCACCTCGCCCTCGGCATCACCGGTATCGGTCACCGCCCCGAGCTGCACTCGGGTGCGGTAGACCTTGTCGGCCTCGAGCAGGTGAGCCGAGAACTTGGTCGCCTCCCCCAGGCACACCGGCAACAGCCCGGTTGCCATGGGGTCCAGCGTACCGGTGTGGCCCGCCTTCTGCGCCTGCAACAGGCGCCGTGCCTGCTGCAGGGCATGATTGCTCGACGCGCCCCTGGGCTTGTCGAGCAGCAGCACGCCATTGACCGGCAGGCCGCGACGGCGACGCGCCATCAGCCGCGCTCTCCCTCGTCGCCGCCACCGGACTCATCTTGCTCGCCGGGATGACGGGCACGGTCGCTTTCGACCGCCTCGTCGATCAGCGAAGAGAGCCGCTGGCCGCGCACCACGCTCTCGTCGTAGTGGAAGCGCAGCTCCGGCACGTGGCGCAGCTTGATGCGACGGGCGATCTGGCTGCGCAGGAAGCCTGCCGCCTGCTTGAGGACCTTGAGGTTTTCCTTGATGCGCTCGGGACTGTCCTCACCCAGTAGGGTCACGTAGACGTCGGCATAGCCGAGGTCACGGCTGACCGTGACCCCGCTGACGGTGACCATGCCCAGGCGCGGATCCTTGACCTCGCGCTGGATCAGTACGGCCAGCTCCTTCTGCATCTGATCGCCGACCCGGTCGGTACGCTTGAACTCGCGCATGCTCAACTCCCGCTGCGATTACAGCGTCCGCTCGACCTTGACCTGGTCGAAGACCTCGATCTTGTCGCCGACCTGGACGTCGTTGTAGTTCTTCACGCCGATGCCACACTCCATGCCGTTACGCACTTCGTTGACGTCGTCCTTGAAGCGACGCAGCGACTCGAGCTCGCCCTCGTAGATGACCACGTTGTCGCGCAGCACGCGGATCTTCTTGTTGCGATGCACGCTGCCCTCGATCACCATGCAGCCGGCCACGGCGCCGATCTTCGGCGCGCGGAAGACGTCGCGAACCTCGGCCACGCCGACGATCTCTTCCTTCCACTCCGGTGCCAGCATGCCGCTCATGGCCTGCTTGACCTCATCGATCAACTGGTAGATGACGCTGTAGTAGCGCAGATCCAGCCCCTCGCGCTCGATGATCTCGCGGGCAGCGGCGTCGGCACGTACATTGAAGCCGACCACGATGGCCTCGGAGGCCAGCGCCAGGTTGGCGTCGGTACCGGTGATACCACCCACGCCGGAGGAGACCACGGCCACCTGAACTTCGTCGGTGGAGAGCTCTTCCAGGGCGCCCTTGATCGCTTCCAGCGAGCCCTGCACGTCGGCCTTGAGCACGATGTTGACCTTGGCCACCTCGTCCTGGCCCATCTGGCTGAACATGTTCTCCAGCTTGGCCTTCTGCTGGCGCGCCAGGCGTACTTCGCGATACTTGCCCTGACGGAAGTTGGCGACCTCGCGGGCCTTCTTCTCGTCGGCCACAACCATGAAGTCGTCACCGGCATCCGGGGTACCGTCGAGGCCCTGGATCTCCACCGGCATGGCGGGGCCCGCCTCATCGACCTGTTGACCCAGTTCGTTGGTCAGTGCACGCACACGACCGTAGTGCAGGCCGGCCAGCACGATGTCGCCCCGCTTCAGGGTACCGTTCTGCACCAGCACGGTGGCCACCGGGCCACGGCCCTTGTCGAGACGCGACTCGACCACCACGCCCTTGCCGGGAGCTTCCGGCACCGCCTTGAGCTCGAGTACCTCGGAGACGAGCTGGATCGCTTCCAGCAGGTCCTCGATACCTTCACCGCTCTTGGCCGAGACGTGCACGAACTGAGTATCGCCGCCCCACTCCTCGGAGATGACGCCGTACTGGGACAGTTCGTTCTTGACCCGGTCCGGGTCGGCCTCAGGCTTGTCGATCTTGTTGACCGCCACCACCATGGGCACGTCGGCCGCCTTGGAGTGTTCGACCGCCTCGATGGTCTGAGGCATGACGCCATCGTCAGCCGCCACCACCAGGATGACCACGTCGGTGGCCTTGGCACCGCGTGCACGCATGGCGGTGAACGCCGCGTGGCCCGGGGTGTCGAGGAAGGTCACGCCGCCGTGCTCGTCTTCGACGTGATAGGCGCCAATGTGCTGAGTGATGCCGCCGGCTTCACCGGTGGCCACCTTGGCCTTACGGATGTAATCGAGCAGCGAGGTCTTGCCGTGGTCGACGTGGCCCATCACCGTAACCACCGGTGAGCGGGTGATCTCCTCGCCCTCGTAGGAGATGCCTTCGAGCATTTCGGTCTCGAGGGCGTCGTCCTTGATCAGCTTGGGCTTGTGGCCCATCTCCTCGACCACGATGGCCGCGGTATCCTGATCGATGGTCTGATTGATGGTCACCGCAGCGCCCATGGTGAACATGGTCTTGATGACCTCGTTCGCCTTGATCGACATCTTGTCGGCAAGCTCGGCAATGCTGATCGATTCGGGAATCGAGACTTCGCGCACGATAGGCTGCGTTGGCTTCTGGAAGCCATGCTTGCCGCCACCGCTCTGGCTGGAACCACGACGGCCACCGCGGCGCTCGGCACGCTTGACCTTCTTGCCACCGCCACGGCGACGCTCCTCGCGGTCACCGCGATCGTCGTCGTCACGATCGTGACGCCCTTTCTTGGCCGAAGCCTTCTTGGGCGGCGCGGTACGGCGGTCGGTGCGACCCTCCTTGGGCGGGGCGGGCGGCTCGGGCTCGCCGGCCGGCTCCGCAGCGCTCTCCAAAGTGGGCACCGGGATCTCGGCCTCGGCCACAGGCTTGGATGCCTCGGCCTTGTCCGCTTCCTCACGAGCGGCCTGCTCGGCGGCACGCGTCTTGGCCTGCTCGATCTCCAGAGCCTCTTGAGCCTCACGCCTGGCCTGAGAATCGGCCATATCGCCCACTAGCTGACGTGGCCCGGCCTCCTCCACCAGCTCGGGTGAAGGCGCCTCTTCCTCCTCGGCGCGCTTGACGTAGGTACGCTTCTTGCGCACCTGCACTTCGATGGTCTTGCCGCGCTCGCCGGTCTTGATCCGGCTCTTGGTCTTGCGTGTCAATGTGATGCGATTGCGCGCGCCAGCACCGCCGCCACCATGGCTCTTGGTCAGGTAGTCGAGCAGCTTGCGCTTGTCCTCCTCGGACACGGCGTCGCTCTCCGACTTGTGCTCGAGCCCGGCTTCTTTCATCTGTTCCAGCAGGCGAGGCACATCGCGCCCCACCTTCGCTGCAAAATCCTTAACGGTCATTTCCGACATCTCGACCCTCCTCAGCCCGTGACCCGTTTACTGTTCGTTCTCGAACCAGGGCGCACGGGCAGTCATGATCAGTGCTGCAGCGCGCTCCTCGTCCATGCCCTCGATGTCCATCAGATCGTCGACGGACTGCTCGGCGAGGTCCTCCATGGTGACGATGCCCCGGCTCGCCAGGATGAAGGCCAGGTGACGCTCCATGCCATCCATCTCCAGCAGGTCGTCGGCCGGCTGTGCGCCGTCCAACTCCTCCTCGGAGGCAATGGCGAGTGTCAGCAGCTCATCCTTGGCACGCGCACGCAGTTCTTCTACCAACTCTTCGTCAAGCTCCTCGATCTCGAGAATCTCCTCGAGGGGCACGTAAGCAATCTCCTCCAGCGTGGTGAAGCCCTCTTCCACCAGCAACCGGGCGAGGTCATCCTCGATCTCCAGATGCTGGATGAAGTGCTCGACCAGGCTGTCGATCTCCTGCTCGCGCTTGTCTTCCGCCTCCCCCTCGGTCATGACGTTGATTCGCCAGCCGGTGAGTTCGGAGGCCAGACGCACGTTCTGTCCGCTGCGGCCGATGGCCTGAGCGAGGTTGTCCTCGGCCACCGCCACGTCCATGGCGTGGGCGTCCTCATCGACCAGGATCGAGCCGACATCCGCAGGCGCCATGGCATTGATGACCAGTTGAGCCGGGTTGTCATCCCACAGGATGATGTCGACCCGTTCGTTCTGCAGCTCACTGGACACCGCCTGGACACGGGAACCGCGCATACCGACGCAGGCGCCAACCGGATCGATGCGGCGGTCGTTGGTCTTGACCGCAATCTTGGCCCGCGAGCCGGGATCGCGAGCTGCACCCTTGATCTCGATGAGCTGCTCGGCAATTTCCGGCACCTCGATCTTGAACAGCTCGATGATCAGCTCGGGGCAGGTACGCGAAAGAATCAGCTGAGCGCCGCGCGCGTCGGCGTCGACCTTGGTCAACAGCGCACGCACGCGGTCGTTCATGCGGTAGCGCTCGCCAGGGATCATCTCGCTGCGCGGCAGGAACGCCTCGGCGTTGTCACCCAGGTCGATGATCAGGCCGTCGCGGGTGGTCTTCTTGACGATGCCGGCCACCAGCTCACCTTCGCGTTCGGCGTACTGACGCACCACCTCGGCACGCTCGGCCTCGCGCACTTTCTGCACGATGACCTGCTTGGCGGTCTGGGCAGCGATACGGCCGAAAGCGGCGTTCTCGATCTGCTCCTCGACCACGTCGCCCAGCGTGAGCGGCGGGTCGCGGCGCTCGGCGAAGGACTGCTTGATTTCGGCGTCCGGGTTCTCGAACTCGTCGTCTTCCACCACTTCCCAGCGGCGGAAGGTCTCGTATTCGCCCGTTTGGCGATCGATGTGCACGCGTACGCTGACCTCGCGACCTTCGAAACGCTTGCGTGAGGCGCTGGCCAGCGCCGCCTCGACGGCTTCGAAGATGACTTGGCGGGGAACGCCCTTCTCGTTGGAGATCGCATCCACGACCGTCAGAATTTCTTTACTCATGCCTATGCCTCGCCAGAAAACCTGTTCTTGTGCACCAGCAACCTTGGCCGGCGACCTCAGTCTTCGAACCGGGGAACTACCCGTGCCTGATCGATGCTTTCGATCGGAAAGCAGTACTCTTCACCATCCAGCTGCAGCAGCACCTCGTCCTCCTCGATGCCGGCCAGCAGTCCCTGGAACTTGCGCCGGCCATCGAACGGTATGCGCAGCTTCAGCGCCACCACGTGTCCGGCGAAGCGCGCGAACTGGTCGAGGGTGAAGAGCGGACGGTCCATGCCCGGCGACGATACCTCCAGGCGATATTCACCCGGAATGGGATCCTCCACATCGAGCACGGCACTGACCTGGCGACTAACGTCGGCGCAGTGGTCCACGCTCACACCGTCGGCATGATCAATGTAGATCACCAATTGGGAATGCTTGCCCTGAGAGCGATAATCGATGCCCCAGAGCTCGAATCCCATGGCGGTGACCACCGGTTCGATCAGCGCATACAGCGCAGCGTCCTTGAGTGCCACAGAGAAAGCTCCTACAGCCGTTGCATCAGGCACCTGGCCGGGAGTGAACAGGAAAGCTAGGTGGCTGATTGGCGTTGCCCGGATAAGCACTGTCGACCCATGCCGACAGTAAGCTGCTAACAAAAAGCCCCTTCGCAGGAAGGGGCCTTTCACAAGAAACCTGTAGTACCACTTTCGGCATCTTGCATCCCATTCGGACGCCTGCCGGAAGATGGTAGCGGGGACCGGATTTGAACCGATGACCTTCGGGTTATGAGCCCGACGAGCTACCAGACTGCTCCACCCCGCAACATTCCAGGTCGGCGATTGTAGGCGTGATACGGGCTTGAGTCAAGGTAACATGAGCCAAGCAGCCGCCCGCAATCTTCCTGGTGCCAATCCTGCTTCTGACGACTCGCGATCTCGCTTCAGACCGCAGCACTTCAGATGGTGCCGAAGGCGGGACTTGAACCCGCACGACCTTACGGTCACTACCCCCTCAAGATAGCGTGTCTACCAATTCCACCACTTCGGCTTGCTTGATTGCCGGAGCCGCGACCTCAGTCGTCGCTTTCCTCCAGCACTGGCGCGGTATTATCCACATCACGGGCCTCATCGTCAAGCGTCGGCAGCCCGCGCTGCTGTTCGATCAGGCGCGCATCGGGGATACCCGCTTCCGGTGCCTGCCCCGCCTGAGTGGCAAAGTAAGCCAGGGTCAGCGAGGTAGCAAAGAAGGCTGCCGCCAGTATCGCCGTAGTCCGTGAGAGGAAGCCGCCGGTGCCGCGCGAACCGAATACGGTCTGCGAGGCACCGCCACCGAAGGCGGCACCGGCTTCGGCACCCTTGCCCTGCTGGAGCAGGATGAGTACGACCAGGGCGATGGCGATCGCCACGTGGATCATGAGAATGGCAACTTGCATGAGTTCAACCTGCTGACTGACAAATGGCTAGGAAATCGTCGACCTTGAGCGAAGCACCGCCCACCAGGCCGCCGTCGATGTCGGGCTGGGCCAACAGCTCAGCCGCATTGCCTGCGTTCATGCTGCCGCCGTACAGCAGGCGCAGGCCTGCCGCGAGTTCTCGGTCGAAGCCGGCCTGGTACTCCCGGATACCGGCCATGACCTCTTGTGCCTGCCTGGGCGTAGCGGTGCGCCCAGTACCGATGGCCCAGACCGGCTCGTAGGCGATGATGACCCGCGCACGCTGGTCGGGCTCCAGGCGGGCCATCACGTAGCCCACCTGACGCAGCACCACCTCCATGGTCTTGCCCGCGTCGCGCTCCTCGAGGGTTTCGCCCACGCACAGGATCGGCGTGATATCGGCGCTCAGCGCCGCCAGCAACCGATCATGCACGGCCTCGTCGTCTTCGCGGTAGAGCTGCCGACGCTCGGAGTGCCCCACCAGCGCATAGGCAACGCCGAACTCCTTGAGCATATTCCCGCTCACCTCACCGGTGCGGGCACCGGAGTGGAGCGGATTCAGCGTCTGGGCACCCAACCGCAGCACGGTATCGGCGAAGGCGTGGCGCGCGGCGTCCAAGTAAGGAAAAGGCGGCAGAATGACCACGTCGAGCGATGCCGGGAGCCGAGCGTCGGTAAAGACACGACCGAACTCTTCGACCAGCGCAGCCGAACCGTTCATCTTCCAGTTCCCGGCGATCAGCGGCGTTCGCATGCTGCGTCCTCTTTCAAAGTGGAGCGAAATGGTATAGGAGGCGCCGAGTCAAGACAACCGTTGGGGCGGATGTCAACCCAACTGCCCCTCGACCTGGGCGGCCAGGCGGTTCGCCAAGCCCTCGACGTCGAGGTGCGCCCGCCCCTCGACCATCACCCGGATCAACGGCTCGGTGCCGGACGGGCGCAGCAGTACACGCCCCTCGTCGCCCAGCTCCGCCTCCACCTCGGCTATGGCGTCCTTGACCGCAGGACTCGCCATCAATGCCTTGGCGTCGCTGCCCGGCGTCAGGCGTACGTTGACCAGCACCTGGGGCACCTTCTCCAGATCGGCGAGCAGCGACTGCAGCGGCTTGCCCTCGCTGATCATGATCGCCAGCACCTGCAACGCCGAAACGATGCCATCACCGGTACTCTGCACGTCGGCGCAGACGATATGGCCGGAGGACTCGCCGCCGAGCTGCCAGCCATTGGCCACCAGTCGTTCCACCACATAGCGATCGCCCACCTTGGCGCGCTCGAAGGGAATGCCCATGCGCTCGAGCGCCATGGCCAAGCCGAAGTTGGTCATCAGAGTACCAACCACGCCACCTACCAGTTGGCCGCGCTCATGACGGTCCCGGGCGATCAGGTAGAGAATGTCGTCGCCATCGATCTCGCGGCCGTCGGCGTCGACCATCAACACCCGGTCGCCGTCACCGTCGAAGGCAATACCTAGGTCGGCACTCTGCTGGATCACCGCGGCGCGCAGGGTGGCCGGGGAGGTCGAACCAACCTCGCGATTGATGTTGAGACCGTCGGGGGTGGCCCCCACCAGGCTGACCTCTGCACCCAGCTCGCGAAACACGCTGGGCGCGATGTGGTAGGTAGCGCCATGGGCACAGTCGAGCACCATGCGCAGCCCGTGCAGACTCACGCGATTGGGGATGGTCGACTTGCAGAACTCGATGTAGCGCCCGGCAGCGTCGTCGATACGCATCGCCTTGCCCAGCTTGCCCGCAGCCACCGTGGTCAGCGGCTCGTCGAGCATCGCCTCGATGCGCTCTTCGATCGCGTCGGCGAGCTTGGTGCCCTCGGTGGAGAAGAACTTGATGCCGTTGTCGGCAAAGGGGTTGTGCGACGCCGAGATGACAATCCCGGCGTCGGCGCGGAAAGTCCGCGTCAGGTAGGCGATACCGGGCGTGGGCATCGGACCCAGCAGCGCCACGTCGACGCCGGCCGCAGAGAGCCCGGCCTCGAGCGCCGATTCGAACATGTAGCCCGAAATGCGCGTGTCCTTGCCGATCAATACCCGCGACCGTCCCGACTCGCGGGCCAGCACACGCCCCATGGCCCAGCCCAGTTTGAGCATGAAGTCCGGCGTGATGGGATACTCCCCGACCGTTCCACGAATGCCATCCGTACCGAAGTATTTTCTAGTCATGCTCGCAGCCTTCCCTTAGCACGGCCCAGGTCATGTTCACCGCATCCATGACCGGGCCAACGTCATGGACACGCAGGATACGGGCGCCACGCTCTACCGCCAGCGACGCCAGTGCCAGCCCGCCAGGCAACCGCTCCTCTACCGGTCGGCCCAGCACCTTGCCGATCAGGCTCTTGCGCGACATGCCCACCAGCAGCGGCAGGCCGAGAGCAGCCAGCCGCTCCATGCGGTTGAGCAGGCGCAAGTTGTGTTCGACGGTCTTGCCGAAGCCGAAACCGGGGTCGATCAGCAGCCGCTCACGGCGCAGCCCCACGGCCTCACAGGTCGCCACCCGGTCGGCCAGGAAGCCACTCACGGCGTCCTCGATGGGCTCATCATAGCGGGGCGCCTGCTGCATGTCCTGCGGCTCGCCCTGCATGTGCATCAGGCACACCGGCAGGCCGGTACCCAGCGCCGCTTCCAGCGCACCCTCGCGCGTGAGGGCGCGCACGTCGTTGATCATGCTCGCGCCCAGCGCCGCGGTTTGCTGCATTACCTCAGGGCTGCTGGTATCCACCGACACCAGCGCATCGAGCTCGCACACCAGGCGCTCGACCACTGGCGCCACCCGGTCCAGCTCCTGCTGCGCCGTGATCGCCTGAGCCCCCGGACGGGTCGATTCGCCGCCTACATCGATGATGGCAGCCCCCTCGGCCAGCATGCGCTCGGCGTGACGCAGCGCGTCGTCGATGGCGACATGGTGGCCACCATCGGAAAAGGAGTCGGGAGTGACGTTGAGTATTCCCATGACACGGGGATAGGAGAGGTCGAGGCGATGCCGCCCACACGGCAGCCAGGTCGGCGAGGGGTTGTCTGTCATGTCATGAATCCTGTGGCGCACGGGCTCGGGCGCCCCCACGGCAAAGGCGCCCCGGAGGGGCGCCTGGCTTCTCGCATGGTCGTCACGACCCGGCTGGGCCACCCAGCGGATCGGAGGGGCGACGACGAGGCTCCTCGTCTTCGTCCTCGTCACCGTGATTGTCATCGCCGCCGTTGTCAGTCGGCTGCGGGGAGGCCTCCTCCTCAGAAGTGGGCTCGGCGTCGCCGACGACAGGAGCACCGCTGCCGGAGTCACCGTCCTCCCAATCCTTGGGCGGGCGCGGCGTGCGCCCCTCCATGATGTCCTTGAGCTGGTCGGCGTCGATGGTCTCGTACTGCATCAGCGCTTCGGCCATGGCGTCGAGCTTGTCGCGATTCTCCTCAAGGATCTGCTTGGCCTTGGCATAGCACTCGTCGATGACCTTGCGCACTTCCTTGTCGAGCCGCGAGATGGTCTCGCCGGACTTCAGCTTGCCGCCACCCTGGCCCGGGCCGCCGAGGAACTGGTGCGACTCGTCCTCGTCGTACATGATCGGTCCCATCTCCTCGGAGAGGCCCCATTTCGCCACCATGTTGTGGGCCAGCTCGGTGGCGCGCTTGATGTCGTTGGAGGCCCCGGTGGTGACGCCGTTCGGCCCCAGAGTCATCTCCTCGGCGATGCGACCGCCGAACAGCGAGCAGATCTGGCTGAGGATCTGCTGACGCGACAGGCTGTAGCGATCGGCCTCGGGCAGGAACATGGTCACGCCCAGGGCGCGGCCACGCGGGATGATGGTGACCTTGTAAACCGGGTCGTGTTCAGGCATCACCAGGCCGATGATGGCGTGGCCCGACTCGTGATAGGCGGTGTTGAGCTTCTCCTTGTCGGTCATGACCATGGAGCGGCGCTCAGCGCCCATCATGATCTTGTCCTTGGCCAGCTCAAGCTCCTCCATGCCCACCAGGCGCTTGTTGCGACGCGCGGCGAACAGCGCCCCTTCGTTGACCAGGTTGGCCAGGTCGGCGCCGGAGAAACCGGGCGTGCCGCGGGCGATCAGCGAAGGCTTGACGTCGTCGGCCAGCGGCACCTTGCGCAGGTGCACGTTGAGGATGTGCTCGCGGCCGCGGATGTCGGGCAGCGGCACCACCACTTGGCGGTCGAAGCGGCCCGGGCGCAGCAGCGCCGGGTCGAGCACGTCGGGGCGGTTGGTGGCGGCGATGACGATGATGCCTTCGTTGGCCTCGAAGCCGTCCATCTCCACCAGCAGCTGGTTCAGCGTCTGCTCGCGCTCGTCGTTGCCGCCGCCCATGCCGGCGCCGCGCGAACGGCCCACGGCATCGATCTCGTCGATGAAGATGATGCAGGGCGCCTGCTTCTTGGCCTGTTCGAACATGTCGCGCACGCGGGACGCACCCACACCGACGAACATCTCGACGAAGTCGGAACCGGAGATCGAGAAGAACGGCACCTTGGCTTCACCGGCGATGGACTTCGCCAGCAGCGTCTTACCGGTACCCGGCGGACCCACCATCAGCACGCCGCGAGGGATAGTCCCGCCCAGGCGCTGGAATTTGGAGGGGTCGCGCAGGAAGTCGACCAGCTCCTCGACCTCTTCCTTGGCCTCGTCACAGCCGGCCACATCGGCGAAGGTGGTCTTGATCTGATCCTGGGAGAGCAGCTTGGCCTTGGACTTGCCGAAGCTCATCGGCCCACCCTTGCCGCCGGCACCGCCCTGCATCTGGCGCATGAAGAACATGAAGATGGCCAGAATCAGCAGGATCGGGAAGCTGGCGATGAGCAGCCGCGTCCACAGGCTCTGCTGCTGCGGCTCACGGCCGATCACGGTGACGTTGTTGGAGAGCAGGTCGTCCATCAACTTGGGATCTTCCGCCGCCGGCCGGATGGTCTGGAACTGCGATCCGTCGCCACGCTCACCGGTGATGGTGTAGCCATCGATGGTCACGCTGCGGATCTGCTGGTTCTGCACCTGCTGGACGAACTGCGAGTAGTTCATCGTCTGCGGTGTGCCATCGACCGTGAAATTGTTGAACACCGTCAGCAATACCGCCGCGATGACCAACCACAGGATCAGGTTCTTCGCCATATCGTTCAAGGGACCACCCTCATTGCAAGCATCTCTCGGCCGTACGCCTGGCACTATGACCATGAGCGGGCATGGCATGTTCCGCCCAGCCCCAGCCTTCCTGATCACACTGTGACACAGTTGGGCCGCGCTGTCCGGTCATTGGGCCGTTAGTCTGTCGCTATCAGGACCAGCCTGGCTGGTCGGGAAGCGCCGAACCGATGGAATCGGCTCAGCCACGGAAACCATCCGCCAGCAGGTAGACCTCGCGCGAACGGGCGCGGGAGGCTTCCGGCTTGCGGGTCACCACCTTGGCAAAGCTGCCGCGCAGCTCTTTCAGGTAGGCATCGAAACCTTCGCCCTGGAACACCTTGGCCAGGAATCGGCCCTCGGGCCGCAGGGTCTGGCGCGCCAGATCGAGTGCCAGCTCCACCAGATACATGGCCTGGGGCTGATCGATGGCGCTCATACCACTCATATTGGGGGCCATGTCGGACATCACAAGGTCTACCGGCCGTCCATTCAGCATGGCGAGGATCGCCTCCAGCACGGCCTCCTCGGTGAAGTCGCCCTGAACGAACTCGACCCCGGCCAGGGCATCCATCTCGAGAATGTCCGAGGCGATGACCAGCCCTTCCGGCCCGACCTTGTCCGCCGCCACCTGGCTCCAACCCCCGGGGGCTGCGCCGAGGTCGATGATGCTCATGCCCGGCTTGAACAAACGGTCCTTCTCATCGAGGGCGAGCAGCTTGTAGCTGGCGCGGCTGCGGTAGCCGTCCTGCCAGCTCTGCTGCACGAAGCGGTCGTCGAAATGCTCCTTGAGCCAGCCGGCACTGGTCTTGCTGGTGCCACGCTGACGACGTGAGCTGTCGGACGCACCGTCGCGGGAGGAGGAAGTGGATCGAGCCACACGATCACCTTGATTGAAGATGCCGAACTGCGTGCAGGCACGCGGCCTGGTTCGGTATGACGCGGAGCTGGCCGAGGCCAAACTCAAGCCTCACCATGCTTTCGCCGACGCGCAATTCACCGTACCATGTCAGGTTACGCGCAACCGGGAAGACGCAAGATACCATGAGCTTGTCACAGGCACAAAAGAAAGCATTTCGCAGCATCGGCCACCACCTCAACCCGGTGGTGACGGTCTCGGAGAACGGTGTTTCCGAGGGCGTGTTGGCCGAACTCGACCGGGCGCTGTCCGATCACGAACTGATCAAGGTGAAGCTGGCCCTGGCCGAGCGCGACGACCGCACCGCCATGCTCGAGGAGCTGCTGGCCGCCAGCGGCGCCGAGCGCGTGCAGACCATCGGCAAGATGGCCCTGCTCTACCGCAAGAGCCCCCAGGCCAACCCGAAGTTGTCCAACGTCAAGCGCTTCGAGAACCACCACGGGCGGCACTGACGCCCGCTGCGTCAGCCCTCAGCGCGAAAGCCCGCGACACGATGTCGCGGGCTTTCGTGTAGATAGGGCAGCGTATCGCGATCAGCGATGCTCGACGCTGGCGATCTCGTACTCGACCTCGCCGCCGGGCGTGGCAACCACCACCACGTCACCCTCCTCCTTGCCGATCAAGGCACGGGCAATGGGCGAGGTGACGGAAATCTTGCCGGCCCGGATCTCGGCTTCGTCCTCGCCGACGATCTGGTAGCTGACCTGCTCGTCGTTGCCGAGATTAATCAGCTCCACCGTGACGCCAAAGATCACCTTGCCGGTCTGCGGCAGCTTGTGCACGTCGATCACCTGGGCGTTGGAGAGCTTGCTCTCGATCTCCTGGATCCGCCCTTCGATGAAGCCCTGCTGTTCGCGCGCGGCGTGGTACTCGGCGTTCTCCTTGAGGTCGCCGTGTTCACGGGCCTCGGCGATCGCCGCGATCACTCTGGGACGCGCCTCGCCTTTGAGCTCCTCGAGCTCCTTGCGCAGGCGTGCCTCACCGGCAACGGTCATCGGGACCTTGTTCATTGCGTTGCTCCTGCATGCAGTTCCTGTAGCCGCCGTACCGTGATTTCATTGCCATATTCCAGCGCCATGCAAACGGCACTCGCCCCTGCCAGGGTGGTGGCATAGGGCACCTTGCGGGCCAGCGCGGTACGACGAATCACCGAGGAGTCGTTGATCGCCTGGCGACCCTCGGTGGTGTTGACGATGTAGGCGATGTCGTCGTTCTTGAGCAGATCGACGATATGCGGACGACCTTCGTAAACCTTGTTGACGACCTCGACCTCGAGGCCGGAGGCTTCGAGGGCAGCGGCGGTGCCGCGGGTCGCACATAGGGTGAATCCCAATCCTAGCAGAGAACGAGCGATCTCGATAACACCCGCCTTGTCCGGCTCACGCACCGAGAGGAACGCCTTGCGCTCGCCTTCGAGCTTGGGGATCGCCTCGCCCGCACCCAGTTGCGCCTTGTAGAAGGCCTCGGCGAAGGTATCGCCAGAGCCCATCACCTCGCCGGTGGACTTCATCTCCGGCGACAGGATGGGATCGACACCGGGGAACTTGTTGAACGGGAACACCGCCTCCTTGACGCTGTAGAAGTGCGGCACGATCTCGCGGGTGAAGCCTTGCTCGGCCAGGGTCTTGCCGGCCATACAGCGGGCAGCGATCTGGGCCAGCGAGGTACCGATGCACTTGGAGACGAAGGGGGCGGTACGCGAGGCGCGCGGGTTGACCTCGATGACGTAGATCTCGCCATCCTGCCACGCCAGCTGCACGTTCATCAGCCCCACCACGCCGAGCTCGACCGCCATGCGCTTGACCTGGTCGCGCATCTCGTCCTGCACGTCTGCCGGCAGCGAGTAGGGCGGCAGCGCACAGGCGGAGTCGCCGGAGTGCACGCCGGCCTGCTCGATGTGCTGCATGATACCGCCGATCACCACCTCGTGACCGTCGGAGACGGCATCGATATCGATCTCGATGGCGGCATTGAGGAAGTGGTCGAGCAGCACCGGCGAGTCGTTGGAAACCTTCACCGCGTGGGTCATGTAGTTTTCCAGCTCGGAGGCGTCGTAGACGATCTCCATGGCCCGGCCGCCCAGCACGTAGCTGGGGCGCACCACCAGCGGATAGCCGATCGCCTCTGCCTTGGCGAAGGCCTCGTCGAAGCTGCGCGCGGTGGCGTTGGGCGGCTGCTTGAGGCCCAGCTTGTCGATCATCTGCTGGAAGCGCTCGCGGTCCTCGGCGCGGTCGATGGCGTCCGGCGTGGTGCCGATGATCGGCACGCCGGCGGCCTCGAGCTCGCGAGCGAGCTTGAGCGGGGTCTGGCCGCCGAACTGCACGATCACGCCGACCGGCTGCTCCTTGTCGGCGATCTCCAGCACGTCCTCCAGGGTCACCGGCTCGAAGTAGAGACGGTCGGAAGTGTCGTAGTCGGTGGAGACGGTCTCCGGGTTGCAGTTGACCATGATGGTCTCATAGCCGTCGTCGCGCATGGCGAAGGCGGCGTGGACGCAGCAGTAGTCGAACTCGATGCCCTGGCCGATACGGTTGGGCCCGCCGCCCAGCACCATGATCTTCTGGCGGTCGCTGACCTCGGCCTCGCACTCCTCCTCGTAGGTGGAGTACATGTAGGCGGTGTCGGACGCGAACTCGGCGGCGCAGGTGTCGACGCGCTTGTAGACCGGGCGGATGCCGGCTTTCTGCCGCGTACGACGGAACTCCTTCTCGGAGACGCCGAGCAGCTTGGCCAGGCGAGCGTCACTGAAGCCCTTGCGCTTGAGGCCGAACAGTTCCCGCGGAGAGAACTCGGAGAGCGAGCGCTGGGCCACCTCCTGCTCGATGCGCACCAGGTCCTCGAGCTGGACCAGGAACCAGGGGTCGATCTTGGTCAGGGCGAAGACCTCTTCCACGCTCATGCCGCTGCGCATGGCATCGGCAACGAAGAAGATGCGGTCGGCGCCGGCTGCCTGCAGCTCGCCCTTGATGTGGGCCATGGCGTCGTCGCTGAATTCGCCGGCCTTGAATTCGGGAAACTTGGGATCGAGGCCATCGTTGCCGGTTTCGAGGCCACGCAGCGCCTTCTGCAACGACTCCTGGAAGGTACGCCCGATGGCCATCACCTCGCCCACCGACTTCATTTGGGTGGTGAGGCGGTCATTGGCCTGGGGGAACTTCTCGAAGGTGAAGCGCGGAATCTTGGTGACCACATAGTCGATCGACGGCTCGAACGACGCTGGAGTGCGCCCGCCGGTGATGTCGTTGGAGAGCTCGTCCAGGGTGTAGCCCACCGCCAGCTTGGCGGCGATCTTGGCGATTGGGAAGCCGGTGGCCTTGGAGGCCAGCGCCGAGGAGCGCGACACCCGCGGGTTCATCTCGATCACCACCATGCGCCCGGTATCGGGGTCGACACCGAACTGCACGTTGGAGCCGCCGGTCTCGACGCCGATCTCGCGCAGCACCGCAAGCGATGCGTCGCGCATGATCTGGTATTCCTTGTCGGTCAGGGTCTGCGCCGGGGCCACGGTGATGGAGTCGCCGGTGTGCACGCCCATGGGGTCGAAGTTCTCGATCGAGCAGACGATGATGCAGTTGTCGTTCTTGTCACGAACGACCTCCATCTCGTACTCCTTCCAGCCCAGCAGCGACTCGTCGATCAGCAGCTCGTGATTGTTGGAGAGCTCGAAGCCACGAGTACAGATTTCCTCGAACTCCTCCTTGTTGTAGGCCACGCCACCGCCGGAACCACCCATGGTGTAGGAGGGGCGGATGATCACCGGGAAGCCCAGCGACTCCTGGATGCGCCAGGCCTCTTCCATGCTGTGGGCAACCTCGGCCTTGGGACACTCCAGGCCGATGCGCTTCATGGCCTGGTCGAACAGGTCGCGATCCTCGGCCATGTTGATGGCGTCGGCGTTGGCGCCGATCATCTCGACGCCGTACTTCTGCAGCACACCGTGCTTGTCGAGGTCGAGCGCACAGTTGAGCGCGGTCTGGCCGCCCATGGTGGGCAGGATGGCGTCGGGGCGCTCGGCCTCGATGATCTTCTCCACCGCCTGCCAGGTGATCGGCTCGATGTAGGTGGCGTCGGCCATCGACGGGTCGGTCATGATGGTGGCCGGGTTGGAGTTGACCAGGATGACCCGGAAGCCCTCCTCGCGCAGCGCCTTGCAGGCCTGGGCGCCGGAGTAGTCGAACTCGCACGCCTGGCCGATGACGATGGGGCCGGCGCCAATGATCAGGATACTGTTGATGTCGGTACGCTTGGGCATGTCGGTTCCCGCAAAATATGGTGACGAATGGCGACGTTCTCGGGGCTCGGCCTAGCGGCGGGCCTTCATCATCTCGACGAATCGATCGAACAGCGGCGATACATCGCGCGGGCCGGGGCTCGCTTCCGGGTGGCCCTGGAAGCTGAAGGCCGGACGGTCGGTCAGCTCGATGCCCTGCAGCGTGCCGTCGAACAGCGAACGGTGAATGGCGCGCACGTTGCTCGGCAGGCTCGCCTCGTCGACGGCGAAGCCGTGGTTCTGGCTGGTGATCATCACGCGGCCTGTATCGAGGTCCTGCACCGGGTGGTTGGCGCCATGGTGGCCGTGGTTCATCTTCACCGTCTGCGCGCCGGCCGCCAACGCCAGCAGTTGGTGACCCAGACAGATGCCGAACACCGGAACGTTCGTCTCGAGAATCTCGCGGATCGCCGTGATGGCGTAGTCGCAGGGCGCGGGATCGCCGGGGCCGTTGGCCAGCAGGATGCCGTCGGGGTTGCGCGCCAGCACCTCGCTGGCCGGGGTCTGGGCCGGCACCACGGTGAGCCGGCAGCCGCGCGAAGCCAGCATGCGCAGAATGTTGTACTTCACGCCGTAGTCGTAGACCACCACGTGGAAGGGGCGCTCACTGCCGCTGGCATCGATATTGCCCTGGCCCAGCACCCACTCGGCCTCGTTCCACTCGTAGGCCTGCTTGCAAGTGACTTCCTTGGCCAGGTCCATGCCCTTGAGACCGGGAAACTCCCGCGCCGCGGCCAGCGCGCGCTCGACGGCATCGTCACCCTCTGCCTCGGCACCGGCCAGGATCGCCCCGTTCTGGGCGCCCTTGTCGCGCAGGATGCGTGTCAGGCGGCGGGTGTCGATGTCGGCGATGCCGAGCACGTTCTGGCCTTTGAGGTAGTCGGAGAGCGACTGCTCGGAGCGGAAGTTGCTGGCGATAAGCGGCAGGTCGCGGATCACCAGGCCGGCGGCGGCGATCGAGCCCGATTCGACGTCCTCGGCGTTGACGCCGGTGTTACCGATGTGCGGGTAGGTGAGGGTCACGATCTGTCGGGTATAGGAAAGATCGGTGAGGATCTCCTGATAGCCGGTCATGGCCGTATTGAACACCACCTCACCGCTGGTTCGCCCATCGGCGCCGATGGCCGTACCGTGAAAGATGCTGCCATCCTCCAGGGCCAATATCGCGGGTCTGTTCAATGCGGGGCTGTTCAAGACAAGGGTCCTCCCATGCTGAAGCGAGCCTGAGGGGCGCAGGCTCGGCGGCTATCGTCACTGCGACAGATTC
The DNA here is from genome assembly GCF_046723295.1 of Halomonas sp. A29. Taxonomy (NCBI): domain Bacteria; kingdom Pseudomonadati; phylum Pseudomonadota; class Gammaproteobacteria; order Oceanospirillales; family Halomonadaceae; genus Halomonas; species Halomonas sp. A29. The sequence continues at coordinate 45,282 of NZ_JAXQPR010000014.1, forward strand.
GGCTCGTAAAAAAGCGGGACGAAGCCGATAAGGAACCGGTTTCATCCCGCTTGTTGTCTTTGCTCGGGGGCTGGCCACGCAACAAGCGCGCAGTGTTGGACTGCTGTATTTCAGGCGCCCGGCCAAAATTTTGGAGATGTTACAGGATTCGATCTCATTTGGCTACCGCGATGGCTCACAAACCCAATACATCCTGCATGGCATAGCGGCCGGTGCCTTGCTCGGCGACCCAGCGCGCCGCACGCACCGCGCCCTTGGCGAAGGTCATGCGGCTCGACGCCTTGTGGGTGATCTCGATGCGCTCGCCCTCGGTGGCGAACATCACCGTGTGTTCGCCGACAATATCGCCGGCGCGCACCGTGGCGAAGCCGATCTCCTTGTCGGCCCGTGGCCCGCACTGGCCGACACGCTCGAACACGCCGTGCTCCTTGAGCGTACGCCCCAGCGCCTCGGCCACCACCTCGCCCATCTTCAGCGCGGTGCCGGAGGGTGAATCGACCTTGTGGCGATGGTGGGCCTCGATCACCTCGATGTCATAGCCTTCGTCGCCCAGCGCCTTCGCCGCTGTCTCGAGCAGCTTCAGGGTCAGGTTCACCCCCACGCTCATGTTGGGGGCGAAGACGAAGGGCAGCCTGTCACGATAGCCATCGAGTTCGGCCAGTTCGTCGTCGGAGAGCCCGGTGGTGCCGATCACCATGCGCTTGCCGTGCTCGGCGCAGAAGGCCAGGTTGGCCAGCGTCACCTGGGGGGCGGTGAAGTCGATCAGCACGTCGAAGTCGTCGACGATGGCATCGAGCGAATCCACCGCGGCCACGCCCAGCTTGCCGAGGCCTGCCAGCTCACCGATGTCGGCGCCGGCCAGCGTGCTGCCCGGCTCGACGATGCCGCCGGCCAGGGTGGCACCGGCATCCTGCTGTACGGCGTTGACCAGGGTGCGGCCCATGCGGCCGGCGACACCGACGATGGCGATACGGGTCATGCGGACTCCTGCGAAATCTGACGAGTAGGGATCGAGGCAGTATATCAGAGCCAGGGCTCGCCTGGCCGAGCGCTTGGGCAGCGACGGCGGAATCGCCCACACTGGGCATGACGACACCACACAAGGAACGCCATGTCTGAGCCGATGCCGCCCGACACCCCCCGCACGGCTGCCCTGCTCGAGCTGCTCGAACGTCATCCGCGCGCGCTGCTAACCGGCCCGCCTGGCAGCGGCAAGAGCACCCTGGCGCGAAGTGCGGCGGCAGCCCTGGCCGAGCGCGGCCAGGTGTGCCGCTGCCTGGCCGCCGACCCCGGCCTGCCCGGCTTCGGCCCGCCCGGCGCAGTATGCCTGGGGCGCTGGAATGAGCGCCTGGGCGACTGGCAGTTAGAGGCCATCGAGGCGCTGGCCACCCTGGACAGCGCCCGCTTCCGCCTACCGCTGACAGAAGCCGTACGCCGCATGGCCGCGCAAGCCGACGAGGGGCCGCTGCTCATCGACGCCCCCGGCGTGGAGCGAGGCATCGGCGGCGCCGAGCTGCTGCCGACCCTGGCCGGCGCCGGCCGGGTGAGTGCCGTGGTACGCCTGGCGCCGGCGCAGGTGAGCGACCCGTACTCACATGAGCGCGCCGCCCTCGGCCTGGCGACGCTGAGCCTGCCTGCGCCCCCTCAGGCGCGCCACCCCGGGAAGCAGCAGCGTCGCCTGTGGCGCACCGCCGCCTGGGATGAATACCTCCACAGCGCCGAGGCGCGGGAGCTCGACCTGTCGGCACTGACCATCGTCGGCGCCCCTCCGCCCGGCGACGCGCCTCATGCCTGGCCGGGGCGCCAGATCGGCCTGCTCGATGCCGGCGGGGCGACTCTGGTCATGGGCGAAGTGTTCGCTCTGGTGGGAGACCGGCTCACCGTGCGCACTCCGCCCCTGACGGGTACGCCGCGCACCCTGTTGATTCGCGATGCCCGGCGCAGCGCCGAGGGACAGCTCGGCACGGCGCGTCATCATCCTCACTCCTCGTCCGCATCCAGTGAAGAGCCGGCGCTCTCGTACGCCCTTCAGGAGAGCGCCACCGGCCCCCGCCCGACACTTCGCCTCGATGGGGTACGCGCCACACTGGCCAATGGCGTGTTCGGTGACCCGCTGCTGCATCTGCGGCTGCGTCATCGCAAGCGCAGCCTGCTGTTCGACCTGGGCGATCCTGGTCGGCTCCCGGCGCGGCTGGCCCACCAGGTCAGCGACGTTTTCATCAGCCACGCCCACTTCGACCATATCGGCGGCTTCCCGTGGCTGCTGCGTTCACGCATCGGCGACTATCCGCCGTGCCGGATGTATGGGCCGCCAGGGCTGGCCGGGCACCTGGATGGTTTCATGCGCGGCATCCTGTGGGATCGCGTCGAAGAGAAGGCGCCCCGCTTCGAAGTCTTCGAGCTGCACGGGGAGCAGCTGGCCCACTATCGCCTGGTCGCTGGCCAATCGATGAAGGCCCTCTCGCCACGCGAGGTCGGAGACGGCGTACTGCATCAGGAGATCGGCTTTCGCATACGCGCAGTCACGCTGGATCACGGCACGCCGGTACTGGCCTTCGCCTACGAGCCCGACACCCAGGTAAGGTCCGCAAGGAGCGTCTGGAGGTGCACGGCTGGCTCCCTGGCCCGTGGCTCGGCGAGCTCAAGCTGCGCGTACTAGCCGGCGAGAACGAGGCGATGATCCCACTGCCTGACGGCAGCCAGCGGACGGTCGCGGAACTGGCCCAGCTCCTGCTGCTAGCGCAGCCCGGGAAGCGTCTGGTCTATGCCACCGACTTCGGCGACACCCCCGCGAATCGCGAGCGCCTCCTCACGCTGGCCCACGGCGCCCAGCTGCTGCTCTGCGAGGCCTCGTTTCGAGAGGACCAGGCCGAGCAGGCCAGGCGAACCGGGCACCTGACTGCCCGCGCCTGCGGCGAGATAGCCGCCACAGCCGGAGTTGACCAACTGGTGCCGTTTCACTTCTCGCGCCGCCACGTCGACGACGTGGGCGAACTCTACGCCGAGATACGCCGCCATTTTCCGCGCCTGGCCGCCACACCCGGCAGCGAACCCTATTCCGAAGACCTGGATTGACACTTCTGGGCACCCTTGCCGTTCTGGCGCAACAGCATGCCGATGGCGGCCAGCACCAGCGCGCTGCCCGGCAGCCACTGCCAGCCGATCTGCTCGGGGGCGGTGGCGAACAGCAGCAGCATGGAGACGAAGGGCACCATGTAGCCGTAGGCGGTCACGGCACCGGGCGTGAGCACGGCGGTGGCTCGCTGCATCAGCCAGAAGGTGAGCGCGCTGGAGAAGAGCCCCAGATAGACCACCAAGATAAAATCCTGCCAGCGCATACCGGTTAGTTCAGCAGCGGGTTCGATGGCAAGACCCAGCAACCCGATGGCCAGCCCCCCCAGCCCCAGACTCCAGAAGGTACGCACCGCCGCGGACTCTGGCAGCCACTCCCGGGCCAGGCCCCACTTGCTCAATACCGGATAGAGCGCCGACGACACGCAGCCGAGGAAGAACACCGCCTCACCCACGCCGAGCTGCAGGCCCTCACCGTGGCTGAGCGCCTCGGCGAAGGCGAGCGCCAGCGCCCCACAGGCCCCAAGTGCAAGAATGGCCGGCAACTGCCAGTTAAGCCGCTCGACGCGAAACCCGAGCCCCAGCAGATAGGCCAGCAGCGGCACGGTGACATAGAGCGTGGCCATGGAGAGCGCAGTGGCATGATGGGCGGCCCAGAACATGGCACCGAAGAAGCCGGCCAGGCACAGCCCCATCAGCGCATAGAGCGGCAACACCTGCCATGGTGGCAGGAAGTCGGCCGAGCGCCGCGCCAGCCACCACAGCCCGGCGCAGGCAACGGCGAAGCGCAGGGCGGTCAGCGACAGCGGCGGCAGCTCGCTCATCAGCCCCACCGCGGGAAACGACAGCCCCACCAGCAGCGCCCACAGCAGCATGCCCAGGTGGGCGAGGCGGGGCGTGATGGGTGCGCTCAATTTTCCCAGACGATCGCCAGTTCCTCGTCGCCCGCCATGCGCTGCAGGTGGGAATCCACCACGCCCTCAAGGCGGTCGAGGCTCTCCTCTTCCAGCGCCTCGATGGCCACCAGCAGCTTGCCCGGCTCGACGCGCATCACGCAGGAGCCCTCCTCGAACACCACGCGGCTCTCCTGCTCACCCTGCTCCACCTCCAGCTTGTGCGCCCAGTGCTTGCACAGCCGGTTCATCACCCTCGCCCCAGACTCGGTGGCGATCTCGGCACGCGACATCGGCATTGAAACGATCTCCATTCGTATTGGAGCCAACAGACTAAGACGCCCATCGGGGCGATGCCAGCCCCGTCTCGTTCAAGTATCGCAACATCATGTTCGACAAATGCGGCCAAGACACATATCGGCAAGCAGAAAAAAGCCCCCGATGCTTTGAACACCGGAGGCTAGCGAACCTACGTGGCGAAATTTAGGGCTTCATGTCCTCGAAGAACTTCTTCACGCCGTCGAAGAAGCCGCTCTTCTTGGGTGAGTGGTGGGCGCTGTTGCTGCCCCCCAGGCTCTCCTGCAGCTGACGCAGCAGGGTCTTCTGCTCCTCGCTCAGGTTGACCGGGGTCTCCACCACCACCTTGCACAGCAGGTCGCCGGGCGGGCCGCCGCGCACCGGCTTGACGCCCTTGCCGCGCAGGCGGAAGAGCTTGCCGGTCTGGGTCTCGGCGGGAATCTTGAGCTTGACCCGGCCGTCCAGCGTGGGCACTTCGAGTTCGCCGCCCAACGCAGCATCGACGAAGTTGATCGGCACCTCGCACTGCAGGTGCTTGCCATCGCGCTGGAAGATGTGGTGCGGCTTGATCGCCACCTGCACGTAGAGGTCCCCGGGCGGGCCGCCGTTGACGCCGGATTCGCCCTCACCGTTGAGACGAATGCGGTCGCCGGTATCCACCCCGGCGGGAATCTTCACCGACAGGGTACGGGTCTCGCGCACGCGGCCCTCGCCGTGGCACTTGTGACACGGCACCTTGATGTGCACGCCGCTACCGTGGCAGGTGGGGCAGGTCTGCTGCACGGCGAAGAAGCCCTGCTGCATGCGCACCTGGCCATGGCCGTTACAGGTGGGGCATGTCTCCTTGGTGGAGCCCGGCTCCGCACCGCTGCCGTCGCAGCGGCTGCACTCCACGTGACGCGGCACGCGAATGTCCACCGTGGTGCCGGCCACTGCGCTCTCGAGATCGAGTTCGAGGTTGTAGCGCAGATCGCTGCCGCGCTGCGGTGCATGAGGGCTGCGCCGTCCGCCGCCGCCACCGAAGATATCGCCGAATACGTCGCCGAAGATGTCGCTGAAGCCACCGGCACCGGCGCCGCCGAAGCCACCGCCGCCGAAGCCACCGGCCTGGCCGTCTACCCCGGCATGGCCGAACTGGTCGTAGGCAGCGCGCTTCTCGCTGTCGGAAAGAATCTCGTAGGCCTCGGAGACCTCGCGAAATTTTTCGGCCGCGGTGTCGTCATCCGGGTTGCGGTCCGGGTGATACTTCTGCGCCAGCCGTCGGTAGGCCTTCTTGATGTCTTTGGTGTCGGCCCCACGCTCTACGCCGAGCACCTCGTAATAATCGCGTTTGGACATGGGTCCATGCGCCTCCTGGTCTAGGCAGCTCTGCCCGATCCGCGGAAACGGCAACGCGGGAGTCGTCCCCCCGCGCTGCCGTCGTCCGTGGCATCGCCTTGGCGATTACTGCTTCTTCTGGTCGTCGTTGACTTCTTCGTATTCGGCGTCGACCACGTCGTCTTCCGATTTGGCGCCGGCCTCCTGACCTTCACCACCGCCCTGCTGGGCAGCCTCGGCCTGAGCGGCGTACATCTTCTGCGCCAGGTTGCCGGAGGCTTCGGTCAGCTTGTCCAGCTTGGCCTGGATGTCGTCCTTGTCGTCGCCCTTGAGGGCCTCCTCGAGCTCGGAAGCGGCCGTCTCGATGGCCTGCTTCTCCTCGTCAGTGGCGTGCTCGCCGGCTTCCTGCACGGTCTTACGCGCCGCGTGGACCATGCCGTCGGCCTGGTTGCGCAGGGCCACCAGCTCCTCGAACTTCTTGTCCTCGTCGGCGTGGGCCTCGGCGTCGCGCACCATTTGCTCGATCTCTTCATCGGTCAAGCCGCTGGAGGCCTTGATGACGATCGACTGCTCCTTGCCGGTTGCCTTGTCCTTGGCCGACACGTTGAGGATGCCGTTGGCATCGAGGTCAAAGGCGACCTCGATCTGCGGCACGCCGCGCGGCGCCGGCGGAATGTCGGCCAGGTCGAAGCGGCCCAGCGACTTGTTCTGGCCAGCCTGCTTGCGCTCGCCTTGCAGCACGTGAATGGTCACGGCCATCTGGTTGTCGTCCGCGGTCGAGAAGGTCTGGGTCTTCTTGGTCGGGATGGTGGTGTTCTTCTCGATCAGCGGCGTCATCACGCCGCCCAGGGTCTCGATACCCAGGGTCAGCGGAGTGACGTCGAGCAGCAGCACGTCCTTGACGTCGCCACCCAGTACGCCGCCCTGAATCGCCGCACCCACGGCCACGGCCTCGTCCGGGTTGACGTCCTTGCGCGCCTCCTTGCCGAAGAAATCGGCGACCTTCTTCTGCACCAGCGGCATGCGGGTCTGGCCGCCGACCAGGATCACGTCGTCGATCTCGGAAGCGGACAGGCCGGCATCGGACAGCGCGGTCTTGCACGGTCCCAGCGAACGCTGCACCAGCTCTTCCACCAGCGACTCCAGCTTGGCCCGGGTCACCTTCACGTTGAGGTGCTTGGGCCCGGTGTTGTCGGCGGTGATGTAGGGCAGGTTGACGTCGGTCTGCTGGGCGCTGGAAAGCTCGATCTTGGCCTTTTCGGCGGCTTCCTTGAGGCGCTGCATGGCCAGGTTGTCGCCAGTCAGGTTGATGCCGCTGTCGGACTTGAACTGGTCGACCAGGTAGTTGATCAGCGCCATGTCGAAGTCTTCACCGCCCAGGAAGGTGTCGCCGTTGGTGGCCAGCACCTCGAACTGGGTCTCGCCATCGACGTCGGCCACTTCGATGATGGAGATGTCGAAGGTACCGCCACCCAGGTCGTAGACCGCGATGGTCTTGTCGCCGCGCGATTTGTCCATGCCGTAGGCCAGCGCCGCCGCGGTGGGCTCGTTGATGATGCGCTTGACCTCGAGACCGGCGATGCGACCGGCGTCCTTGGTGGCCTGGCGCTGGCTGTCGTTGAAGTAGGCCGGCACGGTGATGACCGCTTCGGTGACCGGTTCGCCCAGGTAGTCCTCGGCGGTCTTCTTCATCTTCTTCAGCACTTCGGCGCTGACCTGCGGCGGTGCCAGCTTCTTGCCCTTCACCTCCACCCAGGCGTCGCCGTTGTCGGCCTCGACGATGCCGTAGGGCACCATCTTGATATCCTTCTGCACCACGTCGTCCTTGAAGCGACGACCGATCAGGCGCTTGATGGCGTACAGGGTGTTCTGCGGGTTGGTAACCGCCTGGCGCTTGGCCGACTGCCCCACCAGCGTCTCGCCATCATCGGTATAGGCGATGATGGAGGGCGTGGTGCGGGTGCCTTCGGCGTTCTCGATCACCTTGGCGCTGTCGCCGTCGAGCACGGCCACACAGGAGTTGGTGGTCCCCAGGTCAATACCGATGATGCGTCCCATAGGAAATCCTCGAAAATTCGTTTGCCTTGAATCCATCTCAGCGGCATCTGCCGCGGTTGACGTCTATCTGGGGGGCGGTGAACGGCTTTTCAAGCCCCGCCCCCGTTTTCATCCTCTCGGCCTCAGCCGGCGGCCTGACTGACCACCACCATGGCCGGGCGCACCAGGCGACCGTTGAGCAGGTACCCCTTCTGGATCACTTCCATCACGCTGTTGGGTTCGAGCTCCGGGTTGGGCACCATGGCCATCGCCTCGTGGAACTGCGGGTCGAACGGCTCGCCGGCCGGCTCGACCATCTCGACGCCGAACTTGGCCAGCACGTCGTGCTGCATCTTCAGCGTCATGGCCACCCCTTCGCGGTGAACGTCGCTGGCATCCTCGCCCATGGCATCCAGCGCCTTTTCCAGGCTGTCGACCACCGGCAGCAGCTCCTTGACGAAGCGCTCCAGAGCGAACTTGCGTGCCTTCTCGGCTTCCTGCTCGGCGCGGCGACGCACGTTCTGCGCCTCAGCGGCGGCACGCAGCGCCTGGTCCTTGGCTTCGGCCAGGCTCTGCTCCAGCTCCTCGACCTGCGCGGCAAGCATGTCGGCCTCTGGATTGTCGCTCTCCAGCGCCGGCTCCTCGGACGCTACCGCTTCGTCATCCGCCATGATGACATCGTCCAATTCACCTTCCATCGGTTCCGGCCGGGCCTCTTCCTCGCGCCTTGCCAGCTCGTCGTCAAGCGGGGTCTGGGGTTCTTTAGCCATGCGCATCTCCTGAAGCAACGTCGGCCCAGCGGGGCCGGAAATATCGAATCGGCAAAAGCCTTGAAGGTCTGCCGCCTATATGGGGGTCCTTGCGCCAATCTCAAGACGTCAAGCGCCAACGATATCCTCGTGTATTGAGAGCGAACCTGAACTACTGTATAAAAACTCAATTAATGTGTATGGATATCCAGCCAACAGGATACCGATCGCCGGGAGGTCCCATGCTGACGCAGCTTGCCATTCGCGATTACGCCATCGTCGAAACGCTCGATCTCGAGCTTGCCGGTGGCATGACCGCCATTACCGGCGAGACCGGGGCCGGCAAGTCGATCCTGCTCGGCGCCCTGGGGCTGTGCCTGGGCGAGCGTGCCGATGCCGGCAGCGTACGCCACGGCTGCGAGCGCGCCGACCTCTCGGCACGCTTCGATATCGCCGCACTGCCGGCTGCCCAGGCCTGGCTCAATGAGCGCGAACTCCCCGCCGACGACTGCCTGTTGCGCCGAGTGGTGACCGCCAGCGGCCGCTCCAAGGCGTGGATCAACGGCCAGCCGGCCACTGTCACCGACCTCAAGGAGCTGGGCGAACGCCTGGTCGAGATCCACGGCCAGCACGCCCACCAGCTGCTGCTGCGCGAGGAGACCCACCTGCGCCTACTCGACGACTTCGCCGGCAATCGGGCTGCCGTGGGCGAGCTTATCGAGACCTTCCGCCGCTGGCAGGCGACCCGCCGCCGCCTGAAGCAGCTGACCGAGAGCGGCGACGAGGTACAGGCGCGCCGCCAGCTGCTGCGTTATCAGGTCGAGGAACTCGATCTTCTGGCCCTGGGAGATGGTGAGCTCGCCACCCTGGAGCACGAGCAGGAGCAGCTCGCCCACGCCGAGGAAACCCTGCGCGAGGCACAGTTTGCCGCCGAATGCTGCGACAGCGACGAGGGCGGCGTGCTGGCCCTGATCAACCAGGCAATGCAGCGGCTCGACCCGCTTCCGGGCAGTGATCGCGGTGCCCTGGCCGACGTACTGGGCATGCTGGGCGACGCCCGCATCCAGGTCGAGGAAGCCGCGCGTGAGCTGCATCGATTCGCCGACGCCACCGAACTGGATCCGGAGCGCCTCGCCTGGGTCGAGTCGCGTCTGGGTGAGGTGCACCGCATCGCGCGCAAGCATCACGTCATGCCCGAGGAGCTTCCTGCGCTTCACCACCGCCTGCAGACCGAGCTGGAGAGCCTCGAAGGTGGCGAACACGACCTCGAGGCGCTGCGCGCCGAGGTTGAAAGCCTGCGCGATGCCTGGCGCGAGCAAGCGCGCAGCGTCGGCGAAGCCCGCCGCCAGGCGGCGGAAAAGTTCGGCAAGGCGGTGCAGGAGCAGCTCGCCTTCCTGGCCATGGGCAAGGCACGCTTCGAGGTGGAAGTGGAGACTCGCCAGTCACCTCAGCCGGACGGCATGGAGGAAGTTCGCTTCCTCATCAGCGCCAACCCCGGCCAACCGCCGCGGCCGCTGACCAAGGTCGCCTCCGGCGGCGAGCTGTCGCGCATCAGCCTGGCCATACAGGTGGTCGCGGCACGCCATTCGACCATTCCCAGCCTGGTGTTCGACGAGGTGGACGTGGGTATTTCGGGCGCTACCGCCGAGATCGTCGGGCAGCTGCTGCGCCGGCTCGGCGAGAATGGCCAGGTGATGACCGTGACCCACCTGCCCCAGGTGGCGGCCCAGGCTCATCACCACCTGCACATTGCGAAGCAGGCCAAGCGCAACACCACCCTGACCCACATGGCACTGCTCGATGAAGCCGGCCGGGTCAGCGAGCTGGCGCGTATGCTGGGCGGGGTCCATCTTTCCGACCGCACCCTGGCCCACGCTCGCGAGATGCTCGATGCCAGCCAGCAGGGTGCTTCCCACTGAGCCAGGCCCACAAGCGAATCGGCCCCGATCGATGATCGGGGCCGTCAGTCGCGAGGAGAGGCAGCACTTACTTGCGCGGCATGCCGTCCTGGCGTGTGGTGTTGGAGCCACGCGGACGCACATAGAGCACCAGCGCGTGATCGACGAGCTCGAAGCCGTGCTCCTCGGCCAGCTCCTGCTGGCGGCGCTCGATGGTTTCGTCGAAGAATTCGATGATCTCGCCGCTGTCGAGACACACCATATGATCGTGATGCTCCTCTTGGGAGATCTCGAACACGGCATGGCCGCCATCGAAGTTGTGACGGATCACCAAGCCAGCAGACTCGAACTGGGTCAGCACGCGATAGACGGTGGCCAGGCCGACGTCTTCCCCGGCTTCCAGCAGGGTCTTGTAGACATCCTCGGCGCTCAGATGATGCTGGCCCGTGGCATTCTCGAGGATCTGCAGGATCTTCACTCGGGGCAAGGTGACCTTGAGGCCTGCCTTGCGCAGTTCATGGTTCTGGTCGGCCATGTTCGCTCTTCGCAGTATCAGGTAGGGTCGGGTATGATCGACCGAATCCACGATAGTGAAGAACGGACACAAATGCAAAAGCTGATCAAAACCCTACCCCTCGTCATCGCCCTGACCATGGTCAGCGGCTGTGTCTACAAGCGCGACCTTCCCCAAGGAAACTACATCACCGAGGGCATGGTCCAGCAGCTCCAGCCCGGCCTGAGCCGCAGTCAGGTCGTCGATCTGCTGGGCAGGCCGCTGCTGGAAGCGCCCTTCAATGCCAACCAGTGGGATTACGTGTTCCGCCTCGACGAAGCCTACGGCGGCGTGCAGCAGCGTCGGCTGACGCTGACCTTCGACGGCGATCGCCTGGTCAACGTCCAGCAGGAAGGCGACTTCTCCGAGGACATCGAACTGCGCCAGCAGAACGGCGTCGGCCCGGCCATCGAAGGTGCCGAGCCCATGGATGAGATGCCCGCCAGCCAGCCGGAAGCGGCACCGGAGTCTGCACCGGACGCGGGCGGCACCCTGCCCCAAGGCGGTGAGCCGGCTGCTACCGAGCCACTCGCCTATTAAGCCAGCCAGCAAGCCCCTCTAGCACGCCCCGGCCTGGTCCGGGGCGGCATCGTTTGTTGCGCACCGCTCGGTCAATTTCCCCTTCCATCCGGCGCACGATCTTTAGCCAAAAGTCTTAGATGCCTTGAATTGACAGGCTTTGAATTTGGCGTAATGTTAACGATAACATGCAAGCCAAGCCAAACTCTGCATCGCAGCAAAAGGCATTCCCCGGCATCTGCCAGATTTACGAGTGCATTTATATCCATGAATGTCATCAATAGACGGCTAGCGTCTATTCGATCGGGAGGTAGTGAATGGGCGCGCTGCGATTACTCTGGCGAATCATTGATGTCGTGATGGCGATGCTGCTCTTCTGCATGATTCTGCTGGTATTCACGAATGTCGTGTTGCGATATGGATTTTCCTCGGGACTTCGGCCTTCGGTGGAACTGTCACGCCTTGGCTTGGTCTGGCTCGTGATGCTTGGAGCCGCCGTTGTACTTCGCCGTAACGAGCACCTTGCCGTAACTGAATTCAGCGTAGCTCTGTTCCCACGCGCGGTGCCCATCCTGAAACGCCTCAGCTATGCCGTCATCACACTCACCATGCTCATGCTGTTCTGGGGCGCATTCAAGCAGATGAACGCTAACTGGGCCAATACTTCACAGCTCACCGGGTTGCCATCCGCACTCTTCTATCTCTCTGGAGTAATATCCGGGGCAATAATGGTATTTATCGCGGTCGTCCGCATCTGGAACCCGGATGCTCTTTGCGATAGGGACGATGAGAATGAGGAAACGCATCTATGACTCTCGTTCTCTTTCTCGGTGTTCTGATCGGATCGATTCTTCTTGGGCTACCGGTCGCTTTCGCACTGCTATTTGCTGCCATAGCACTGATGCTTCAAATGGGGCTTTTCAGTGCGGACATACTCGCGCAATCGCTCATCAACGGAGTCGACAGTTTCCCACTATTGGCGATCCCCTTCTTTCTAGTCGCGGGTGAGGTCATGTCAGTTGGCGGACTGTCGCAGCGGATAGTCCGAATGGCAACGGTGATGGTTGGGCACCGGAAAGGGGGACTTGGTTACGTTGCCGTCCTCACCGCGATCTTGATTGCCGGCCTATCGGGCTCTGCCGTGGCGGATGCGGCAGCATTGGTGGCCATCCTCTATCCCATGATGAAAAAGGCGGGCTACCCCGAGGGCTCGTCCATGGGGCTCCTCGCCTCGGGCGGCATCATTGCACCAGTGATTCCACCGTCACTGCCATTGATCTTGATCGGAGTTGCCGGAAACATCTCGATCAAGAATCTGTTTCTGGGTGGTATCGCGCCCGGCATCATGATGGGTGCGACGCTGATGCTGGTCTGGGGCTGGCTGATGCGGAAAGAAAATCTCGATGTCATGGAGAAGGCCAGTGTGGCCGAGCGTCTTACCGCCTTCCGCGATGGAGTCTGGGCTCTCTTGCTGCCCGTCATCATTATCGGCGGCATCCGCTTCGGCATTTTTACTCCGACCGAGGCTGCAGTGGTCGCAGCGGTTTATGCAATCCTGGTATCAGTGGTCATCTATCGCGAGATGAGCTGGCGACTGTTCGCAAAAATCCTCATCAATGCGAGCCGATCCACAGCGATGGTAATGTTCCTGGTGGGCTGCGCCATGGTGGCAGCCTGGCTGATAACGGTGGCGCAACTCCCACAACAGCTGGCCCTTCTTCTTGGACCGCTCGTGGAAAACCCGCGGCTTCTCATGCTGGTCATCATGCTGATCGTGTTAGCCGTCGGCATGGTGATGGACCTCGCACCGACGGTGTTGATCCTGGTCCCATTGCTGATGCCAGTCATCCAGCTGGCAGGTATCGATCCGGTCTACTTCGGCCTGATGTTCGTCATCAATACCTCCATCGGGCTGCTCACCCCTCCCGTCGGCAATGTCCTGAACGTGGTCTGCGGCGTCAGCCGCGTGCCAATGTCAGTAGCCGTGAAGGGCGTGCTGCCCTTCATCTGCGCCTACCTAGCGCTTCTGCTCGCCTTCATCCTCGTGCCGGAGCTCATCACTGTCCCGATGAAATGGTTCATCGGGTAACCTGAAGGAGAAATGCCATGTCCTTGTCGTTTCGTCATTTCAGTTTGGCAGCCATCCTGGCCGCAGGCATGGTCACCACGGCTTACGCTCAGACCACACTCAGGTTCGCCCACCCCGTCCCGGAGAGCGATCCGCAGCACGCCATGGCTACTTTCTTTGCCGAAGAGCTTGAAAAGCGCACCGATGGCGCGCTGAGCGTGCAGATTTTCCCGAATGGGCAGCTGGGCAACGACGCTCAGATGATCGATGGTGCGCGCTCGGGGATCATCGATATAACGATGGTGGGTACAAACAACCTGACCGGCCTCATTCCGGATGTCGGCGCCTTCGAACTGCCCTTCATGTTTCCCACCCGCGAGACCGCCTACAAGGTGCTGGACGGCGAAGTCGGTGAATCGATCAGCACCCAGTTCGAGCAGCACGGGCTGAAGTCCCTCGGCTTTCCCGAGAACGGTTATCGCAACATGACGAACAACCGTGGACCGATCATGACGCCGGAAGACGTCAAGGGCCTGCAGATGCGGGTCAACAACTCCAGGGCGCTGAACGACATGTTCGCGTCCCTCGGTGCGGCACCCCAGCAGCTCCCGGTAGCAGAGCTTTACACGGCGCTGGAAACCGGCGTCGTCGATAGTCAGGATCACCCGATTGCAGTGACACTATCGTTCAAGTTCTACGAGGTGCAGGATTATCTTAGTCTGACTCAGCACGCTTATTCGGCGCTGGCTTTTTTCATGAACGACAACAAGTTCAATAGCCTCTCCCCGGAACATCAGGAAATCCTGCTGGCCACAGCGAAGGATGCCGTGGACATGCAGCGTGAGCTGTCGATCGCCAAAGAGGAAGAGATGATTGACGCTCTCAGGGCAGCAGGCATGGAAGTGAATGATGATGTCGACGGAGCGGCCTTCCAGGAGGCAACCAAGAATGTCTGGACCAACTTTACTGACGCAAACGGCGATGCAGTCGTGAATGCCATTCTCGAGGCGTCCAGGTAACAATGTCCGATCTTGGAGGCTGGCCTGATCTCGCTGCAGATCGGGCCAGTTTTATTCTCGTGTCAAAGGACGTTCACGGTTTCGACGCAGTTCGCGTGATGCTGGCGACACGGAGCCAATGATATTATCGAGCGGCCGTCATACGATGGTTAACTTTCCCGTCGTCAATCGGGAAGCATCGAGTCCGATAGCATAGCTTTTTGTCCAGGAGGTGCCGAGATTGGCCAAGCCGAACATGAAGGACGTGGCTCGAGCGGCGAATGTCTCTCCCATGACGGTATCGCGCGCCTTCAAGCAGTCCGCCACCGTGAGCGATGCCACGCGCGAAAGAATCATGAAGATCGCCGAGGAGATGGGCTACGTCTTTGACAGCACGGCATCCAACCTGCGCTCACAAAAGACCGGCTTCATCGCGGTCATCATCCCGACCATCAACAATGCAAATTTCGCCGATACCGTTCGCGCCATGTCGGAGGGGCTACGCGCCCAGGACCTGCAGATCCTGCTCGGCTATACCGATTACAATGTACAGGAAGAGGAACGGCTCATAGAGCAGCTCCTGCAGCGCCGCCCGGAAGCCATCACCCTGACCGGCGGAAAACATACCCCGCGGGCACGCAGGCTGCTCCTCAATGCCGGTATCCCGGTCGTCGAAACCTGGGATATTCCTCCGGATCCGATTGGTCATGCGGTCGGCTTTTCCAATGCAGCGGCGGGCAGGCTGATGCTCGAGCACTTCATCAGTCGAGGCTACCGGCGCATAGGCTTCATCGGGGGCGACGAATCGCGCGACTCACGGGGCCTCGATCGTCGTTATGGCTTTATCAGCGCCCTTGCCGAACATGGCTTGGATACCTCACGCCTGGTCGCCTCCGGCCCTCCGCCCATCTCGATGCATGAAGGGGCCATGTCCATGCGCGAGCTCCTCGAGAAGTGGCCGGATACCGAGGCCGTGATGTGCGTGTCGGATCTGTCCGCCTTCGGGGCACTGACCGAGTGCCAGCGGAGAGGAATCGATGTCCCCGGCCAGATCGCCATCGGTGGCTTTGGCGCTTATGACATTGCCGAGCACTGCGTACCGGCTTTGACCACCATCGACGCGAATGCCGCCGAGATCGGCAGGCAAGCCGCCAAAGTGCTGCTGGAGCATCGCCACGCCATGTCCGGCAAGAAGCCCTTTGAACTTCCTCGACAGATCATTCAATTGACACCGATGCTGCTTCCCAGGGAAACGACCTGACCATCCAGCACGGTATCGTTCAACACCATGAAAGATGCTTTTTATTCGAAGCTCTTCTGGCCGAGTACCCGGAGCGCTGCGTCGCCCTGGCCTGCGGCTTCGCCCTGGGCTTGCGGGCCAGGGCGGAGGTCACCTGATGACAAAATTCATCAAACAAGGAGCCGGATCATGTATATCCGCTGTGCTTTTTTCCGTGGCCATGTGAAACCCGGCTGCCAGGAAGCCTTCGATTCCCATATCCAGGAGCATCTGGTCACGCTCTGGACACGCTTTCCCCATGTGCTGGAAGTCCGCGTGCTGCGCGAGGTCGAGAGCGACAGTGCCGACACGCATCTGGAGATGGTCCTGGCCATGCGCTTCCCGTCACGGGAAGCGATCGCCGAGGCACTCGCCTCGACCACTCGCTACGAGAGCCGCGAGGCATCGAAGCGCCTGTTCGAGCTGTTCGACGGCGATGTCTTCCACACAGTCTTTTCGGCAGACCAGTTCCCCCTGCCTGCCGAGGGTTGAATGCAAGCGAGGCATGGAAGGAATTCCATGCCTCGCATCTCGTTGAGATTCCCTGGCCTGCCCCGTTCAGCCACGGCCTATATAGGGCATGTTGGTGGCCATCACGGTCATGAATTGCACATTGGCCTCCAGCGGCAGGGAGGCCATGTGCAACACCGCATCCGCCACGTGCCGGACATCCATCACCGGCTCGACCTTGAGGCTACCATCCGCCTGGGGCACGCCCTTCTGCATGGCATCGGTCATGTCGGAGGCCGCGTTGCCGATGTCGATCTGACCGCAGGCGATGCCATGCTGGCGGCCATCCAGCGAGATCGTCTTCGTCAGGCCGGTGATCGCGTGCTTGGATGCCGTATAGGCGGCCGAACCGATCCTCGGCACGTAGGCCGAGATCGAGCCATTGTTGATGATCCGCCCGCCTTTCGGCTGCTGCGAGCGCATCATGCGGAAGGCCCCCCGAGCGACCAGGAAAGCTCCATCCAGGTTGACCGATATGACATTGCGCCACGCCTGCCAGTCGATATCACCGATCTCGGTGGCAGGCAGGCTGGCTCCGGCATTGTTGAAGACCACGTCCAGACGCCCGAAGGTTTCGGAAATTCGCGCAAACAAGGCGTCCACACTGTCCGGGTCGCGCACATCACAGGCAACGGCAAGCGCCGCGTCCGGGTAGCGCACGGCCAGCGCCTCCAGCTTGTCTAGCCGGCGGGCCGCCAGCACGACTCTGGCCCCGCCGGCCAGGAAGGCCTCGGCCGTTGCTTTGCCGATCCCCTGGCTCGCCCCCGTCACCAGCACTACCTGTTGTCGTTGTTGCATGGCTACTCTCTCCGTATCGATCTGGGCTCGACTAGTGTGACCATTGCTTGCGCCGCCTGGCCATTACGGCAGTGTGCGCTTGAACAGCTCCATCAGGGCAGCCTGATCCTCGCCACCCAGCCCCTGGGCCGTCAGCAGTCGATGAATCTCGTCGCACAGTGAGGTCAGGGGCATGGCGGTCTGGGTGGCCCGCGCCAGGTCCATCACCGCGTCGAGATCCTTGACCATATTGTCGATGCGGCCGGTACGACGGTAATCCCGGGTAGCGAAACGCGGCATGTACTCCTGGAGTATCGCGCTGTCGGCTCGCCCCCCCTTGAGTGCCAGGGGAATCTTCTGCGCATCCACTCCGGCATTCAGCGCCAGTTGGGTCGCCTCCGCCACGGCCAGGAAGCCCAGGCCACACAGCACCTGATTGACCAGCTTGGTGGTCTGCCCGGTGCCTACAGGGCCCATATGGGTGAAGTTGGTGGCAACGTGCTGCAGCAGCCGGTGGGCATCCGCCACGTCCTGCTCGTTGCCACCGGCCATCAGGGTCAGCTCGCCGATGAGTGCCTTGGGGGCCCCACCCGACAGAGGGGAATCCACCCAGCGCAACCGTTTCTCGGCGGCCTCGGCGGCGAGTTCGCGGGTGGTCCCGGGGTCGATGGATGACATGTCGATCAGCAGGGTCCCGGGGCGCGCGCCTTCGGCAACGCCGGTCTCTCCGAACACCGCCAGCCGCACGATCCGTGGCGAATTCAGGCTCAGCACCACGTAATCCGCGCTAGCGGCGGCTTCGGCCGCCGTGCTGGCCGCCTTGGCCCCCTTGGCGACCAGTTCTGCGACCCGTGCCGGGTCCAGGTCGAAGACATGCAGGGTGTTGCCGGTTTCCAGGAGACGAGTGCCGATCGCTCCCCCCATCGCTCCGGCACCGATCAGCGCTACGTCATGTGTCATGTCTTGTCTCCTTCGAGCAGGGTGGTGATCTCCCGGACGACCCGGTCGAGCGGCTGGCCGATGGAGATCGTCGCAGCGAGTTCGTCCCCCGCGGGGGGCTCCAGCGCCTCGAACTGGCTGTGCAGCAATGCCGGGGGCATGAAGTGCCCGCTACGTGCCACCATACGCTCGCCAATCAGCTCCTGGCTGCCGGCCAGGTGCAGAAACAGTACGGGCGCCTGCGCCACTCGGCTGATGTGATCGCGATAGCGGCGCTTGAGCGCCGAGCAGCCAATGATGGTAATGCCGGAGACGGTGCGTAAGCGCTCTCCCACCAGGTTCAGCCAGGGCCAGCGGTCGTCGTCCGTCAGCGGCTGTCCACTCGACATCTTGGCGACATTCGCAGCGGGATGCAGGTCGTCACCGTCGATATAGATGCCCCCCAGCGACAGGGCGAGCGCTGCACCCACCGTGGTCTTGCCACAGCCGGAAACTCCCATCAGCACGATCCGCTGCCTGGCTTCAGAGTGAGATAGTGATGCCGCCGTCGACATAGAGGGTATGCCCATTCACGAAGGAGGACGCATCGGACGCCAGGAACACACAGGCGCCCACCAGTTCTTCGACCTTGCCCCACCGTCCTGCCGGCGTGCGCTTCTCGAGCCAGGCAGTGAACTCCGGGTCGGCCACGAGCGCCGCATTGAGTGGGGTTTCGAAATACCCAGGCGCCAGGGCATTGCAGTTCAGGCCATGCCTGGCCCAATCAGTCGCCATACCCTTGGTCAGATTGCCTACCGCCCCCTTGGTGGCGGTATAGGGCGCAATGCCTGGTCGGGCCAGCTGCGTCTGGGCCGAGGCGATGTTGATGATCTTGCCTTTCCCCCGCGCGATCATGTGGACGGCGCAGGCCTGGCCAACGTTGAACACGCTGCTGACGTTGGCCCGCATCAGCCTTTCGAAGGCTTCGGCAGGAAACTCCTCGAGGGGGGTTCGATGCTGTATCCCGGCATTGTTGACAAGAATATCGATGGCACCCACCCGCTCCTCGAAGTCCTGGATTGCATCCCTCACGGCCGTATGGTCAGTGACATCGAACACCAGTTGGTGAACCTTGCCGACCTCACCGAGGGACTCTGCGGCCTCGGCCACTCTAGCGCCATCACGACCGTTCAGGATTACCTCGCCGCCAGCCTCGAGCAGCCCCCGTGCCAGTGCGAAACCGATGCCCTGCGAGGAGCCGGTGACCAGTGCCCGACGTCCGGCGAGGCTGAAGAGTGCTGCATGATTCGGCATGACTAACTCCCTTGTTTTTGTCTCGACATGCAATTTCGACAACTGCTATGGTATCGATAACATTCCGCCATGTAAACGAGGACCGAGATGAACAAGCCAGAAATTCTGCAGGTGGGCGAGCTACCGGATTGGGATCAAGGCCCCTTGGATGCCGCCTTTACCGTTCACCGCTATTTCGAGGCCACGGACAAGTCCCGGTTTCTTCAAGAGGTTGGCGGCAATGTCCGAGGCATTGCCACTCGCGGTGACCTGGGGGCGAATCGAGCCATGCTCGAGGCGTGCCCAAAGCTGGAAGTCATCTCGGTGTACGGCGTCGGCTACGACGGCGTGGACCTCGAGCTCTGCAAGGAGCGGGGCATCCAAGTTACCAATACACCCGACGTGCTGACGAAAGATGTCGCGGACCTAGGCGTTGCCATGATGCTCTGCCTTTCCCGCGGCATGATCGGGGCAGAAACCTGGGTGCGAGATGG
This sequence comes from Halomonas sp. A29, assembly GCF_046723295.1. Classification (NCBI taxonomy): domain Bacteria; kingdom Pseudomonadati; phylum Pseudomonadota; class Gammaproteobacteria; order Oceanospirillales; family Halomonadaceae; genus Halomonas; species Halomonas sp. A29. The sequence goes on from NZ_JAXQPR010000014.1 coordinate 64,954, forward strand.
CAGTTGGAAAGCCCATGGCATGTATCCCCTCAAGAAGCGGGTATGGGGGAAAAGAGTCGGCATACTGGGTCTGGGACGTATCGGCTACGAGGTTGCACGTCGTCTCGAAGGCTTCGGTATGAGCATCAGCTATTGCGATGTCGCCAGCAAACCCTACGCCGCGGATTGGGCATTCGTGGCGGATCCCGTCGCTCTGGCAAGGCAATCGGACTTCCTGTTCGTCACCCTGCTGGCCTCGGCGGAAACCCGCCATATCGTTGGCCGGGAAGTGATCGAGGCGATGGGGCCGGAAGGCATGATCATCAACATATCGCGTGCCGCCAACATTGATGAAGAGGCCCTGCTGGACGCCCTGGAGAGCGGCGCGCTCGGCTCGGCCGCCCTGGATGTCTTCGAAGGGGAGCCGGCCCTGAACCCGAGATTTCTCGAGCTCGGCAATGTCCTGCTGCAACCCCATCAAGCCTCGGGAACCGTGGAGACACGCCAGGACATGGGCAAGCTCATGCGCGACAACCTGACGGCCCATTTTTCCGGCGTGCCGCTACTTACCCCGGTCCTGTGAACGGAGCACACCCATGAGAGCAATCGTCATCCATGCCCCCAGGGACCTCCGCATAGAGGAGCGAGGCATTGCCGAGCCAGGACCCGGCGAAGTCCAGATCAAGCTGGCCAGCGGTGGCATCTGCGGCAGCGACCTGCACTACTACCAGCACGGCGGCTTCAGCACCGTGCGCCTGAAGGAACCGATGATCCTGGGCCATGAAGTCTCGGGATACATCATACGGCTGGGCGAGGGTGTAGAGGGACTGCGCGAAGGGCAACTGGTGGCCGTCTCCCCCTCACGCCCCTGTGGCGCCTGCCGTTATTGCCAGGAAGGGCTGCACAACCAGTGCCTGAACATGCGCTTCTACGGCAGCGCCATGCCCTTCCCGCACATACAGGGCGCCTTCAGCGAAATACTCGTCGCCGATGCGCGCCAATGCGTACCGGCCGATGGCTTGACCACCGGCGAGGCCGCCATGGCCGAACCCCTGGCAGTGACCCTGCATGCCACCCGACGTCTCGGCAGCCTGCTCGGCAAGCGGGTGCTGGTCACCGGCTGCGGCCCGATCGGCATTCTCGCCATCCTGTCCGCTCGGCGGGCGGGCGCCGCCGAGATCGTCGCCACCGACCTGTCCGATTTCACCCTGAACGTGGCGCGACAAATGGGGGCCGATCGCCTCATCAATATGGCCAAGACACCCGACGCGCTGAATGGCTACTTCAACGACAAGGGCTATTTCGATGTGCTCTACGAATGCACGGGTGCCGAACCGGCCATCAAGGCCGGCATCCAGGCCTTGCGGCCACGCGGCCTGATCGCCCAGGTCGGACTGGGAGGCGACATGAGCCTGCCAATGATGGCGCTAACGGCCAAGGAGCTGGAGTTGCGCGGTTCCTTCCGTTTCCACGAGGAGTTCGCAACCGGCGTTGAACTGATGCAGAAGGGGCTGATCGACGTGAAGCCGCTGATTTCCCAGAGCCTGCCGATCGACCAGGCGATGCAGGCCTTCGAGCTGGCGAGCGACCGCCAGCAGACCATCAAGATGCAGATCTCCTTCAACTGAGCCGTCGACCTGACAGGACGTCAGCGTTTGGTGCGGGCACGCTCGGCACGGGCCGCCTTGGGGTCGATCTCGAGCGGTCGATAGACCTCGACCCGATCACCCTCGCGCAAGCGGTGGTCGTCGGGGTCGCGCAACAATTTACCGAAGATGCCCAGGTCGGCTTCGATAAAGGTTACGGCCGGCACTTCGGGGAAGAGACGGTCCAGCTCGGCCAGGGCGACAGCCTGCCGTGCCGTGGTGCCCGGCGGCACCTCGAGGGTGACGATGCGCTGCTTGTCCGGTAGCGCGAAAGCGACTTCCACCACGAGCCGCATGTCAGCGCCCATACAGCTCGTCGGCGCGACGGGTGAAGGAGTCGACCAGTTGGCCGGCCACCTGCTGGAACAGCTTGCCGAAGGCCATGCCCAACAGGCGGTTGGCAAATTCGAACTCGAGTTCCAGACACACCTTGCAGGCACCCTCGCCCATTGGCAGGAACAGCCAGCGCCCGCGCAGGCGCTTGAAAGGCCCGCTGACCAGCGACATCTCGATGCGTTCTGGCTCGATGAGGTCGTTGCGGGTGGTGAAGCTCTGCTCGATCCCCGCCCGGCCCAAGGTCATCTCACCGATCAGATGCGACTCGTCGCGCTCGAGCAGCCGTGCCCGCCGACAACCCGGCAGGAACTCCGGATAGCGCTCGAAGTCGTTGACCAGTTCGAACATGTCCCGAGGGGTGTGCCGCACCAAGGCGGACCGATTGACCATTGGCATTGAGCTCTCCGCTGACTTCACAGTGCCCAGGGCGTATCATGAGCGGTTATTTCATGCCTTGAATGGTAACACGCTTCCCCACATATCGAAGGAAGGGTGCCATCAGCAGAACGTGACACGAGGTTCCATGGCCAACAAGAAAGGCAAGGGCAAGGGCCCTGGCAGCAGCGTCATCGCTCAGAACAAGAAGGCTCGTTTCGAGTATCACATCGACGAGACCTTCGAAGCCGGTCTGGTGCTGGCCGGCTGGGAGGTAAAGAGCCTGCGCGCCGGCAAGGCCCAGCTCACCGATACCTACATCCTGATCAAGGACGGCGAGGCCTGGCTGCTCGGCAGCCATATCTTGCCGCTGAACACCGCCAGCACCCACGAGATTGCTGATCCTTCGCGCACCCGCAAGCTGCTGCTGCATCGCAAGGAGATCGCCAGAATCTTCTCGCGCTCCCAGGAGAAGGGACATACCTGCGTGCCGCTCAAGCTCTACTGGAAGGGCAACAAGGTGAAGTGCGAGCTGGCACTGGTAACGGGCAAGAAGCTGCATGACAAGCGGGCTACCGAGAAGGACCGCGACTGGCAGCGTCAGAAGGGCCGCATCATGCGGGAGCACACCAAGGCCTGAAGGGTCTTAGAGGACGGGCTACCCTATGGCTCCCTGAAAACGGCAAGAAACGGGGAAGCGGTGGAACCAACCCACCCAATAGGTGTCATAGAGTTGCCCATGCTGATAAGATGGGCCTGCTACGGGGGCGACATGGCTTCGACGCTGGTGACAACCTCCTAGGTGCATGCCGAGAGCGTGATGTATCTCGTAAATCCAACATCACGACTAAATAGTCGCAAACGACGACAACTACGCTCAGGGCGCGCTGGCAGCTTAATAGCTGTTAGCTTCTAGTCCGGCCCCAAAGCGATGTGCCCATTCATCGCGGAGGGGATATGAGCCAAGAATGATGGGATCGCGGTTGGTGGTGTCCTCTCGCCAATCGCTAAATCTTAGAGGAATCGCGTAGCTGGATCCTGCCCGTTGGAGCCAGATGCGTTAAATCAAAAAACGGACCTAAGCATGTAGAGCCGAAGAGCGAGTGCCGGCGGACGCGGGTTCGATCCCCGCCGCCTCCACCATCAAACGAAAAAAGCACCCACAGCGGGTGCTTTTTTCGTTTCAGCGGGCATCGTTCTGCCCAGGCCCTTCAGGCTGGAGCCATTCAAGCCAGCTAGTAGAAGCTCAGGAAGGCGGGAGAAAGGGTCTCATCGATGTAGGTGTCGTTGAACTCGACCAGACGAGCCAATGCTTCCGGGTCGGGAAGCACCACATGCTGGCGGTCACGCACAATCAGGCCTTCGTCACGCAGCATGGAGAAGGTCCGGCTCACGTGCACGGCGCTCAGACCCAGCGCATCGCCGATCTGCTCCTGGGATAGCGGCATGAAAAAGCCGTTCTCCTCCACGGCGCCGATCCGTGCGAGGCGCAGGTAAAGCTCGTAGAGGAAATGCGCCAGCCGCTCGTGGGCGGCATAGCGGCCAAGGTAGACCAGCCGCTCGGTGAGCATCGCCTGCTGGCGCACCGCCATGGCGATGATGCAGGCAGCCAGGGCAGGCGAGCGCCCGAAGAGTTCGAAGAGCTGTTGATGCGTGAATGGGCTGATCACACCATCGTTGATCATCGCCACGCCGGCCAGCCGACGGGAGAAGCCGAAATCGCGCATGCCGATGATGTCGCCCGGCAGATAAACCTTGAGGATCTGCATCGACCCGTTGCCAAGGTTACGATAGGAGTAGGCCCAACCCTCCTTGATTACACAAAACAGGTCCACTTCAGCACTTTCCTGCCACAGGACCTCCCCGGCCGACACGCGCCTTGGATTGAGTTCGAGGCCCAGCAACAGGGCCTTGTCTTCGGTCGTCAGCGCTCCGTGACGGCCAAGTCCCTGCATCACTACACTGTCGAGTAGGGTCACACTCTGCCTCTCCGGCTTCTTGGTTGGGTCGCGACATACTAAAACACAAGCTTATATAGAGATTCATAACGCAGGTTATCGACGCTGAATAATGATCGAACGGCTACCGAACGAGCTCCAACGTGCCGGCATCGTGGCTAATGGAAGGCGGGTGCCGCCATCACTCCACCACCCCTACTTTGGTCTAGCTGGTGATGACAAAATCACTTGCTCCCGGCTTCGTGGGGGGCCATCATCTGCGCTCAAGCGAAGCAAGACCGGGGTGGCATCGGGCGCGGGCATGACGAGATGGCCGAAAATCCGATAAGACCCTACCCTTCCATAGACATTCCCCGATCTGGATTCGAGAGGCCCATGAGCAAAGTCCTGATTATCGGCGCCGGTGGCGTCGGAGGCGTCGTCACCCACAAGTGTGCACAGCACCCCGAAGTCTTCAGCGAGATCTGCCTGGCCAGCCGCAACGAAGACAAGTGCAAGGCCATCGCGGCCCAACTGAAACGCCCCATACAGACGGCCCAGGTGGACGCCGACAGCGTCGACGACCTGGTCCAACTGATCGAGTCGTTCAAACCGGACGTGCTGATCCACGTGGCCCTGCCCTATCAGGACCTGACCATCATGGAGGCGTGCCTGAAGACCGGTGTGCCCTACCTCGACACGGCCAACTACGAACACCCGGACGAGGCCAAGTTCGAGTACAAGGAGCAGTGGGCCTTCCACGACCGCTACGTCAAGGCGGGCAACATGGCCACCCTGGGCTGCGGCTTCGACCCGGGCATGACCAACATCTACTGCGCCTACGCCCAGAAGAACCTGTTCGACGAGATCCACCGCATCGACATCCTCGATGCCAACGGTGGTGACCACGGCTACCCCTTCGCCACCAACTTCAACCCGGAAATCAACATTCGCGAGATCACCGCGAATGGCCGCTACTGGGAAAAGGGCGAGTGGGTGGAGACCCCGCCGCTGGCCGAGAAGCGCAAGTTCGACTTCGACGGCATCGGCGAGAAGGACATCTACCTGCTTTACCACGAGGAGCTCGAGTCGCTCAGCCAGAACATCAAGGGGCTGGAGCGCATTCGCTTCTGGATGACTTTCTCCGAGAAGTACATCACCCACCTCAAGGTGCTCGAGAACGTCGGCATGACCAGCATCGAGCCAATCGAGGTGAATGGCTGCGAGATCTCGCCGCTGCAGTTCCTCAAGGCGGTGCTGCCCGACCCGGCCTCGCTCGGCCCGCGCACCAAGGGCAAGACCAACATCGGCATCATTGCCGACGGCATCAAGGACGGCAAGCGGCGCAAGGTGTACATCTACAACATCTGCGACCACGAGGCGTGCTACCGCGAAGTGCAGTCCCAGGCGATCTCCTATACCACCGGCGTGCCGGCGGTGACCGGTGCCATGCTGATGCTGGAAGGCATCTGGAAGGGCGCAGGCGTGTTCAACGTCGAGCAGCTCGATCCCGACCCCTTCATGGAGCGTATCGGTGACATGGGCCTGCCGTGGCAAGTGGTTGAACTCGACCCGGACCACGACCCGCTGGCATGAGTGGCATGATGAGCCCCGATTTCGACATCCACGCCTGCCCGTCGCCGGCCTACGTGGTCGACGACGCGCTGCTGCGCAAGAACCTGGAGCTGCTGAAGCGGGTCCAGCAGGAGAGCGGCGCGAGGATCCTGCTGGCGCTGAAGGGCTTCGCCATGTGGGACACCTTTCCGCTGGTCAGCCAGTACCTGGTGGGCACCACCGCCAGCGGGCAGGACGAGGCGCGTCTCGGTGCGGAGACCTTCGGCGGCGAGGTGCACGTCTATTCGCCGGCTTTCACCGAGGAGGAGATGGACGTGGTGCTGCAGTACGCGGACCACATCAGCTTCAACTCCCCGGGCCAGTGGCAGCGCTTCCGCAACAGCGTCGCGGCGGCGCCGCGCCAGGTCTCCTGCGGGCTGCGGGTCAATCCGGAATACTCCGAAGGCAAGGTGGCGATCTACGACCCCTGCGCGCCCGGCTCACGGCTGGGCACGCGAGCGGTGGATTTCGAGGGCGCCGACCTCGCCGGGCTCGAGGGGCTGCACTTCCACACTCTGTGCGAGCAGAACAGCGACGCCCTGGAGCGCACCTTGGAGGCGTTCGAGGCCCGGTTCGGTCAGTATCTGGCCGACAAGCGGTGGGTCAACTTCGGTGGCGGTCATCACATCACCCGGCCCGACTACGATGTCGAGCGGCTGGTGCGGGTGATTCGCGGCTTCCGCGAGCGCCATCCGCACCTCACCGTCTACCTGGAGCCGGGTGAGGCGATCGCGCTGAATACCGGCTACCTGGTCTGCTCGGTGCTCGATATCGTCGAGAACGACGGCCCCAACGCCATTCTCGACACCTCGGCCACCGCGCACATGCCCGACGTGCTGGAGATGCCCTACCGGCCGCACATCATCGGTGCCGGCGAGCCGAACGAGAAGCCATTCACCTACCGCCTGGGCGGCACGACGTGTCTCGCCGGCGACGTGATCGGCAGCTACTCGTTCGACAAGCCGCTGGCCATCGGCGACCGCTTGGTGTTCACCGACATGGGTCACTACACCATGGTCAAGACCACCACCTTCAACGGCATTCGCCTGCCGTCGATCTGCCGGGTCGACGAGGAGAGCCGCCAGGTGCGCACGGTGAAGACCTTCGGTTATGAGGCCTACAAGGAGCGTCTCAGCTGAGACATCTGTGTGAGAGAAAGCCCCTGCGGGGGCTTTTTTCGTTTCTGCACCCGCATTTGCACGACGATGTCGCGTACCCTTTTCCTGCTCGGGGTTTTGAACCATGGTTAAGGCACCATGACACCAGACAGGGAGAGTCGGAATGACGACCGTGTTCAAGTTCGGCGGCGCCTCGATCAAGGATGCCGATGCCATTCGCCACCTGACCCCGCTGATCGAAGCCCACGAGGATCGACCTCTGATCGTGGTGGTATCGGCCATGGGCAAGACCACCAACAAGCTGGAAGCCCTGCTCGCCGCCGCCCGCAGCGAAGACCATAGAGACACTTACCGCGAGTGCCTCGAGACACTGCAGGCCGAGCACCGGGAGGTCATCGAGGCGCTCTTCGGCGACTCGTCGGAATCGCCCATCAAGCGCGTCGAGGCCCTGTTCGTCGAGCTCGACGCGCAGCATCGCAAGCATCGTCGTGAGGCCTACGCCAAGCACTACGACCAGACCGTCTGCTACGGCGAACTGATCTCCACCACCATCGTTGCGGCCTGGTTGAACCATAGCGGCATCGCCACCGCCTGGCACGATGCCCGCGAACTGGTGCGCACCGATGCCTGCCACCAGGCCGCCAACCTCGACTGGGCAGCCACCGCCGAGTTCGTTCGGACACGCCTGGCGCAAAACGAGCGCGTGATTCTGACCCAGGGCTTCATCGGCGGCACGGAGGAAGGTGCTTCGACCACGCTCGGACGCGAGGGCTCGGACTTCAGCGCGGCGATCTTTGCCCACTGTCTCGACGCCCAGGAGGTGGTGATCTGGAAGGACGTCACCGGCCTGTTCAATGCCGATCCCCGGCGCTTCGACAACGCCGTGCAGCTCGAGCGAATCTCCTACACCGAGGCCACCGAACTGGCCTGGCACGGCGCCAAGGTGATCCATCCCAAAACCCTGGGCCCGCTGCAGGAGAAATCGATTCCGCTCATGGTGCGCTCCTTCGAGACGCCCGACGCCAAGCCCACTGTCATCGATGCCGAGCGACGCTTCGACAGCGAGGTGGCCAGCTGCATCCTGCGGGAGAATCAAGTATGGGTCGAAGTGAGGCCGCGGGACTTCTCGTTCATGGACGAGCCGCGCCAACACGACATCCTGGGTCGCCTGGTGGAGGCCGGCCTGCACGCGAACCTGATCGACAGCAGTGCCATGCGCTTCGCTCTCTGCCTCGACGACAAGCCCGAGCGGCTCGGGCCCTTAATCGAATCGCTGGCAGGCGACTACGAGATTACCCGGCAGGACGAGCTGACGTTGCTGACCGTACGCCACCCCCACTCGGGGATGATGGCGGCTCTCAGCCAGGGTCGCGAAGCGCTTGCCGAAAGGCGCAACGCCACCACCGCCCAGCGCCTGTTCCATAGCCGGGAGTGCCCTGAGACCTGGCATATACCTGATTGAAAAACCGGACAAGGCCAGCCTTCCCCCAGTAAAAAGCCGCGCATGCGTGAAGCATGCACGGCCTACCCGCGTTGCTGCGAACGCTGGTTTCGCTATCAATCGCTGAGGTCGATATCGTCCTCGTCGGTGGCCGCCCCGGTCACGGCGCCAGCGCCGGCACCAATCACCGCGCCACGCACTACGCTACCTCCCGTGGCAGCACCGGCGGCGCCGCCCACCGCGGCCCCGATGCCGGCACCGCTGGCGGCGCGTTCACCGGTTCCGGTGCCACAGCCTGCCAAGGCCAGCATCAGCGAGGCGGCGAAGACTATCGCCAGTCTACGCATTCCATAACGATTCATGTCATACCTCCCGATCCATGGATGTACCTTGTCAGCATAGTCAAGGTAAGTGACGGGGGGCAAAAACGAGCCGAATGGGCTAGACCGCCACCCACCTGCCCTCGGTATGGGAACGCTCGATTGCCTCGATCATGCGATTGACCCGCCAGGCCTCATGGAAGTCCGGATAAAGCGGCTTGTTCCCTGCAATACCCTCCACCAGATCGCGTATCTCGATGATCTTCTGGTCGTTGTACCCCAACCCATGGCCAGGGGCGGGGCTGAAGGCGCCGTAGTCGGGGTGTTCGGGGCCGATCAACAAGGTGCTGAAGCCGCGACGCCCCTCTGGACCCTCGTGCCGGTAGAGCTGCAGCTCGCTCATGCGCTCCTGGTCGAAGTCGATCGTGCCCTTGGTGCCGGTGAGGGTGTAGGCCAGCCCCATCTTGCGTCCGGTGGCTACCCGGGAAGTCTCGACATTGCCGATCAGACCGCCGTCGAAGCGCAGCAGCGCCTGGGCCTGGTCGTCGTTCTCCACCTCGCCCATGCCGCCGCTACCGTCGGGAAGGGGGCGCCGGGAAATCACCGTCTGCAGCTGGCCGAACACCTCGCTGACACGCTGGCCGGTCAGGTACTCCGCCATGTTCAAGATATGCGACCCAACGTCACCCAGGGCTCCGGCCCCTGCCGTCTCGCGGCGGGTGCGCCAGCCATGGGGCACCTCCGGGTCGGTCATGTAATCCTCGTTGTGGCGACCGCGGAAGTGGATGAGTTCGCCGATCTCGCCGCTGGCAACGATCTCCCGGGCCAGTTGAGTCGCCGGGTTGCGAATGTAGTTGAATCCCACCAGGGTCTTCACCCCGGCCCTCACAGCTGCCTCCACCATCTCCTTAGCGTCGGCGGCCGTGAGCGCCAGCGGCTTCTCGGCGTAGACGTGCTTGCCTGCCGCAATGGCGGCCAGGGCCATCTCCTTGTGCAGGAAGTTGGGGGCACAGATATCCACTACATCGATCTGCGGGTCGTTGACCAGTGCCCGCCAGTCGCCGGTGGAGCGCGCGAAGCCCAGCTCACGGGCCTTGTTGGCAGCCAGCGCGTCGTCGACCTCCGCAAGCAGCTCGCAGACCGGGCGGGCAGAGAGAGCAAAGACGGTGGGGGCCGCCTTGAGGGCAATGGCGTGGGCCTTGCCCATGTAGCCGGTGCCGATCAGGCCTACGCGCAGGGTTTTCACATCTGTCTCCTCGATGTGTCGACATGCTTAAGAGGTGGGAGTCATACCACCTGAAAGCCGGCCTGCTCGGCCAGGGTGCGCAGGTTGCGATAGCCCAGCCGAGCGTAGGTGAGAGGGTGAGCCACCTCGGGGTCCTGCTCGGCCTCCACCACCAGCCAGCCTGAGTAGCCGGCCTCGCGCAGGTGGGTCAGGGTGGGCAGGAAGTCGACGTCGCCATCGCCGGGCACGGTGAAGAGGCCATCCAGCACCCCATCGAGGAAGCTCTTGTCGCGGTTGCGCAGCTCGTCGAGCACTGGGAAACGCAGGTCCTTGCAGTGCACATGGTTGATGCGTGCGGCGTAGCGCCGGGCAATGGCCAGGGGATTGCCGCCTGCGCCGCGAAGGTGGCCGAAGTCCAGCAGCAATCCCACCGTGTCTCGGGTGTTGTCGAGCATGCGCTCCACGTCGGCCTGGCTCTCCACCACCGTGCCCAGATGGTGGTGGTAGGCCAACTGCACCCCCTGCTCCGCGAGGTAGTCGCCGACGACGTTCAGCCCCTCGGTGAGGCGCGTCCAGTCGGCATCGCCGAGATGGGGCCGCCGGGACAGCGGTACCGTCTGGTTGCCGTGGACACAGCGGCTCACCTCGCAGAACACCATCACCTTGGCGCCACAGCCCTTGAGCAGGCCGAGGTGGTCCTCAAGGGCCGCGATCTCCTCCTCGGGGCTGCGCTCCAGCAGCCTGGCGGAGTACCAGCCGGACACCAGCGCCAGGTCGTAGCGGCCCAGCACGGCCGAGAGAGCGGCTGGAGTACGGGGAAACTTGTTGCCGAGCTCGAAGCCGGCGAACCCGGCCTCACGACCCTCCTCGAGACACACCTCCAGCGGCGTGTCGGCCCCCAGGCTCGGCAGGTCGTCGTTGGTCCAGGTCAGGGGGTTGATTCCCAGGCGTACTGTCGTCATGGCGTGCTCCTTACGGGCAGGCATCCGGCCTGCCCCCTTTTATAAAGAAGAGGAAAAGTCGACGTGCTCAGTCACTTTTCAGCGATGCTGGCGCCGCTTGGCATCCCGGTAACCGCGATAGGCCTCGTTGACCTGCTCACGCCGGGAAACCTCGGGTACCGCCACTTCCCACCAGGCGCCGCCCTCAGCGGTACTGGGCAGCGGATCGGTATCGATCGAAATGACGTAGGTACTGTTCGCCTGCCGAGCGCGCACCAGGGCCTGCTCCAGTTGCTGGATGCCGCGCACACTTTCGGCCTGGCAGCCCATGGCACGGGCATGGGCGGCGAAGTCGATCCTCGGCGCACCCTCGGACCCCGTGAGACAGTCGTCCAGCAGATTGTTGAAGCCGGCACCGCCAGTGGCCCGCTGCAGGCGATTGATGCAGCCGAAGCCGCGGTTGTCGAGCACCACCACGACCAGCTTGTGGCCCAGCATCACCGAGGTGGCCAGCTCCGAGTTGTGCATCAAGTAGCTGCCGTCGCCCACCATCACGAATACCTCGCGCTCGGGGTGGGCCATCTTGACCCCCAGGCCGCCGGCGATCTCGTAGCCCATGCAGGAGTAGCCGTACTCCACGTGGTAGCTGCCGGGGCCCGAGCACTGCCACAGCTTGTGCAGCTCACCCGGCAGCCCCCCGGCGGCGCAGACCACGGTGCCATCCTCTCCGGCCTGGCGGTTGACCGCACCGATCACCTGGGCGTCGGTGGGCAGCTCGCGCCCCGCATCGGCGGTGACCCGGGCCACCACCTCGGCCCAGTCGCGCTTGAGGCCGTCGGTCTGCTCCCGCCAGGCGTCACAGGCCCGCCACTCGATCAGGCCGGCATCCAGCGCCGCGAGGCCATCGAGGGCATCGCCGATCAGCGGCAGGGCGTAATGCTTCTGGCTGTCGAAACGCCCCACGTTAAGGGTTATCAAGTCGAGGTCGTCGCGCTCGAAGAGCGCCCGCGAGCCGGTGGTGAAATCCTGCAGTCGCGTGCCCACGGCGAGAATGACGTCCGCCTGCTCGGCGAGTCGGTTGGCGGCGGTGCTGCCGGTGACGCCGATGGCGCCCACTGCGCACGGATGGGCATCGGGCAAGGCCCCCTTGCCGGCCTGGGTCTCGGCCACCGGTACGCCATGAGCCTGGGCGAAACCGGATAGACGCTCACAGGCCCCGGCATAGTGCACCCCACCCCCGGCGATGATCAGCGGGCGCTCTGCCTGGGCCAGGGCGGCGATGGCCGCCCCCAGCTCGCGGGGATCCGGCTGGGGCCGGCGGATACGGTGAAACCTGGGGGCGAAGAACGCCTCGGGATAGTCGTAGGCGAAGGTCTGCACGTCCTGGGGCAGCGCCAGGGTGGCCGGGCCGCAGTGCTCGGGATCGAGCAGGGTGGCGATGGCCTGGGGCAGGCTGGTCAGCAACTGCTCCGGCCGGGTGATGCGATCGAAGTAGCGCGACACCGGACGGAAGCAATCATTGACCGTGACGGTGGGATCGCCGAAGTGCTCTACCTGCTGCAATACCGGGTCGGGCTCGCGGGTGGCAAAGGTATCCCCCGGCAACAGCAGAACCGGCAGGCGGTTGGCGTGGGCCAGAGCCGCGGCGGTGACCATGTTGGTGGCGCCCGGCCCGATGGAGCTGGTGGCCGCCATCAGGCGCCGCCGGCCGTTGGCCTTGGCGAAGGCGATGGCGGCATGGGCCATGGTCTGCTCATTGTGGGCGCGCAGGGTCGGCAACACGTCCTGGGCGTGATAGAGCGCCTCGCCGAGGCCGGCCACGTTGCCGTGGCCGAAGATGGCGAAGACGCCCTCGAACAGCGGAACTTCTCGACCCTCATGCTCAATGCGCTGAGCCGCTAGATACTTGACCAGCGCCTGGGCCATGGTGAGACGAATGATGCTCATGATCAGGCTTCCTCCACTTGGAGCATGGTGCGGCGCAGGCGCCGCCATTCCCGGATCAGTTCGGCATAGTTGTCGGCGACGCGACTCACCAGGATGGCATCGTCGATGCGGCCGGCAAGCCACTCGCGACTCGCCTCGGCGAAGAGCGTGCGGCCGACGGTGAAGCCCTTGCAGCGCATCTGGCGGGCGGCCGGCCCAAACCCGTTTTTCATCTCGTCCATGGGCGCATCGAGGCCCAGCAGGACCACGCCGCGGCAATGGGGATCCTGCTCATCGATGACCCGCCCCACCGCCCGCCAGGCGGTGTCGGACATGGCCGGGAGTTTCCACCAGTCGGGACGAATACCCAGGTTGTAGAGGCGCTGCAGGCTGCGCGGCAGGGTGGTGTCGTCCACCGGCATGGCGGCGGGGGGAATCACCTCCACCAGCAGTTCCAGGCCGTTGGCGCAGGCCGCCTGGCCGAGCTGGCGCAGGCGCGCCTCCTGGTCGAGGCGCAGCGCCACCGGGTCGTCGGGGTGATAGAACACCAGGCACTTGATGATGTGCTCACGGGGCCAATGGCGCATGCAGCTTCCAAGGTCGTCACCATGCTGGAAGCGCAACGGACGCGAGCCGGGCAACTCCACCGGACGACCGATCCACCAGCCACGACCGCTCGCTTCGTTGAGCGCCTCCTGACCGAAGACGTCGTCCACCAGAATCGCCGGCTTATCCAACCCGGCACGGTTCGCCCCCGCTTCGGCGGCGTGAACCAGCAGGCGCTTCAAGGTCGGCAAACGCTCGGGGTCGGCCTGTTCGTCACGGGCCATGTCGGTTAGCTGGCGCCGATGATCGAAGGCCAGGCCGCACACTTCGGGCCACTCGGCAGGCGTGCGGGTGGTGACCCGATGCAGATGGTTGAGTCGGCCATCCTTGTCGGGACGGGGCACCCCATCCCGGCGTGCCAGATAATCGAACAGCTCCTCCTCGGTGGGCATGGCCGGGGCACAGCCGTGGCGGGACACCACCAGGGCCCCGCAGGCGTTGGCATAGGTGGCGCTGGTCGCCCAGTCCTCGCCGCGCAGCCAGCCTCGCAGGAGACCGCTCATGAAGGCGTCGCCGGCCCCCAGCACATTGAGCACTTCGACGCGCACCCCTTTCACCAGGATGCCATCCTCGATCCGTTCGGGAATTTCACCCTCGATCACCACGCAGCCCAGCGGCCCCAGCTTGCATACCAGGGTGGCATCGCTGGTCCGACGCACCGCGCGCAGCGCCTCCCCGGTATCGGTGCTGCCTCCGGCGATATGAAACTCCTCCTCGGTGCCGACGATCAGGTCGAAATCGCCAAGCCACTGCTGCAGGTCTTCGGTCACCTTGCTATCGGCGATGAAGCGGGTCTCGCCATCGCCCGGCGGAGTCAGTCCCCAGAGTACGGGGCGATAATCGATATCCAGCACCCGCTTGACGCCGTGCTCGACGGCCGCATCCAGCGCCTTGCGACAGGCCCGGCGCGTCGTCTCGGTGGAAAGGTGAGTGCCGGTGATGGCCAATGCCCGGGCGCGCCCGATGAAGGCGGGGTCGATGGCATCCGCGTCAATGGCCATGTCGGCGCAGTCACGACGGTAGAACAGCAGCGGAAAGGTGTCGCGATCCTTGAGCGCCAGCAGCACCAGGCCGGTATGGCGTTCCGGGTCGGTCTGCAGGCCCGACGTATCGACGCCGGCGCGTTCGAGCTCCTCGCGCACGAAGCTGCCCATCTGCTCGTTGCCGACCCGTGACAGCATGGCCGACCTGAGGCCCAGCCGGGCCGTACCATAGGCCATGTTGCCGGAACTGCCACCCAGGTACTTGGCAAAGCTGGACACGTCTTCCAGGCGACAGCCGATCTGCTCCGCATAGAGGTCGACGGCGACGCGGCCCAGGCAGATCAGGTCCAGCGGCCGGCTGTCGGTGTTCACATCTTGCATATTGTCTCTCCGCGTCGCTTGTCGCATGACACCCATCTCACCGGCAGCGGACTTATGGGCGATACGGCACTGCTCAATTCAGGAATCAAAGGGTGAAGGCCTCACGGAAGCGCGTCAGGGCCAGCTCGTCGTCACCAGAGGCCCAGGCCTCCAGGCCGACGGTGCCGCGGTAGCCAATCTCGTGAAGGGTCCGGGCGATCGCAGGGTAGTGGATCTCGCCGGTTCCGGGCTCGCAGCGACCTGGTACGTCGGCCACTTGGACCTCACCGATATAGGAAGCGCAGCGGCGTACCAGCTCGACCAGGTTCCCCTCGCCGATTTGGGCGTGATAGAGGTCCAGCATGATGCGCACCTGCGGACGATCGACACTGGCCACCAGTTCCAGTACGTCGACAGCACGGGCAAAGGGCACCCCGGGATGGTCGATGGCGGTGTTGAGGTTCTCCAGCACGAAGGTAACCTCGTTTTCCTGCGCCAGATCGGCCAGGCGATGCAGGGTATCGTGCGCCCGGATCCACATGGGACCGGTCATCTCAGCACCCGGCTTGACCGGCAGCCCCTGCCCATCCAGACCGGTGCCATGGAGATTCAAACGGGGAATTCCAAGTTGCTTTGCCACCTCGACCGAGTCCCTGGCCGTGCGCACCAGCTCATCAGCCCCCTCCTTGTCAGCCAGGGTGCCACTAACGTAGCCAGTCATGGACGAGAAGGTCGCGCCGGTGCTCGCCAGTGCCTGAATGTCGTGCTTCGTCCAGTCCCAGATTTCGACCTGGAAACCCAAGGCGTCGAGCCGACGCACCCGTTCGATGACCGGTCGGTCGCGAAACAGCATCTCGGCACATGCCGCCAAGGTGAAGGGCGTGTGACAGGCCATATGGGCTGCTCCTTTCATCACTGGCCGGCAGCCAAGTGGGCCTGGGAACCAGCCTCACCTGCGCCGGAGGTGCCACGCTTGCGTTCTTGATCGCTGCGCTGGAATTCGGCCAGCTCGGCATCCAGGCTCTCCAGCTCGGCGCCGCCGGCCATCATGTTCAGCACCTCCTCACGGGTAACCTCCTCCTTGCGGAAGGAGCCCAGGCTGCCGCCGCGCGACAACAGGGTGAAGGCATCGGCTACCGGGTAGGCGTGATGAACGTTATGGGTAATGAAGATCACCGCCAGTCCATCGGCCCGTGCCTTGGCGATATAGCGCAGCACCACCGAGGCCTGCTTGACCCCCAGCGCCGAGGTAGGTTCGTCCAGGATCAATACCTTGGCACCGAAGTAGACCGCCCGGGCGATGGCCACGCACTGGCGCTCACCGCCGGAGAGCGTGCCGACCGGCTGGCTGGGATCGCGCACGTCGATGCCGATCCTGGCCATCTCCTGCTTGGCGACCCGGTCGGCATACTTCCAGTCGATACGCTTGAAGGGGCCCCAGCCGACGGTGGGCTCGCGTCCCATGAAGAAATTGCGGGTGATCGACATCAGCGGGATCATCGCCAGGTCCTGGTAGACGGTGGCGATGCCGGCGTCCAGGGCATAGGCCGGCGACTTGAAGCGAGTCGGCTTGCCGTCCAGGAGCATTTCACCGTGAGTGGGCTGGTGGACGCCTGACAGGGTCTTGATCAGGGTCGACTTGCCGGCGCCGTTGTCGCCCAGCAGACACATGACTTCACCGGAATAGACTTGCATCGAGATGTCGCTCAGGGCGATGACGCTGCCAAAGTGCTTGCTGACGTTGCGCATCTCGATCATGGGCGTACGTTCACTCATTTCACTTGGCCTCCATCGCCTTCCTGCGCATGAAATTGTTGAACAGCACGGCCACCAGCAGCATCGCGCCGAGGAACACCTGGAACCAGTCGGTATTGACGCCGGTATAGAAGATGCCCATCTGCACCATGCCGAAGATTAGTGCCCCCAGCGCCGCTCCGATGGCCGACCCATAGCCGCCGGTGAGCAGCGCCCCGCCGATGACCACGGCGATGATCGCCTCGAGCTCCTTGAGCTGCCCGCGGATGGTGTCCGCCGAGCCGGTATCCATCACCTGCAGGCAGGCAAAGATGGTGGCCGAGAAGGCGGTGAACATGAACAGCGAGATCTTGACCCGATGTACCGGCACCCCCGAGTTGCGTGCGGCGTTGGCGTCGCCGCCGCTGGCGAAGATCCAGTTGCCGTAGGGAGTGCAGAGCAGGACCCAGGTAGCGAGCGCCGTCAGCGCGAGCCACCAGACGATGGCGACCGGAATACCGGTGACCACCGGATTCCCGGCGAAGTTGGTGGCGATCCAGCCTTGGGTTGCCATCCAGGAGAACAGTCCGGTAGCGACTTCACCGGAGAAGAGCGCGGCAAACCAGTCGCCGGGAATGTGCTGCTGAACGCCACCGACCTGGGTACGGCCGGTCAGCAGGCGGCTGATGCCGATGGCCAGGCCGCGCAGGATGAACAGGAAGCCCAGCGTGACGATGAAGGAGGGCAGACCGGTGCGATTGACCAGATTGCCATTGATCCAGCCAACCAGCAGCGCACAGGAAAAGGCCAACAGCATGGCTGCCCACAGAGGCCAACCGTACTCCACGGCGGGGATGGCGATGACGATGCCGGCCAGACCGATCATCGAGCCGATGGAGAGGTCGAACTCGCCGCCAATCATCAACAGCGCAGCAGCCGTGGCGATGATGCCCAGTTGGGCCGCCACTTGAAGAAAGTTGACGATGCCCGCCGGCGTGAACATGCCGGTGCCGCTGGCGGCGACGATGAAGAAGGCGAGCACCAGGACAGTGCCGGCCAGGGCGCCCAGTTCAGGGCGGCTCAGCGCCTTTTTCCAGAACGACACCTTCTGCAAGCGCTCATCCCGTTGCTCCGTCATCGAATCGTTAGCCAGAGAGGGTTCGTTGGACTTCATGACAGTCGGCTCCCTGGGCCCGGGTTCGCCGGGCCCATGTGAGAAGGTGGATATCAGCGAATGCCTTTCTTGCTCAGCTCGATGACCTGAGCGGCATTTTCCTGGGTCACGAAACCCGGGCCGGTGGGGACGTCGCCCGCTGGCAGCATGCCGTTCCTGGCGAACTGGTCGAGGAACATGACCGGCAGGTAGCCCTGCAAGTACTGCTGCTGGTCGATAGCGAAGTCCAGCTCGCCGTTTTCGAGGGCCTCCAGGATGCTCGGCGAGAGGTCGAAGGTGCCCAGGACGAACATGTCGGTGGCCCCCTGATCCCGCATGGCACGCACCATCGGTTCAGCAGCCAACGCACCGAGAGTCAGGATGCCGCCCACATCGTCGTTCTGGTTGAGATAGGCGACGATGGCATTGCGGATCTCCGTGGGATCGTAAGTCGTCGCCAGCTGCGACGCATTGCCATCGAAGCCGGCCACGAAACCATCACAGCGCTGATCGAGCCCCTGGTTGCCCTGCTCATGGTTCACGCAGAGCCCCTTCTCGACGCCCATCTCCTGCATGCGCTCGGCAGCTTGCCTGCCGGCTTCGTATTCGCTCTGGCCAATATGCAGGCGAGCGCCATAGTTGCCCGCAACGTCACCCCCGGAGTTGATCGTGATCACCGGAATGCCGTTATCGACGGCGTTCTGGACCACACCGCCAAGTGCATTCTCATCGGTAAAGGAGACGATCAGGCCATCGGGATTCGACGCCACCGCCGCCTGGATGAGCTGCTGCATCCTGGCCATATCGAAAGTCGAGGGGGCCCGGTACTCCAAGGTGGCGCCGACAAGCTCCGCGGCATCCTCGGCTCCGTTCTTGACCACGGACCAGAACGGGTCGGAGGGTACGCCGTGGGTCACCATGACGAAGCGGGCACTGTTCTGGGCCTGGGCCGAGCCCGCCATGAGAGCCGCTGCCGCAGTCGAAGCGAGCAGCCAGTGAGTGAGACGTGCCATGGGTAGAATCCTCGTGATTATCGTTATTGGTGGTCAGGCATGAAACGTGTTGTCGAGATGAAATATAGATTCCATTTTTCGATTTTTACAAATCAAACATTCTATACTTTGGTATGATTGGAATATTTATTCCATGACACCTAGACTGCCAGACATGCATCGGGCTCGAGTCAACGTGCCCGGCCGGGGCAAGGAAAATCGACACATGAAGCAGACGCCACAGGATTTCAGCGAACTGGAAACCCGCATCACACAGGAGTACGCCAGCTTGAGCCGGCGCCTCCAGCAGACAGCGCGGTTCCTGCTCGATCATCCCCAGGAGGTGGCCTTCGCCACCGTGGCCAAGCTCTCGGAGCAGGCGGATGTGACACCCTCGACCCTGATCCGCTTCGCCAACAGCTTCGGCTTCTCCGGCTTCTCGGAGATGCAGCAACTATTCCGTACGCGCCTGGTGGACGAACTGCCCAACTACACCGAGCGCATTCGTGCCGTGCGCAGCGCCACCGGGGAGACACCGGACAGCACCCAGCTGTTGTGGGAGTTCGCCGAGGCCAATCGCGAGGTGCTGGAGCAGCTACCGGGGCGCATCGACCCACGCTGCCTCGAACAGGCGCTGGATGTGTTCGACAAGGCTGAGATCGTGCACGTGATGGGTGCACGGCGCAGCTTCGTGGTGGCCAGTTATTTCACTTATGCATTGCATCACATCGACAAGCGGGCCTGCCTGCTCAACGGCCTGGGCGGCATGCTTGGCGAGCAGGTCAAGACCATCGGCAAGCGCGATGCATTGATGGTGGTGAGTTTCTCGCCCTACGCCGAGGAGAGCCGCGAGGCGGCGGCACAGGCAAAGCAGCGCGGCATACCGCTGGTGGTGATCACCGACTCCAGCCTGAGCCCGCTGGCACGCCTCGCCGATGTGGTCCTGGTCGTTCACGAGGCCGAGGTCAAGAGCTTCCGGGGCCTGACCGCTTCGCTGTGCCTGACCCAGACCCTGGCCATCGCCCTCGGCGTTCGTCAGGACAAGGCCAGCGATCGCAATGACGAAGGCAGGGGCCTGGCCTGAGCGGGTGTCACCCATTCACAACAAGACGAAGGAGAGCACATGAGACTCGCCCTGATTGGCGCCGGGCGCATCGGCAAGGTGCACGCCCAGGCCATCGCCGGCCACCGGGACGTGCAGTTGGCTGCCGTCGCCGACCATCACCGGCCAGCCGCCGAGGCGTTGGCTGTCGAACACGGCTGCCCGGTGATGACCTCCGAGGAGGTCTTTTCCACCGACACCATCGATGCCGTGCTGATCGCCTCCAGCACGCCGACCCATGCCGACTACCTCGAGCAGGCGGCGCGGGCCGGCAAGGCGATTCTCTGCGAGAAACCCATCGCCCTGGACCTCCCCCGTACTCGTGACGCCCTACGAGTGCTCTCCAGCCATCCGGTGACCTGTGCGCTGGGCTTCAATCGCCGCCACGACCCGCAATTCGCCGCCCTGAAGCAGGCCATCAACGAGGGGCGGATCGGTCGGCTGGAGACGCTGACCATCATCAGCCGCGACCCGGCACCACCCCCTGCGGAATACGTCGGCGCCTCCGGCGGGCTGTTCCGCGACATGATGATCCATGACTTCGACATGGCCCGCTGGCTGCTCGACGAGCCGATCGCCCACGTTCATGGCGAAGGCAGCTGCCTGATCGATCCGGCTATCGGCGAGGCTGGCGACATCGATACCGCCATGGTCACCCTGACCACCGTCAGCGGCCGCCTCTGCCATATCGGCAACTCGCGCCGCGCCTGCTATGGCTACGATCAGCGCATCGAGGCTTTCGGCAGCGCCGGCATGCTGCAGGCCCAGAACGAAAGCGACACCCGGCTGCGCTTCACCAGCGAGACGGGCCAGGTGGAAGAGAAGCCCAAGTGGTTCTTCCTGGAGCGCTACGCCGAGGCCTACCGCCGCGAAATCGACGATTTCGTCGATGCCTGGCGACAGCAACGTGCCCCCCTGGCCGGTGCCCATGACGGCCTCGAGGCCCTGCGCCTGGCCGAAGCGGCCGAACGCTCGCTGCGCGAGGGGCGTCGCATCGCGCTGGACTCCATTCACTGATATCGACAAAGGAGGGGCTCATGGCAACGCTACTGGTACGCCCACAGCCACCCGATGCGCAGGGCACCGTGCTGGACGTCACGCCCGAATCCGCCGGCTGGGAGTACGTCGGCTTCCGGGTCCACAAGCTGGCCCAGGGCCAACGGATCGAAGCCAATACCGGAGAGCGAGAATGCTGTCTGGTGCTGCTTTCCGGGCGTGCCACCATCGCCAGCGGCGAACATCGCTGGGAGGCGATCGGCGAACGCATGGATGTCTTCGAGAAGATACCGCCCTACGCCATCTATCTACCCAATGGAGTGAACTACGACGTAGAGGCCGTCACCGACCTGGAGCTAGCGGTGTGCAGCGCGCCCGGCCATGGCAACCACGAGCCGCGTCTGATTGCCCCCGACCAGGTCAAACGCAGCACCCGGGGCAGCGGCACCAATACCCGTCACATCCAGGATATTCTTCCGGAGACCGAGCCGGCCGACAGCCTGTTGGTGGTGGAGGTCTATACCCCCGCCGGTAACTGGTCCAGCTATCCACCCCACAAGCACGACACGGACAACCTGCCGGAGGAGTCCTTCCTCGAGGAGACCTATTACCACCGAGTCAATCCGCCCCAGGGGTTTGCCTTCCAGCGCGTCTATACCGACGACCGGAGCCTGGACGAGACCATGGTGGTGGAGAACGGCTGCTGCGTGATGGTACCGCGCGGCTATCACCCGGTGGGTGCCGCCCACGGCTACGAACTCTACTATTTGAATGTGATGGCCGGCCCCAAGCGGGAATGGAAGTTCCAGAACGACCCGGCCCACGAGTGGATCGTCAACGCCTGATCAGGCAGAAAACAAAAAACCGGAGCGCCGCGGCGCTCCGGTTTTTTTGTGTTACCCGCCTGGGCTCGCGCGGAATCAGGCCGCTTCGCGCTTGGCGTCGCCTGCGGCCTGCATGGCCAGGGCGGTATCCAGCATGCGGTTGGAGAAGCCCCACTCGTTGTCGTACCAGGCCATCACCTTCACCAGGCGGCCGTTCACCCGGGTATGGTTGGCATCGAAGGTCGAAGAGTTGGCGTCGTGGTTGAAATCGATGGAAACCAGCGGCTGGGCGTTCACCGCCAGCACGGGCGAGGCCTCGGCGGCCTTGGCCAGGATCGCGTTGATCTCTTCCTTGGTGGTATCACGGCTGGCGGTGAAGACGAGGTCCACCAGCGAGACGTTGATCACCGGCACGCGTACCGCCAGGCCGTCGAACTTGCCGGCCAGCTCCGGCAGGACCAGGCCCACCGCGGCGGCGGCACCGGTCTTGGTCGGGATCATCGAGTGCGTGGCACTGCGCGCCCGGTAGGGGTCGCTGTGATAGACGTCGGACAGGTTCTGGTCGTTGGTGTAGGCGTGCACCGTGGTCATCAGGCCGTTCTCGATACCCACCGTGTCGCTGAGCGCCTTGGCCACCGGCGCCAGGCAGTTGGTGGTGCAGGAGGCGTTGGAAACCACCTTGTGCTCGGGCTTCAGCACGTCCTCGTTGACGCCGTACACCACGGTGGCGTCGGCGTCCGGGCTCGGCGCGGAAATCAGCACCCGTTTTGCTCCCGCCTCGAGGTGCTTGGCTGCAGCCTCGCGCTTGGTGAACAGGCCAGTGCACTCCATCACCAGGTCGACACCCAGCGACTGCCACGGTAACGCGGCCGGATCGCGCTGGGAGAGAATGGCAATGCGGTCGCCGTCCACGGTCATGCTCTCCTCGTCATGCTCTACGCTGAACGGAAAACGACCATGCACGGTATCGTGGCGCAGCAGGTGGGCATTGAGAGCGGGGTCGCCCAGGTCATTGATGGCCACCACCTTGACTCGGTTGCGGTAGCCGTTCTCGTACAGAGCACGCAACACGTTACGACCGATGCGGCCGAAGCCGTTGATGGCAATCTTGAGTGTCATGTCCTCTCTCCTCCAGAGCGTCTCTGTAGCTTTTCAGGGTAGTGGATAGAGCCGGTGGGCAGAGATCGGGCATCGGCGATGCCGGCTAGGCAGCCTGCGGCTCCTGTCAGTATGTCCTTCAATGTGACGCAAACTGTTCAGGGACTCAAGATTTTTTTAGTAACTTTACAACATAAAAGCTTTGCTGAATCGATCCTTCTGAAGCGACCCGTGCTAGCCCATCATCCTTTTCAGGCTGGCAGAATCACCAAACCAAGCCCGCCGAAGCGGCGGCAACGTGTGTCACGACATGATGTAGTAAACTTACCATAAAGGGGATATTGTTGTAGTCTGACGACATCCCCTTCCTTCAGGAGGCGCCTCGACATGCCGAAGCCACTGCCGCACATCCCTCTCCGCCGTACCAAGATCGTCGCCACCCTGGGGCCGGCCAGCGACCGCGAGGGCGTACTCGAGGCGATGATCCGCACCGGCGTCGACGTGGTGCGCCTCAACTTCTCCCACGGCAGCGCCGCCGACCATCGTCGCCGGCTGAGCGCCGTGCGCGAGATCGCCGACCGCCTGGGCAAGAGCGTCGCCGCGCTGGGCGACCTGCAGGGGCCCAAGATTCGCATCGCCCGCTTTCGTGA
>NZ_JAXQPR010000015.1:0-78487 GCF_046723295.1 Halomonas sp. A29
TCGGATGCCCCGCAAGGCCTTCCTGTAAAAAAGTTTCAGGCACGTGACGAGGCCGTGACGGGCCAAGGCAGGCAAGCTGTCCACCGGCGTTCTCCACAGGCCCGAACGGCGAGGGCCTGTGGATATTCTCAAGCGGCGCTACGCCCCCGACTGGCACGGTCTAGCAGAGACAGGATTGAACGATACGGGATGCCGCCATGCAGAGACAGGCCGATCTCGCAGGTACGCGAGTTGGAATAACCCGCATCGCACTCCTCCACCTGTTCGGCCAGGCCCTTGAGCGCCGAGGCGTTGAGTTCCGGTGTGACCAGCCCCTTGTCACCGGCAAAGCCGCAGCAGGTAATTTCGGCCGGCACCACGACATCGCGGGCGCAGGCCCGCGCCAGGGCTACCATGCGTTCCCCCAGCCCCATATGCGTGCTGGAACAGGTCACATGCACCGCCACTCGTTCATCGAGCGGGGTGATGTCGAGACGCGGCAGCAGGTAGTCATGGGCGAAGGCCACCGGCTCCTGCACCACAAGGCGCTCATCCAGCCGCCCCTGCATATGCAGCACGCAGGGACTGGTATCACTGAGGATCGGATAGCGGCCGTTCTGGCTCGCTATCAGCAATTCGCGATTGAGTTCGCGGGCCTTGTGAGCCGCTTCGTCAAACTGACCCTTGGATTGGAAGGCCATGCCACAGCAGAGGTGCCCCGGCATTTCGGGAACGATCAACTCGAAGCCAGCTTTGTCGAGCAACGCAAGGGTGATCTCCATGATCGAGCGGCTTTCGCTGTCACCATGCCCGGCGCCGAACACCCGCGTGGCGCAGGAAGGGAAGTAGACCACTTTATCCCGGACCGTACTGCCAGCGTTCTTGCGTTTCAGCACGCGCACCGAGGCCGCCTTGGGCAGGGTAGGCACCCACTGCGGCACCTTTCCTCCGCTGGCACGAGTAATGGCCCCACTCACACCGGTGAGCCCCTTTTCACCCAGCACGGCGCGCCCAACGCCCGCCAGGTTGAGCATGCCTCGCGCCAGACGCGTGGTGCCGGAAAAGTGCCGCCCCACTCGGCGTGCCATGTCGGCATGGGATGCCAGGCGCTCATGGCGCATCTCGCGGATCAGCTCGCCGGTGTTGATACCCACCGGGCACTGAGTGGCACACAGGCCATCGACGGCACAGGTCTCGTCGCCGGCGTAGCGATAGTCGCGGCGCAACGCGGCCAGTCGTTCTGCATCCTCTTCGGCAATGGCATCGCCCAGGGCCTCGAGCCTTGCCATCTCGCGGGCGATGACGATGCGCTGGCGTGGCGTCAGGGTGAGGTCGCGGGAAGGACAGACATGCTCGCAGAAGCCGCACTCGATGCACTTGTCGACGATTGAGTCGGCGGCCGGCAGCGGCTTCAGGTTCTCGAGATGCAGGGTGGGATTGCGACTGAGGATGACGTCGGGGTTCAGCAGGTTTTCGGGATCGAAAAGCGCCTTGATCTGCCACATCAGTGCATAGGCGTCGGGGCCCCACTCGAGTTCCACGTAGGGCGCCATGTTGCGCCCGGTACCATGCTCGGCCTTGAGCGAGCCGCCGTACTCGACGCCGACCAACTGCGCGACCTCATCCATCAACGCCTGGTAGCGCTCCACCTCGCCAGGCTTTTCGAAGCCTTGGGGGAAGACGAAGTGCAGATTACCCTCCAGGGCGTGACCGAACAGGATCGCCTCCGGATAGCCGTGGCGATGAAACGCCTCGGTGAGGGCCACCACGCCCTCATCGAGACGCTCGATGGGAAAGGCGACATCCTCGATGATCACCGTAGTGCCGATGTCACGTACCGCACCCACGGCGGGGAAGAGTCCCTTGCGTATCTTCCAGTAGAGTTCGTAAGTGCCCTTGTCACGGGTGAAGGTGACCGGCTCCAGGGTGTGAATGCCCTCGAAGATGGCCTGCACCGCATCGAGCCTGGACTCGAGCTGCGCCTCGTCGTTGCCGCGCACATCGATCAGCAGTGCCGCCGCCCCGTCAGGAAGGGTCTTGAGCACTTCGGGCATGCCCGGCTTGCTTTCCACCGAGCGCAACGCGGCACGGTCCATCAGCTCCACCGCCGAGACCGGCGCCGGCTTGAGCGCGATGGTGGCCCGGCAGGTAGTGGCCATATCCGGCAGGAAGACCAGCGCCGCCGCCTTGTGCGGCTCGTCGATCACGGTTTCGTAGGTGATGGTGCTGATGAAGCCGAGCGTGCCCTCGGAGCCGATCATCAAATGCTTGAGGATCTCGATGCCGTCATCGAAGTCGACCAGGCTGTTGAGCGCATAGCCGGTGGTGTTCTTGAGCCGGTATTTGTGGCGAATCTTTTCAGCCAGCGGCTCGTTGCCTCGGGTCTCGGCCGAGAGCCTCTCCAGCCCCTCGACGAGCTCGGCATGACTCCGACGGAACGCCTCGCGACTGGCCGGGTCGGCGGTATCCAGGCGTGTGCCGTCGGCCAGGATCACACGCATGTCGCGCACCGTGCGGTAGCTGTTCTGTGCTGTGCCGCAGCACATTCCCGAGGCGTTGTTGGCGGCTATCCCGCCCACCATGCAGCTATTGATGGAAGCCGGGTCGGGGCCGATCTTGCGTCCGAAAGGCGCCAGCAGCTGATTGGCCCGGGCACCGATCACGCCGGGCTGCAGGCGGATGGCCCGACCGCCGTCGAGAATCTCGTGGCCGCGCCAGCCCTCGCGCAACTGGATCAGCACGGAGTCTGTTACCGCCTGACCCGAGAGCGAAGTGCCGGCGGCACGAAAAGTCACAGGCAGATGGCGCTTGCGGCAACCGGCAAGCACCGCCATGAGTTCGTCCTCGCTGGCGGGCCGGACCACCAGCTTGGGAATCAGCCGGTAGAAGCTGGCATCGGTACCGTAGGCCAGGGTGCGCAGCGGGTCGTCGATCAACTGCTCGGCGGGCATGATCGCGAGCAGCTCGCGCTTGAGCTCCTGCCAAGCGCCGGCGGACGGCGCTATTGCCGCAGCGGTCATGGGAGAACCTCGGCATGGCGCATCAGCACCACCAGCTCGCGCGGCCCGTGCACGCCATAGGCCAGGGTCTGCTCGATGTCCGCGGTCTTGCTCGGCCCGGAGATCAGTAGTGCATTGGTGGGCATGTCGCCGGCCCAGCCGTGGGCTTCGACGACGTCAAAGAAGGTATCTTCGATAGCGTCGGCATCGAGCACGGCGATGTGGATCGGCGGCACCAGGCTCAGCAGACGCGGCTCGTCGGGGGTCGGCCATAGCCACAGGCTACCGGTCTCGGCGATGGCGCCACGCGTCGAGGTCAGGCCGGCATCAGTGTCGTGGAACTGCTCATGCTGCCAAGTCTCGATGTCACGGTCGGCATCGATCAGGACGACGTTGCCCTCCGCCAGGGCGGTACGCGCCTCGGCGGCCACCGGATGTTCACGGCCTAGCGCCAGTCGCCGGATACCCTTGGCCTCGAGCAATTCGGCCAGTGCAGCTGCCCAGTCAGCACGGCCGGTGTGTATCACTTCGCCATGGACCGAAGTGATCAGCCGCTCGAAGCGGGACAGTCGCTCCTGAGCACTCCATTCACGACCGGTCACCACGGCAAAGTCGCTCTCGGGGGCCGTCAGCGGGCCATCGGCGCGCTCGCGCAGACGCTTGAGAATATTCTCACGGGCACTCATGAACGCTCCTCCCCCTTCTCGGCCTGGTGGCGCTTGACCAGCTCA
Source organism: Halomonas sp. A29 (assembly GCF_046723295.1). Taxonomy (NCBI): domain Bacteria; kingdom Pseudomonadati; phylum Pseudomonadota; class Gammaproteobacteria; order Oceanospirillales; family Halomonadaceae; genus Halomonas; species Halomonas sp. A29. Next base: position 3,710 of record NZ_JAXQPR010000015.1, read on the forward strand.
TGCAGCGTTCTCTTGGCCGGCTTGGGTGCTGTGCGGTACTCGGTCCAGGGCCCCAGCTTCGACGGCATCAACGCTTGGAGTTTGCCGGCCAGTGCCGTGCTGCTGCGCCATACACCAGGGTGTGTGGCCAACCACTGGAACCCTTTCCATGCCGCCGCCTCCTTCCTGGTGCGCTTGACGCCGGCGCCGGGCACATTGCCGCGCCCCTCGCCCACCGCTTCACGACGCAACCGCACCAGCAGATCGGGAATCGGGATCTTCACCGGGCACACCTCACCGCAGGCGCCACACAGGCTAGAGGCGGTGGGCAAGTCCTTGGTCTCTTCCAGCCCCATCATGTGCGGCATCAAGATGCTGCCGATGGGTCCTGGATAGGTGGTGCCGTAGGTATGCCCACCCACTCGGGTATAGACCGGGCAGTGGTTCATGCAGGCCCCGCAGCGGATACAGCGCAGGGTATCGAGCAGTTCGTCGTCCTGATAGATGTTGGAACGACCGCTGTCGACCAGCACCAGATGAACCTCTTTCGGCCCATCATGCTCACCTGGCTTGCGCGGTGAACTGATCATATTGAAGTAGGTGGTGACATGCTGGCCGGTGGCCGAGCGCGTGAGCAGCGCATAGAGCGGCGGCACGTCGCGCAGATGCTCGACCACCTTCTCGATGCCGGTCACGGCGATGTGCACCGGCGGCACGGCGGTGGTCATCCGCCCATTGCCTTCGTTCTCCACCAGGCACAGGGTGCCGGTTTCGGCCACCGCGAAGTTGACTCCCGAGATGCCGACATCAGCAGCCATGAAGCGTTCGCGCAACTGGGCTCGTGCCGCCGCGGTCATGTAGTCGACGTCGCGGGTGCGCTCGGTGCCGGTCTTGGCGTGCATGATTTCGGAGATCTCATCGGTATTGAGATGGATCGCCGGCATGATGATGTGGGAGGGCGTCTGCTCATTGAGCTGCACCAGGTATTCGCCGAGGTCGGACTCCAGCGCCTCGATACCCGCTGCCTCGAGATGAGCATTGAGGTGCATCTCCTCGGAAACCATCGACTTGCCTTTGATTACCGCCTTCGCCTCGTGGCGCTCGCAGATCTCCCGAATGATGCGGCACGCTTCGTCACCATCCTCGGCCCAGTGCACCTGGATACCGTTGGCCTGACAGTTGGCCTCGAGTCGCTCGAGCAGGTCGGGCAGCTTGGCCAGTGCCCGCAGGCGGATATTGGCACCCAGCTCACGCAGGGTTTCGAGGTCCCAGTCGCTGAAAACGTCGCGCCGCTTGGCCATCAGACCATCCATCGCCTTGCGAAAGTTGGCACGAATCTGCGGATTGCCCAGCGCATCGTGGGCCTGGCGATGAAACTCGCGGGGGGTGAAAGTCTGTACCCCTGGGGCTTGCAGGCTCATGACGTCCTCCGCCATAGATAGCTGGCGATATGCTCACCGGTGACCGGCTTGCCCTGATGCTCGAAGCGACCACCGATATTCATCAGGCAGCCGCAGTCCGATGTGACGAAGCGCCGGGCGCCAGTGGCTTCGATGGCCTGAGTCTTGTCTTCTACCATGGCAGCGGAAACCTCCGGGTGGCGCACCGCGAAAGTGCCGCCAAAGCCGCAGCATTCGGCGGCGCGGGCCTGCTCCACCAGCTCGACCTGCCCCATCCTGGCAAGCAGCGCCGGGCCGGTCTCGGCCAGCCCCATCTCGCGCCTGGCGCTGCAGGAAGTATGCATGACTACCTTCTCGGGCTGTCCGCGGTCCTCGAGCCTCAGGTGGCAGACGTGCAGCAAGAACTCGGTGAGCTCATAGATTCGCCCTGCCACCTCATTAGCCTGGACTTCCCGTTCCGTGTCAGCGAAGAGCTGCGGGTAGTGGGTACGCATCATGCCCCCGCAGGAGCCAGAGGGAACGATGATCGGCCAGGGCTCGGGAAAGAGGCCGAGCTGAGCCGCCGCTACGACACGAGCCTCATCGTGATAGCCTGACGTATAGGCCGGCTGGCCGCAGCAGGTTTGGCCCTGCGGGAAAATTACCTCGATGCCTTCACGCTCCAGCAAGCGAATTCCATCCAGACCGGCGTCAGGGTAGAAGAGGTCGATCAGGCAGGTGCCAAAGAAGTAGACCTTCTCCGGCTTGGGTGGATATAGCTTGACTGGCTTCATGAAGCTCCCTCACTGTCGGCCCGTGGGCAGTAGCGGTCTTGCTGATTATAGCTTTTCGGCTTCCGGGTAAATTGGTCAAACCAATTTACCCAAGAAAGTCGTTGAACCTTAGGGCTCGTGACTACCAGTGTCAACGACGAGCCTCGCTATTATTCGCCTGATTCGCATAGACTTTGGTCTATCTGAATGACTACAACTGAAACAGCACCCGCAGCGTCGCGCGATTCATGGCGTTTACGGGCATTTGCAAGACGACGCATTTCAGGCCAATATTGGTAAGACCAATTAAGTGGCGTTGCATCTTCAGGAAGACCCGCATGACCTATCAGAATGTGCGCCAGCCGCGCCTGGCCGATGTCATCACCGAGCGACTCGAGGCGATGATTCTCGAAGGCAGCCTCAAGCCCGGCCAGCGCCTGCCACCGGAGCGCGAGCTGGCCGAGCGCTTCGGCGTCTCGCGCCCCTCCCTGCGCGAAGCCATTCAGAAGCTGGCGACCCGGGGCCTGTTGACCAGCCGACAAGGTGGCGGCACCTTCGTCACCCGCGAACTCAACAGTGGCTACAGCGACCCACTGCTCGACATGCTGTCCAGACATCAGGAATTCCACCTGGACCTGCTCGAGTTCCGCGACGCCATGGAGGGAATTTCAGCCTACTATGCCGCCCTGCGCTCTACACCGGCCGATCGTGCCATGCTGATCAAGCGCTTCGAAGAGCTGGAAGCTTGCTTCGCCGGACGCGACCCGGAGCTGGAAGCCAAGGCGGATGCCGCCTTCCACCTGGCTATCGCCGAGGCAGCACACAACGTCCTGCTGCTGCATACCATTCGCGGCATCTTCCACCTGCTGGAAAAGAGCATCGTCGACAACCTGGCCCATCTGTTCGAGAAGCCTCAGTCGCGGCCCATGCTGATGAAGCAGCATCGCGCACTGCTCGATGCCATTCTCGAAGGCCGTGCCGAGGATGCGCGAGCGCGGTCTCATGAGCATCTGGTCTTCGTCGAGGAAGAGCTGCTGGAAATGGAGCGCGCAGAAACCCGTGCACAACGTGCGCTGCGTCGTGCCCAGGCACTGCCGGAAATCCAGCTGTAGGGAGCGCCTCGAGTGAAAGGCCCGCATCGCCCCCCTCGCCTGTCGGTTCCTCTGCGCTGGCTGCTGCTGTTACTGCTGCCGCTAGGCTTGGCCGTGGTCATGTGGCAGGCCGCCCAGGTAGCGCGTGAGCAGGCGCTGCAGACACTGGTGCGCGAGGCCGAGAACGAGCTGCGCCTCTCCGCAGCCGGCCTGGAGGGTCACCTGACACGCCATGACTACCTGCCACAGATCCTGGCATCGCGGGAGATGGTGCAGCGCTTTCTGAGCGGCGCCAGCCACCAGGACCCGATGCCTCTCAATTTGCTGCTCGATCGGTTTCGTGCCATCGCCAACGTCTCGGACATCTACCTGCTGGACCGAGACGGCACCACGCTTGCCGCCAGCAACTGGCACCTGGTCAATACCTTCATCGGCCACAATTATGCATTCCGCAGCTATTATCAGGATGCCATCGCCGGTGGACGCGGCCGTTTCTTCGGACTTGGCACCCAATCCCTCGAGCGCGGGTATTACTTCTCGGCCCCGGTATGGCTGGACGAAACGACCCCGGACGCCCGCCCGGATGGCGTCATGGTGATCAAGGTGTTGCTCGATTCCGTGGAGGAGAGCTGGGCGGCGCAGGATGCCGAGCTGCTAGTGACCGATGCCGACGACATCATCTTCATGGCCAGCCACCCCGCGCTGCGCATGACCGCGCTCCATGCGCTCTCGGAAGAGGAGCGCCAGACGCTGCTGGCAGCCCGGCGCTACGCCGACGAGCCACTCTCCCCCTCGGGCATCCACGTCTATGAAGAGCGGCCGGACGGCAGCCGCCTGGTCAGGTTCAACGATGGCCCCCTGGCCGAGGCGAGTTATCTGGGGCTTGCCCGCCCCATGGACGCCTATGGCTGGGAGATGCATATCCTCAAACCGCTGGGCACCGTTTACCAGTCGCAATGGCTGACCGCCGCGCTGGCCGGGGGGCTTTACGGCGTAGTCACCTTGGCCGGTGGCATCGGCTGGCAGCGCCACCGCCTGCGCCGCGAGCGCGAGCTGTTCGCCGAACGCGAGCGCCAGACCCTGGCCCGCGCCCGGGACGAACTCGAGCGCAACGTTGCGCTGCGCACTCGCGATCTGCTGGAGACCAACCGCCTGCTCTCCGACGAGATCGAGGAGCGGCGGCGGGCCGAGGAGAACCTGCGCCAGACCCAGGACGAACTGGTGCAGACCGCCAAGCTCGCCGTTCTCGGCCAGCTCGCCGCCGGCATCAATCATGAGCTCAACCAGCCGCTGGCGGCCATTCGCGCCTATGCCGAGAATGCCCGCGCCTTCCTTGAGCGACAGCGCCTGGAGGCCGTCGATGCCAACCTGGAGCAGGTCGTCGAGCTGACCGAACGCATGGCCGAGATCAGTGCCCAGTTGCGCCAGTTCTCACGCAAGAGCGGCAGTTCGCTGACCGCGGTATCGGTACAGGCATGCTTCGATTATGCGCTGCGCCTCTACCGGAATCGCCTACACGACGTTGAGGTGGTACGCAGTTGGTCTGACGAGGCATGGGTGCATGCCGACCTGGTGCGACTCGAGCAGGTCCTGGTCAACCTGATCGGCAACGCGCTTCAGGCAATGGCGGAAACGCCCGCACCCAAGCTCATCCTGGGCGTCGAAGCCGAGCGGACTCAGGTGCGGATCAGCGTCACCGATACCGGCCCCGGCATACCGGAGCCACACCTGTCGCGCATCTTCGAGCCGTTCTTCACCACGAAATCCCCGGGTAGCGGGCTGGGCCTGGGCCTGTCGATCTCGGCACGCATCATCAAGGATCTTGGAGGCAGCATCGAGGCCACCAACCATCCTGGCGCCGGCGCGCGCTTCACCATCACCCTGCCTCAGGAAGAACGTCCTGACGACTCTCAGCTTTCGCCAAACGAGGAGCAGCGCTCACATGCATGACCCGGCGGCCATACCGGTACTGATCATCGACGACGAGCCTCACCTGCGCATCACCGCCGGCCAAACCCTCGAACTTGCGGGCTACCAGCCTGAATCCCACGCCAGTGCCGAGAGTGCCCTGGATGCGCTTACGCCCGACTTTCCTGGCGTGATCGTCAGCGATATTCGCATGCCCGGCATGGACGGCATGACCCTGCTGCGTGAAGTTCGTCTGCGCGACCCGGACCTGCCGGTGATCCTGATCACCGGTCACGGCGACATCTCCACCGCCGTTGAAGCCATGCGTGAGGGCGCCTGGGACTTCCTGGAGAAGCCGTTTGCCGGCGAGCGGCTGGTCGAGATGGTACGCCGCGGCATCGACAAGCGTCGCCTGAGCCTGGAAAACCGCCAGCTCAAGGCCGAGCTGGAAGCCCAACAGGCCGCCCCTGGGCCACGCCTGGTGGGGAGAACGCCGGCGATTCATCGACTCGCCTCCATGGTACAGCGCATTGCTCAGGTGGAGACCGACGTCCTGCTGTTCGGAGAAACGGGCACCGGCAAGGACCTGGTGGCCCGTGCCATCCACGAGCGCAGTCCTCGCGGCGGACATCCCTTCGTCGCCATCAACTGCGGCGCCGTGCCGGAGAGCATCATCGAATCGGAGCTGTTCGGTCATGAGAAGGGCGCCTTCACCGGCGCCGTGGAGCGGCGCATCGGCAAGTTCGAGCATGCCAACGGCGGCACGGTCTTTCTCGACGAGATCGAGTCCATGCCGCTGGCGCTGCAGGTCAAGCTGCTGCGCGTGCTGCAGGAGCGCTGCATCGAACGCCTCGGTGCCAACGAACACATCCCGCTCGACATTCGCGTCATCGCCGCCACCAAGGTCGACCTCAAGCTCGCCGCCGAGTCTGGTGAGTTCCGCGAGGACCTCTACTACCGTCTCAACGTGGTCACCCTGCCGCTCCCGCCTCTGCGCGAACGGCGCGAGGACATCCCGCTGCTGTTCCAGCACTTCGCCGTGGTCGCCGCCAACCGCAGCGGGCTGGAGGCCCCTCCGCTGGACACCAGTGGGATCTCCGCCCTCATGGCTCACGACTGGCCCGGCAACGTGCGCGAGCTACGCAACCTGGCCGAGCGTTACGTACTGCTGGGATCGGCCTTCGATTATCGCCTCGACGTGCTCCTGGAGGGCGTCGAGGCGGACAGCGCCGAGCTGGCCCTGCCGCAGCAGGTGGAGCTGTTCGAGAAGAGCCTGATCAGCCAGTCGCTGGTCAGCCATCGCGGCAGGATCACCGAGGTCTGCGAACATCTCGGGCTGCCGCGCAAGACGCTCTACGACAAGCTGCGCAAGTACGGGCTCAAGGCCGAGGACTATCGCCACAAGGCCACGCCCTGAGCCAGCAACTCCAGCAGCGCTGACCAGGCCGGCAGCCATGGCAGCAGCGCCATGCCGGCCATGAGCATGGCCAGCGAGTTGCCCGGAGACTGAATGTCGAGAGGCTTGAGCGCCGTGCCGAAGGAGCGTTTGATGCGCGCCCCGGTGAGATCGACGCTGTAGATTTCATCCAGTGCCAGATGGATGACGAAACCGAGGCAGACGGCAACACCGTGCACCCAAGCCAACCGGGCAGGCTGAACGAACAGCTGGTAACTCACCGCTGCCGCCGCCAGCCCGCACAGAGCGGCGGCCAGCAGCGAATGCCAGATGCCCCGGTGCACGGTGAAGCGACTGAATACGCCACCGGCAACGTAGCGCACCGTGAGATAGAGCAGACCGCACACCACCAGCAAATAACCCGGGGCCAGATGCCCCTGCAACAGCAGCGCTCCCAGCACCACGCTGGGCACCGCCAGTAGATTGAAGATAAGGCGAATCGCCTTGGAACTGTCGGCATCGATGTCGGGCAGGATGCCCCCGAAGGTCACCAGCCCGAACACGACCCCGCCCTGCCACAGCTCCCACAGCCCTACCTGCCAACCGCCATGGGCCAGTACGGCGCCGCCAGCGGCGGCCACGCCAAGATGGGTGCGGAAATCGGCCATGCCGGGACAAGCCCTCTACTGGATAAAAAGCCAGATTATCGCTTGTCGACGCAACCGAAGACAATGCCCGACAGAGCGCCGGCTTGTCTCAGTGCAGCGTGCTCCATCCCAGAGAGAGGGAGAAACCGGCCAGTACCAGAGCGGCACCGCGCTGAATGACGAAGGGCGATAGCCACCTCAAGCGACCGCCGGCCACGGCAGTGCCGAACGCGATCCAGAGCGCGGCTATCGGTATCAGCAACAGGCTGAAGAGCAGCGCAGGCAGCACGAATTCGACGGGCCCGCGGAAAGCGCTTTGAGGGAAAATCGCTGCGGCGAACAGCAACGCCTTGGGGTTGAGCAGCGTGGCCAGGAACAGCCCCGAGTGGCTCACCACGACCCTGGCAGCCACCTCCAAGTCAGTGGCACTGCGCCACATGCGCAACGCCAGGTAAGCGATATAGAGCGCACTGGCGATGCGCAGTGTCACCGACAGCCACTCCCACCGCTCCCCCAGGCTGCCCAGCACGCTGCCCCAGAGGGCGATCGCCAACAGGTAGCCGGCCAATTCGGCAGGAATCAGGCTCACCGATGCACGCATGCCGCGCTGACTGCCCGAGGCCGCCAGCAGGGTATTGGTGGGCCCGGGTGTGATCAGCAGGCCGATGACCGCCGCCATGAACCCCAAGGTTTCCGTCATGTGGCAGTCGTTCCTGCTTCAGCCAGGTACTGATCCTTGAGCTTGACGTAGTTGCCGGCGGTATAGGGGAAGAACTGCCGCTCGCTCTCCTTCAGCGGACGCAGCGCCTTGGCCGGGTTGCCGGCATAGACATGACCGCTCTCGAGACGCTTGCCCGGGGTCACCACGGCACCGGCGGCGATGATCACCTCGTCCTCGACCACGGCGCCATCCATGACGATGGCCCCCATGCCCACCAGGATGCGATTGCCCAGCGTGCAGCCGTGCAGGATCGCCTTGTGGCCGATGGTGACGTCGTCGCCAATGGTCAGCGGGAAGCCATCGGGGTTGAAATCGCTGGCGTGGGTGATGTGCAGCACGCTGCCGTCCTGCACGCTGGTGCGCGCCCCGATACGGATGCGGTGCATGTCACCGCGGATCACCGCCATGGGCCAGACCGAACAGTCGTCGCCCAGCACCACGTCGCCGAGTACTACGCTGGCCGGGTCGAGGTAGACCCGCGCACCCAGGGTGGGTCGCGTGCCTTGCCAACTGCGGATGGGGTCGTTCGCACTCATGCTTCTCTCCAGGCCGGCACCCTGGCCGGTCGCATCGGGATTGTCACAATAGTCCGGCCATCAGCACCACGGCCGCCAGGGGAATCGAGACCCAGCGTATCACCGCTTGCCACAGACGAAAGCCCGGCTCGCTGACTCCCAGTGCCGCCTGGACCTCATGGCGCGGCATGATCCAGGCAGCAAAGATGGCGATCAGCAAGCCGCCCACCGGCAGGAATATCTCAGTGGGAATGGTGGTGACCAGGTCGAAAGCATTCATGCCGAACAGCGGCCGCCATTCGGCCAGGGTAGAGAACGACAGCACGGAGAGCAGCCCCACCAACCACACGGAGATCCCCACCACCGCGGCAGCCTTGCCGCGACTCAGCCCCAACCCCTGCAGGGTGGCCACGATGGGCTCGGCCAGGTTGATCGACGACGTCCAGGTCGCCAGCAGCAACAGCAGGAAGAACACGCTGAGCCACAGCGCCCCCCAGGGCAGTTCGGCAAAGGCGATGGGCAGGGTGACGAACATCAAACCCGGCCCCTCGCCGGGGTCCATCCCCTGGGTGAACACCACCGAGAAAATGGCGATGCCGGCCAGCAGCGCCACGCTGACGTCGAGTACGGCCACCGCTCCGGCCGCACGCGGCAGGCTCTGGCGCTCCGGCATGTAGGCACCGTAAGCCATCAATGCACAAGCGCCTACCGCCAGGGTGAAAAAGGCGTGCCCCATGGCATGCATGACCACCAGCGGGGTAATGGCCGAAAAGTCCGGCCGGAACAGCCAGGTCAGCGCCGTACCGAAGCCGTCGGTGGTCGCCGCATAACCGGCAAGCAGTATCAGCAGCAGATAGAGCAGCGGCATCAGCAGGTTGTTGAGCCGCTCCAGCCCTTTGGCCACTCCCGCCGCGACCACGGTCATGGTCATGAACAGGAACAGTGTATGGTTGAAGGTCATCCGGCGCGGGTCGCCGAGAAAGGCCTCGAAGCCGGTCGCGATCTCGTCTGCGCCGCGCCCGCTGAAGTTGCCATTCACCGCCGTCACCAGGAACTCGATGGACCAGCCCGAAACCACGGAATAGAACGACAGGATGCAGAACACGGTGAAGGCACCGAACAACCCTAGAAAACGCCAGTGACGGCTGGCTCCGGCCTGGCCGGCCAGATGGCCAAGCGCCTGCATGGGCGCTCGGCGACCGGCACGGCCGATCAGGATCTCGGCCATCATGACCGGCAAGCCCAGTAACAGCACGAAGGTCACGTAAAGCACCAGGAAGGCGGCGCCGCCGTTCTCGCCGGTGATATACGGAAAGCGCCAGATGTTGCCCAGCCCCACCGCCGCGCCCGTCACCGCCAGGATGAAGGCCCGCCGTGTGCTCCAGCGCTCCAGGGTTGCGTTCATGCCGTCACCTCGACTTTCGTGGAGGCGCAAGCCTATCAGGCCGACTCCTTGCCACCAATCCCCCCGACGGGATTGAAACCCACTCCCTGAGGCCGCATCTAACTGCTAATACGCCTTTCCCGCTGACTGCAACCCGAGGTGCGCATGCCCCACAATCCGCTGCTTGAGCCCCATGAGCTACCCCCTTTCGCCGAGATCAAGCCGGAACATGTGGTACCGGCCATCGAGAAACTGCTGGCCGACAACCGCGCTGGCACCGAGGCACTGGCCGAGCGCGCACAGCAGGAGGCGCCAACCTGGGAGAGCCTGGCCGCTCCGCTCGAGGCACTCAACGACCGGCTGTCGCGCGCCTGGTCGCCGGTATCGCATCTCAACGGCACCATGAATTCGTCGGCGCTGCGCGAGGCCTACCAGGCCTGCCTGGGCAAGCTTTCCGACTACAGCACCTGGCTGGGCCAGCACGAAGGATTGTTCCGTGCCTGGCAGGCGCTCAAGGAGGGACCGGCCTGGGCCGAGCTGGATGAAGCCCAGCGCCGCAGCGTCGACAATACGCTGCGCGACTTCCGCCTCGCCGGCGTCGACTTGCCGGCAGCGCAGAAGAAGCGTTATGGCGAGATCAAGTCGCGCCTGTCGGAGCTCTCCAACACCTTCTCCAACCAGTTGCTCGATGCCACCCAGGCATGGCACAAGGACATCGACGACGAGGCCAGCCTGGCCGGCCTACCGGAGAGCGCCCTGGAAACACTGGCCGCCAACGCCGAGGCCAAGGGTGCGAAAGGGTATCGCATCACCCTCGACTTCCCCAGTTTCTACCCGGTGCTGACCTTCGCCGATGACCGCGAGCTGCGTCGAGAGGTTTATACTGCCTTCGTCACCCGCGCCTCGGATCAGGGTCCCAATGCCGGCGAGTACGATAACGCACCGATCATCGAGGAAACCCTGACCCTGCGCCGAGAGTTGGCCGAACTGCTGGGCTTTGCCAGCTATGCCGACCTGTCGTTGGCTACCAAGATGGCCGAGTCACCGCGCCAGGTACTGGATTTTCTCGAGGACCTTGCCCGCCGCGCAGTGCCTCAGGCCAGGGAAGAGTTCGCCGAACTGGAAGCCTACGCCCGCGAAACGCTGGGTTTACCCGAGCTGGCCCCATGGGATGTCGGCTATGCCAGCGAAAAGCTGCGTGAGGCACGCCACGCCATCTCCCAGGAGCAACTGCGACCTTACTTTCCTGCCCCGCGGGTGGTCGACGGCTTGTTCCAGGTGGTCGAGCGACTCTATGGCATCAGCTTCGAGGAAGACCTTCAGGCTCCCCGCTATCATCCAGAGGTCCGCTACTTCCGGATTGTGGAGCACGGCGAGCCCATTGCCGGCTTCTACCTCGACCTCTACGCACGCGAAGGCAAGCGCGGCGGAGCCTGGATGGACGAGTGCCGGGTGCGGCGTTGCCATGAGGACGGGGGGCTACAGCTGCCGGTGGCCTACCTCACCTGCAACTTCACCCGCCCGGTGGGCGACAAGCCGGCACTGCTGACCCATGACGAGGTCACCACCCTGTTCCACGAATTCGGTCATGGCCTGCACCACATGCTGACCCGGCAGACGGTGGCCGAAATATCCGGCATCAACGGCGTGGCCTGGGATGCGGTGGAGCTGCCCAGCCAGTTCATGGAGAATTATTGCTGGGAGCGAGAAGGCCTCGACCTGATCGCCGGCCACGTCGACAGCGGTGCCCCCCTGCCCGCCGAGCTGTTGGAACGCCTGCAGGCAGCCAAGAACTTCCAATCCGCCATGGGCCTGGTGCGTCAGCTCGAATTCTCGCTGTTCGACCTGCGTCTGCACCATGAGCTGAGTGCGCCCACGGCGGCGGGCGTACAGGCCCTGCTCGACGAGGTGCGCAAGGCCGTATCGGTGGTACCGAAGGCCGACTTCAATCGCTTCCAGAACGGTTTCAGCCACATCTTTGCCGGCGGCTATGCCGCGGGTTACTACAGCTACAAGTGGGCCGAGGTGCTTTCCGCCGACGCCTGGAGCGCCTTCGAGGAAGCCGGCATCTTCGATCCCGAAACCGGACGCCGCTTCCGTAGCGAGATCCTCGAGCAGGGCGGCGCCCGCGACGCTGCGGAGCTGTTCCGCGCCTTCCGCGGCCGCGAGCCCAGCGTCGAGCCGCTGCTGCGACACAGCGGCATCCGTGCTGCCTGACATCGACAGCGCGGCAAGGTATCGTTGGCCACACCGCCGCCGGGCTCACCGGCGGCCATCCTACGGAGGCTCCATGGCCGTTCAGAAACGCTTCATTGCTGGCGCTATCTGCCCCCGCTGTGCCGAGATGGACCGAATCCGTGCCTGGGAGCAGAACGGTATACGTTATCGTGACTGCGTCAGCTGTGATTTCTTCGAACAGGCAGCGATCGAGGACGAGACGGCTGCCGAGTTGGAGACTCGCGTCAACCGTGAGCGCGAGGAGCAGCAGCGCAACACCATCCAGACCGTGAGGATCCTCGACCCTCGGAGCCGCTGACGGTGCAGGGCGCAGCAACTCCCGGCGCCGGGCTCCACCGAGGCAGGCGGCGACACTTGGAGCTGCTCGGCCTGGCGGCGGCAGCGGCCCTGTTGCTGTCACGCCACGATATTGCCACTCTCGCCGCCGGTCTGGGTCTGTTCCTGTGGGGCATGACTCTGCTGGAAGAGGCCATCAAGCGGCTCTCCGGCGGCACCCTCGATCGCTGGCTGCATGCCGCCACCAGCCATCCGGGGCGAGCCATCGGCGTCGGCGCCCTGGCAACCGCCCTGGTCCAGTCCAGTTCGCTCATCACGCTGCTGGCGATGTCCTTCGTCAGTGCCGGCCTGGTCACCCTGCCCGGCGCCATCGCCCTGCTGTTCGGCGCCAACCTGGGCACCACCACCGGCGCCTGGCTGATCGCCTCGTTCGGCCTGCGCTTCGACCTGGCCCATTACGCCATGCCGCTGCTCGCCCTCGGCCTGCTCGGTCGCTACCGTCTGAGCGGCTCCTTGGCCGGCATCGCCGGGCTGCTGCTGGGCATTGGCCTGCTGTTCCTGGGCATCGACTTCATGAAGCTCGGCTTCGAGGCCTGGCAGGACGGCATCCGTCTGGATGGGCTGGCCGGCGACCGGCTGTGGCACTGGCCGCTGTTCGTGCTGATCGGCGTTGTCGCCACCGTGGTGATGCAATCGAGCCACGCCACGCTGCTGCTCACCCTGACCGCCCTGGCCTCGGGCCAGTTGCCCTACCTGCCCGCCCTGGCCATCGCCATCGGTGCCAATATCGGCACCACGGTAACCGCCGTACTCGGCGCGCTCTCAGCCGGCGTTGCTGCTCGTCGGCTGGCCGGCGCCCATGTCATCTTCAACCTTGTCACCGCTGCGGTCGCCCTGGCATTGCTGGTGCCGCTGGCCTGGCTGGTGGATGCTATCGCCGAGCTGGTGGGATTGGCCGAAACCGCCTGGCCGCTCAAGCTGGCGCTGTTCCATACCCTCTTCAACCTGCTGGGCATCGTGCTGATGCTGCCCTGGATACCACGCCTTGCCGAGCTTCTCGAGCACCGCTTCCCCGAGCCTGCAAGGCTGCCACAGACGCAAGCTCGCCATCTCGACAGTACTGCCCTGAACCACGCCGACACCGCCGTCAGCGCCATGGAACAAGAGTGCCGGCGTCTCGAGCGTCGCGCTTATCACCTCCTATGCACGGCCATCCTGCTGCCCAGTGCCGAGGTCATTGGCCACCCGCCGCTGCGCAGCGCCGTGGAGTCTCGCATCGACCCGGGCGCCTGGCCATCGGTCAATGCCCGCTATCACGAACGCATCAAGCCACTGCTGACCGAGATTCTCGCCTTCCAGGCACGCATCGACGTGCCGCTCACCGAGGCCCAGCAGAACCGGTTGGACGCCCTGCAGGCTCGCTCACTGCGCATGGTCGAAGCCGTTCGCTTCGGTGAAGTACTGCAACGCAGCTTCCTGCGTCATGCGGCGCCAGTGAGCCCGCTGCGTGAAGCCCATGACGATCTGCGACTTGCCGTGGCGGTCGGCCTCAACCGACTAGCCGAGGGTGAAGAAGGCCTGGCGCTCGCCACTCCCCTCGAAGAAGTTCGCCGCCATTGGCAATACGAGCTGGCAAAACGGCTGCGCGAGCATCGTCTCGATCCTTGGCTGGCCTCGTCGCTGATGAACGACCTGCACCAGGCCAGCCGGTTGATTGCCGCCTTGGTAGAACCGCCCAGAATCAACTGACGTGCGGAAAACCGCACATCGAAATAGCGTCATCGTGCGAAACCCCAGCCAACAAGCCCTCGCCCCATGTCGACTTTCGTCGAATGCCACGAAAACAAGACTTTGTTTTAGCTACTTTTCTCCTTCCATGGCGCAGCGCTTGCCTATACTGATGGTGGTAACTTCCGTGTTTCACACGGGCGCACCGCCGGTGCGCTCCCATAACGATAAGGCAAATCGGAGTACTTCCATGCGCTACACCGCCTCCAAATTGATCGCCACTTCCGTGCTCGGCGCGGCTCTGGTCACCTCCGGCGCCCAGGCAGAAGATCGCAGCGACTGGCCCCGCAGCCTGACCGTAGGCACTGCCAGCCAGGGTGGCACCTACTACATCTATGGCTCTGGCTGGGCCAACATGGTGGGCGATGCTCTCGGCGTCCCCTTCGGCGCCGAAGTAACCGGCGGCCCCGTCCAGAACGCCACCCTGGTACAGATGGGCGAGCACGATTTCGGCATGGTGACCATGGGACCGGCCTACGAGGCCTGGACCGGCAACAGTGAGCTCGCCCCGGGCGTCGAGCATACCGACATCCGTGCGGTGTTCCCGATGTACCAGACCACGCTGCAGATCATTGCCATGGCCGGCTCCGGCATCAGCTCCGTTTCCGATCTGGACGGCAAGACCGTGGGCGTAGGCCCCGCAGGCGGTACTTCGGACATGTATTACCCGCAGTTGTTCGAGAAGCTCGGCCTCAATGTCGATACTCGCAACGGCGGCGCCGCCGACCAGGCTGGCCAGCTCCAGGATGGCCTGATCGACGCCTTTGCCTTCGCTGCCGGCGTGCCGATCTCTGCCTTCAATCAGCTCGAAGCACAGGCCAACGTCAACATCTTCTCCTTCACCGAAGAAGAGATGGGACAGTTCCTGGACGACTTCCCCGAGCTGAGCCCGGCCAGCATCCCGGCCTCTGTCTACAACAGCCTGGATGAGGACCTGACCGCCGTCTCGATCTGGAACTTCGCCATCACGCACAAGGACATGCCGGAGTCACTGGTCTATGAAGTGACCAAGACCGTGATGGAAAACAACGATCGCATGGTTCAGATCCACGGTGCTGCCAGCGAGACGCAGGCCGAGAACTTCGAGTTCAACACCTTCCTGCCCTGGCATCCGGGTGCCGTACGCTGGTTCGAAGAGAACGGCTACGAGATCCCGGAGGATCTGCGCGACTAATTAGAGACGCGCATCGACGCCGGCCTCAGGGCCGGCGTCAACGCCTTGCTCCACCGCAGGCAACCGTAACCCTCAGAGCATCCCGGCATGACCCACGAAACCCAACCCGAACAAGCCGCCTCGAAGATCGGCACCGAAGGCGTCTCCGACATCCCCATCGCCCATAACGAGCGAGTGCTCTCCGGCCTGCTCGGCCAGACGGTGTTTGCCGCCTGTGTCCTGTTCACGGCCATGCATCTCTATGCGCTCAACGTTGCTCCCATCGAGACCTGGGCCTTTCGAATCATTCACGTAGCTGGCGGCCTGGCCGTCGGCTTCGCCATTACCGCGGCCATGACCCTGGACCGCAGCCCCGGCGACCTGCGTATCAAGCGTGTCGAGTGGCTCGTCCTGGCTCCTGCCGTGGCCGCCATTGCGTATGCCACCGTCACCATCCTCTACGCCTGGTTCGTACGCGAGACACAGGGTACGCAGCCGGCTGCCTGGGTCATGGTGCACATGAGCTGGGCACTGGCTATCGCCACCGCCATCGCCATGATCAGCAGTTGGGTATGGCGCAGCTCCAGCCGCTCCATCCATTGGGCCGATGCGATATTGATCGTCGCTTCGATCATCGTTGCCGCCTATCTGCTGTTCGTGCTGCAGCGCTGGCGCATGGCCGCCGGCACACCCTTCGCAGGCCAGACGGAGTTCATCGTCTCGGCGGTAGGGGTGGCACTGATCATGGAACTTACCCGTCGCGTGGCCGGCTTGGCGCTGATCGTCATCACCGCCGTCTTCCTGGTCTACGCCTTCGCCGGCCCTTACCTGCCCGGCCTGCTGGAACACCGCGGCTACTCGCCGCAGCGCTTCTTCACCTATCTGTATACCGACAACGGCATTCTCGGCGCGACGACGGCTGTCTCGTCAACCTACATCATTCTGTTCATCACCTTCGCCGCCTTCCTCCAGGCGTCACGCGTGGGTGACTATTTCGTCAACTTCGCCTTCGCTGCCGCCGGCCGCACGCGTGGCGGCCCGGCCAAGGTGGCAGTGTTCGCCTCCGGCCTGATGGGCATGATCAACGGCACCTCGGCAGGCAACGTGGTCGCTACCGGCTCACTGACCATTCCGCTGATGAAGAAGGTGGGCTATCACCCACGCAGCGCTGGCGGCATCGAAGCTGCCGCCTCCACCGGCGGCCAGATCGTGCCCCCGATCATGGGCGCCGGCGCCTTCATCATGGCCGAGGTCACCGGTATTCCCTATACCGAGATTGCCGTCGCCGCACTGATTCCCGCTGCCCTTTACTTCCTCTCCATCTACCTGATGGTTGACCTGGAAGCGCGCCGCGGCGGCATGCAGGGCTTGCCCCGGGACCAGCTGCCGGTGTTCCGTCAGATGGTCAAGCAGGTCTATCTGTTCCTGCCCATCATCATCCTGGTCGGCACCCTGTTCATGGGCTATTCGGTGATCCGTGCCGGCACCCTGGCAATGGTCAGCGCCGCCGTGGTTTCCTGGTTCACACCCCACTGGATGGGCCCCAAGGCGCTGCTCAATGCCCTCTCGCTGGGCGCGCGCATGGCCATTCCGCTGATCGCGGTGTGTGCCTGTGCCGGCATCATCGTCGGCGTGATCGCACTGACCGGCGTCGGTGCCCGCTTCGCTTCCATGCTGCTCGGCATCGCGGATACCAGCCACCTGATGGCACTCTTCTTCGCCATGTGTATCTCGGTCCTGCTCGGCATGGGCATGCCAACCACCGCAGCCTATGCCGTGGCCGCCTCGGTGGTCGCTCCGGGCCTGCAGCAGATCGGTATCCCTCCGCTAGTGGCGCACTTCTTCGTGTTCTACTACGCGGTACTGTCGGCGATCACGCCTCCGGTGGCGCTGGCAGGCTATGCGGCAGCGGCCATTGCCAACACCGATCCGCTGAAGACCGCCATGACCTCCTTCAAGTTCGGCCTGGCCGCGTTCATCGTGCCCTTCATGTTCTTCTACAGCCCGGAGCTGTTGATGCAAGGCAGTTGGGGAGGGATTCTGCGTGTGTTCATCACCGCCAGCGTGGGTATCTACCTGCTTGCGGCATCGGTACAGGGCTGGTTCCTGAACGGAGGAGTCAACTTCGTACAGCGCATCCTGCTGCTTGCTGCCGCACTGTCGATGATCGCCGGTGGCTGGATGACAGACCTGGCCGGTCTCGGTATCGGTGGGCTGGTGTTCGTCTGGCAGGCGGCCGCCCTCAAGGCAAAACCCACTACCCCGGCATGAACCCCAGGCCATAAGCTCTGAGCCACACGGCTCTGGGCAACAAGACGAGGCCCCGCCATTTGGCGGGGCCCTTGCGTTTTCAGGCGGGGGCAGGGCTACCGGAGTCGCTTACGATTCAACGACACCGCAGGCCATGCGATCACCGCCACCGCCGAGTTCAGGCTCGTCAGAGTAGGTGTCGCCACCTTCGTGAACCATCAGGCTGCGGCCCTGGACGTCCTCGAGACTGAGACGCGGCGCCAACACTGGCAGGGTAGCTTCACCGTCCTCGTTGACGATCAGCACCGGCAGATCGCCAAGATGCCCATCACCGTAGGGGCCCTGATGAGTTCCGGTTTCCTCCGGATCGTAGTGGCCGCCCGCCTCGCCGGCGGCCGTCATGTCGCCGTCCTCGTTCTCGCCCGGCTCGCAGCTTGGATTCTCATGCACGTGGAAACCGTACACGCCGGGCGGCATTTCGCGCAGATCGGGGGTGAGCAGCAGGCCGTGATCGGAATCTTCGAGGGTAATGGTACCGATGGAGTCCTCGATGCCATCGGTGCTCACCCAGCTCATCTCTACTTCGTGGCTTTCCTGGGCTTGGGCGGCACCTGCAGCGAGCAGCAGGCAGGCAAAAGTGACTCCCGAAAGGTTGGCATGGCGCATCTAGCGTCCTCCTGTTCCTGAATCCATGGACATGCAGGAACAGGCTAGCTGGTGATGCGCCCCGGTGCCAAGCGATCAGCTCAAGTTGTCGAGAATCCGCAGGCAGGGGTCGGCCTGGTTAAGGGTGTAGAAGTGCAGTCCAGGAGCGCCACCCTCCAGCAGGCGCTGGCACAACCGCGACACCACCTCGGTACCGAACTTGGCGATGGCGTCGCTGTCGTCGCCGTAGGCCTCGAGCTGCTTGCGAATCCAGCGCGGGATCTCGGCGCCGCAGGCATCCGAGAAACGGGCCAGCTTGGTGTAGTTGGTGATCGGCATGATACCGGGCACGATGGGTGCCTCGACGCCCAATGCACGGGCACGCTCGACGAAGTGGAAGTAGGCGTCGGCGCTGAAGAAGTACTGCGTAATGGCGAGGTTGGCTCCCGCCTTTACCTTGCGCGCGAAATTTTCGACGTCGCGCTCGAAGCTCGCCGCCTGAGGGTGGGACTCGGGATAAGCCGCCACGGCGATCTCGAAGTGATCGCCGGTTTCCTCACGGATGAACTCCACCAGCTCGTTGGCGTAGCGCAGCTCACCGATGCCGCCCATGCCCGAGGGCAGATCGCCACGCAGGGCAACCAGGCTGTCGATGCCCTCATCGCGATACTGGGCCAGCAGGTCGCGCAACTGGGCCTTCTCGCTGCCGACGCAGGAGAGATGTGGTGCCGTGGTGATGCCCGCCTCGCGGACGGACCTCACGGTGGTCAGGGTACGTGCTTGGGTCGAGCCGCCGGCACCGTAGGTAACCGAGAAGAAGCGCGGCTTGCGCTCTGCCAGCGCGTCACGTACCCCCATCAGCTTCTCGCGCCCCGCTTCGGTGTTGGGGGGAAAGAACTCGAAACTGATGCCAAGCGGGTACGACGTACTCATGCAGGATCCTCTCACTGTTGCTGACGCTCTTCGATCGGCACCACCTGCCGCCTAGGGCGACAGCTCTGGTAGATAAGCTTGCGATTGGCTTCGCGAATTCATGCATTCTGCCGCCCTGCCCAACACCTGACCAATGAAAAGTTTCACGCTGCTGCATGAACTGCAGTCATATGAGGGTCCGCGGCACGCAAGTGGTCCGGGACAAGACCGCGTACAAGGATAACATCGACGACCAGGCAGAACGGGCCAGGTCGAGCCGCCATAACGGCTGATCGTGGAGCTGGCGCTCAGGGAGGTGGCACATGCTGACAGTTGTCCCGTCAACAGGCATCATATCGGCTTTCGGCGATGGAATGGCGAGCGATGATCGACCCTGGCGCACTGTTGGGCCCTCTCTGGACGCTGCTGGCCTTCGTCGGCCTGGGCTGGCTCGCCGCGCGGCGCCTGGCGATCGATCCGCGTCCCATTGCAACGCTGCTGATCTACCTCATTGCACCGCTGACCTTTTTCCGCGGCCTGCTGCTGGGTGGACCGACACCCCATTATCTGCTGCTGACCCTGGCTCTCTTCCTGCTGGCCAGCCTGGTGGCTGCCATCATCAACCCCTTGGCGAAGCGCTTCCTTTCGCCCCAGGAAAGCGCCGTGCTGGCGTTCTCATCCGGCACCGGCAACACCGGTTACTTCGGCCTGCCGATCGCCATGATCCTGCTGCCGCCCGAAGGCGTGACCCTTTATCTCTTCTGCATACTCGGCGTGACGCTCTACGAGTTCACGGTGGGTTTCTATCTCAGCGCACGCGGCCGCTTCTCGGTGCGTGAGAGCCTGACCAAGATCGCCAGGCTGCCGCTGATCTACGCCTTTCTTGCCGCGCTGCTGGTAAGCGGGCTCGGCATGACGCTGCCTGACGCGCTAATGGAGAGCCTGTCGGTGTTCCCGGCCACCTACACGCTGCTCGGCATGATGATCATCGGCATGACACTGGGCCGGGTCGCGATTCGCGAGATCGATCTGCGCTTCATGGCCGGCTGCGTGGCCATCCGCTACCTGCTGTGGCCCTGGCTGATGCTGCTCGTCGTCCTTCTGCTTCAGGCATTGCTGCCCCTGCCCGACGAGTTGGTCCTGGCGCTGTTGCTGCTGGGCGTGGTCCCGATGGCGGCCAATGTGGTGGTGGTCGCCATGGAGCTGGGGATCAAGCCGGAGAAGGGCGCCTTGGCGGTACTGGTCACCACCTTGGCCGCCCCGCTGCTGATCCCGCTCTACCTGAAATGGCTCATGCCGCTGGCCGGACTGTAGGGGGCCCGGCCCGACGCAGCAATTGTCCTTGCAGCCGATGACGGCAGGGCTAGCCTGAAGGGAGGCCTCTCGGAAGGAGACGACCATGCACCCTCAGGCGAAATGGCTGCTGGCCATTGTCATGCTGCTGTTCCTCGTGCCTGCCCAAGCCCACCATGGCTGGACCGGGGGAGAAACCATCGAGATAGAAGGCACCATCACCCAGGTGCGGCTGGGCAACCCTCATGGCGAAGTCCAGTTGGACGTGGATGGCGAGACATGGACGGTGGAGGTCGGTCAGCCCTGGCGCAACGAGCGTGCCGGGCTGGCCGAGGGCGACCTGACTGAAGGCGTGGAGCTGCGTGTCTCCGGCGAACATGCCGGCGAACGGTTGCTCAAGGCCGAACAGCTGTGGATCGGCGACGAGCACTACGTGCTCTATCCCGGCCGGATCTAACCGAACATCGTGGAAGCACTGCTGAGCTGGCTTGCCGAGACGGCCCTGGCCGAATGGGTACGCCTCTCGCGCTGGGGCTATGCGGCAATCAATGCCCTGCACGTGCTGGGTATCTCCTTGCTGCTGGGCGCCATCGTGGCCCTCGACTTGCGCCTGCTGGGCTGGCGCAGGCATCTGCCGCTGCGGGAGCTGGGCCGACTGCTGCAGCCGGTGGCCATCTTCGGGCTCCTGCTGGCCATGACGACCGGGGGATTGCTGCTTCTCGCCGACCCCAACGGCTACGCAGAAATGCCACTGTTTCGCCTCAAGCTGGCGCTGATCGCACTGGCCATCGCCAATGCCCTGCTGCTCAACCTGGGGCCGGGGCTGGCAAAGGCCACGCCCCGGCGCTTGCGGTTGGCAGGGGGGCTCTCGCTGCTACTGTGGCCTGCGGTAATGATCGCAGGACGCTTTCTTGCCTTCGTCGACGGTTGATTGCCAAGACAGGCAAGCGACATCACACGCAAGAACGCCGCCCATCGGCGGCGTTCGGCCTTCATTGCAGCTTATCCAATTCAATAGCGATAAGCGTCCGGCTTGTAGGGCCCTTCGACGGGCACACCGGTGTACTCGGCCTGCTGCTCGGTCATGCGCGTGAGTACCCCACCGAAGCCCTCGACCATATAGCGCGCCACTTCCTCATCGAGATGGCGCGGCAGCACCGTGACTGCCAGGCCGCCTATTTTTTCCGCTGGCGGCAGGTCGGCAAAACGCTGCTGGTAGAGATGGATCTGCGCCAGCACCTGGTTGGCGAAGGAGCCGTCCATGATCCGTGATGGATGGCCGGTGGCATTGCCCAGGTTGACCAGCCGCCCCTCCGAAAGCAGCAGCAGATAGTCGCCGCTGGTGGGGTCGAAATGGCCCGGCGTGCTGTCACGATAGACCTTGTGCACCTGCGGCTTGACCTCCTCCCAATGCCAGTGGCGGCGCATGTAGCCGGTTGCGATCTCGTTGTCGAAGTGGCCGATGTTGCACACCACCGCGCCGGGTTTGAGCGCCTCGAGCATGGCAGCGTCGCAGGCCTCGATGTTGCCAGTGCAGGTCACCACCAGGTCGATGCGCGAAAGCAAGGCCCGGTCGACGCTCTCCTTGCCACGATTGACGCCGTCGACATAGGGCGACACCACTTCATAGCCGTCCATGCACGCCTGCATGGCGCAGATGGGGTCGATCTCGGCGACCTTGACGATCATGCCCTCCTGGCGCAGCGAGGCCGCTGAGCCCTTGCCTACGTCACCGTAGCCCACCACCAGCGCCTGCTTGCCCGCCAGCAGGTGGTCCAGACCGCGCTTGATGGCGTCGTTGAGCGAATGGCGGCAGCCGTACTTGTTGTCGTTCTTCGACTTGGTCACGGCGTCGTTGACGTTGATCGCTGGCACCTTGAGCGTGCGGTCGCGCAGCATCTCCTGCAGGCGATGCACGCCAGTGGTGGTCTCCTCGGAGATGCCGTGAATGGCGTCGAGCAGCTCCGGGCGCTTGTCGTGCAGCAGCGCCGTGAGGTCGCCGCCGTCATCCAGCACCATGTTGGGGGTCCAGCCGTCGGAGCCCTCCACCGTTTGCTCGATGCACCACCAGAACTCCTCCTCGGTCTCGCCCTTCCAGGCAAATACCGGAATGCCGGCCGCGGCGATAGCGGCGGCGGCGTGGTCCTGGGTCGAGAAGATATTGCACGACGACCAGCGCACCGAAGCCCCAAGGTCGATCAGCGTCTCGATCAGCACTGCCGTCTGGATGGTCATGTGGATGCAGCCAGCGATGCGCGCCCCTGCCAGCGGTTGCTCGTCGCGGTACTTGGCGCGGATCTTCATCAGCGCCGGCATCTCTGTCTCGGCGATGCGGATCTCGCGTCGCCCCCAGTCGGCCAGGCTGATATCGGCGACCTTGAAGTCCTGCGCGGTCGGGGCGGAAACAGCGGGCTGGTTCATGCGTCACCTCTCTCGAGCGGAAAACGGTGCCCCTCACTATAGGCAGGGAATGCAGGCACCGACAATCAACGCTCGACACTCCTCTCAATTATCTACTCATTCGAACAGCAGCCGATGCGCTGAACGGTGGGGGTCGGCAATCCGCTGGGCCAAAGCCGGTTGGCGACCGTCACGGCACCGCCCCCCACCAGGGGATCAGAACTGCAGCCCCAGCGCAAAGCCGCCAAGCATGTAGCAGAAGGCGGTGATCAACACGATCCCGATGATGTTGAGTACGACCCCGCCACGCGCCATCTGGGCGATGCTGACCGCTCCGGTGCCGAAGACGATGGCGTTGGGCGGCGTGCCGACCGGTAGCATGAAGGCGCAGGTCGCGGCGAAGGCGGCCGGGATCAGCAGCGTCATCGAGTCGGCGCCGATACCCACCGCCACGCCACCGAGCACGGGAATGAAGGTCGCGGCCGTCGCCGTGTTGCTGGTCACCTCGGTCAGGAACAGGATGATCGTGGCCACGGCGGCGACCAACAGGACGATCGGCAGCATGCCGAGTCCCGTGACCTGCTGGCCGAACCAGTTGTCGAGACCGGTCCCCGCGACCGCGCCGGCAAGGCTCAGGCCGCCGCCGAACAGCAGCAGTACGCCCCAGGGCAGGCCGTCCTCGGCATCCTGCCAGTTCAGCACCATCTCGCTGCGACCCCTCGCAGGCAGAATGAACAGCGCAATGCCGGCAGCGATCGCGATGGCGGTGTCATCGAGATACCCCAGCGGCCCCAGCCACTGACCCACTCCCGGAATATTGCCGAGCACGCCGGGCACGACCCACAGGAACGCCGCCGAGCCGAAGACGAGCAAGACCATCTTCTCGCCCTGGCTGAGCGCGCCGAGCTTGCGGATCTCGCCGTCGATCATCTCCTTGCCGCCAGGAATCTCCGCAACCTTGAACGGGTAGAGCACCCGAGTCATCAGGACCCAGCCCACCAGGATGAAGGTGAAGGCTAGCGGTACGCCGAGCATCATCCACTCGAGAAAGCCGATGTTGCGGCCCAGTTCGTCGGCGGCATAGCCGGCAACGATGGCATTCGGCGGGCTGCCGAGCAGGGTGCCGAGGCCGCCCATGCTTGCCGACCAGGCGATGGCGAGAAGCAGGCAGAGACCGAAGCGTTTGATGTTGTCGTCATGGATGAAGTCGACGTGACCGGCCCGGTGGTGATCGTGGCCGGCGGTGGCCGTCTCGGTGGATTCCCCGCTGCGTTCCGCGACCAGGGCCAGCACGGAGAGCCCGATCGGCAGCATCATCAGCGTCGTCGCGGTGTTGGAGACCCACATCGACAGAAACCCCGTGGCGAGCATCATGCCGAGCACGATCCGGTGCGGCGAGACCCCGACCCGGGCCAGGGTCAAGAGCGCGATACGCCGGTGGAGGTTCCACTTCTCCATGGCGATGGCGATCAGGAAGCCGCCGAGAAAAAGAAATACGATGGGACTGGCATAGGGCGCCGTGGCCTGGGCGACGGACCGCTCCGTCAGCATCGGAATCAGCACGATCGGCAGCAGGGCGGTGGCCGAGAGCGGGATCGCCTCCGTCATCCACCACACCGCCATCAGGGCGCCGATCGTCGCCACCCAGCGTGCATCCGGCGACAACCCTTCGGCCTGACCCATGGCGAGCCACACGACCAGCGCCACGAGCAGCCCGAAGGCGCGCAGTCCCCATATCAGCTTGGCGGATCGTCCGCCACTTCCCTCTCCTCCTGACACTTGCTCGCCCGGTACCTGCTGGTGAGGTTGATTGCTCATTGATCCGTCCTCCCCTATGTTCCTTCATTGCTGTTCCAGCGTTTCAAGGATCGGCGGCTGATGCCGGGCAGCCGCATGATTGCTCCGGCATCAGCAGCCCGCTGGCAGTCGTCCTAGCGCTTCTTCTGCGGCGGCAAGTCGGTACAGACCCCCTCGAACAGTTCAGCGGCCATGCCCACCGATTCGCCCAGGGTCGGATGGGGATGGATGGTCTTGCCGATGTCGACCGGGTCGCAGCCCATCTCGATGGCCAGGCACAGCTCGCTGATCAGGTCCCCGGCCTGGGTGCCGACGATGGCTCCACCGATGATGCGATGGGTCTCCTCGTCGAAGATCAACTTGGTGAAACCTTCGTCGCGGCCGTTGGCGATGGCCCGACCGGAGGCGGCCCAGGGGAAGATCGCCTTGCCGTACTTGATGCCTTCGGCCTTGCATTCGGCCTCGGTCTTGCCAGCCCAGGCGACTTCCGGGTCGGTGTAGGCCACCGAGGGGATCTGCCGGGCATCGAAGAAGCTCTTGTGCCCGGCAGCGGCCTCCGCCGCGACATGCGCCTCGTGCACCGCCTTGTGGGCCAGCATCGGCTGACCGACGATGTCGCCGATGGCGAAGATGTGACCGACGTTGGTGCGCATCTGCTTGTCGGTGGCGATGAAGCCACGCTCGTCGACCGCCACGCCGGCATTTTCGGCGCCGATCTTGTTGCCGTTGGGGCTGCGCCCC
Organism: Halomonas sp. A29; assembly: GCF_046723295.1. Lineage (NCBI taxonomy): Bacteria > Pseudomonadati > Pseudomonadota > Gammaproteobacteria > Oceanospirillales > Halomonadaceae > Halomonas > Halomonas sp. A29. Next base: position 28,996 of record NZ_JAXQPR010000015.1, read on the forward strand.
ACCGCTTGCAGGATCATGTCGTAGAGCTGCGGCTCGGCGGGGGCGTTGTCGCCCTCGAAGCTGACCTTGAGGCCGTTCTTCTGTGCCTTCACGGCGGTGGTGCGAGTCTTGAGCATCACCCTGTCGAAGCGCGGCGAGTTGACCTTCTCCCACACCTTGACCAGGTCGCGGTCGGCGCCGGCCATCAGCCCGTCGAGCATCTCAACCACGTCGATGCGGGTGCCCAGGCTGGAGTAGACCGTGGCCATCTCCAGGCCGATGATGCCGCCGCCGATGACCAGCATGCGCTTGGGGATGGCGGTCAGTTCCAGCGCACCGGTGGAGTCGACCACCCGGGGATCGTCGGGAATGAAAGGCAGCTTCACCGACTGCGAGCCGGCGGCGATGATGCACTTGCCGAACTTCACCACCTGCTTCTTGCCGGTCGGCTGCTGGCCGTCGCCGCTGGTCAGGGCAACTTCCAGGTGATGCGGGTCGAGGAAAGTCCCGAACCCACGGACAACCTCGACCTTGCGCGCCTTGGCCATGCCGGCCAGCCCACCGGTGAGCTTGCCGACGACCTTCTCCTTCCAGCCGCTCAGTTTGTCGAGATCGATCTTCGGCTTGCCGAAGGCGATGCCGTGGTCGGCCAGGTCATTGGCCGCGTCGGTGACCGCCGCCACATGCAGCAGCGCCTTGGAGGGTATGCAGCCGACGTTCAGGCAGACCCCGCCGAGGGTGGCATAGCGTTCCACCAGCACGGTCTTCATCCCCAGGTCGGCGGCCCGGAAGGCGGCCGAGTAGCCGCCCGGCCCGGCGCCGAGCACCAGCATCTCGCACTCGATGTCGGCGCCACCAGTATAGGTAGCCGCCGTCGGTGCAGGGGCCGCTGCTTGCTCCTGCACATCTTGGGTGGGGGCGGGCGAGACTGCGTGAGCCGCTCCTTCCGCTTCCAGCATCAGGATCGCCGAGCCTTGCGAGACCTTGTCGCCGACCGTCACCAGCACCTCGCTGACCTTGCCGGCCTTGGGCGCAGGCACGTCCATCGAGGCCTTGTCGGACTCCACGGTGATCAGCGGGTCCTCGGCACGGATCGTATCGCCGGGCCGCACCAGCACTTCGATCACCGGGACGTCCTTGAAATCGCCGATGTCCGGCACCCGAACCTCTTCCAGGCTGCCTCCGCCATAACCACCGCCCGCATCGTCGGACGCCGCTGAGCCAACGACGCCCTTTTCATGGACCGCCGGCTGCGGATCGCGGTCCGCCACTCGGGAGCCCGTCTCGGCCGGCTCCAGCATCAGGATGATCGAGCCTTGGGAAACCTTGTCGCCTTCCTTGACCTTGAGTTCTCCGACCGTGCCCGACATCGGGGACGGCACGTCCATGGAGGCCTTGTCGGTCTCCAGGGTGATCAGCGGGGTTTCAATGTCGATGGCATCGCCCGGCTTGACCAGCACCTCGATGATCTCGACGTCCTTGAAATCGCCGATATCGGGCACCTTGACTTCGATTGCATTGGCCATGTCGTCGGCTCCTCACATGATGATGCGCCGCATGTCGGCGAGCAGGTTGGCGAAATGGACGTTGAAACGGGCCGCGGCGGCACCGTCGATCACCCGGTGATCCCAGGACAGCGACAGCGGCAGCATGAAGCGCCATTCCGACTGCTTTCCGTCCGGCGAGACCTGCTTCCAGTAGGAGCGACACACGCCCATGATGGCCACTTCGGGGGCGTTGATGATCGGCGTGAAGAACAGCCCACCGATCCCGCCAAGGGAGGAGATGGTGAAACAGCCGCCCTGCATCTGATCGGGCTTGAGCTTGCCGTCCCGGGCCAGCTTGGCCAGCGCCCCCATTTCCTGGGCGATCTCGGCCACGCCTTTCTTGTCCGCATCGCGGATTACCGGCACCACCAGGCCGTTGGGCGTGTCGGCGGCGAAACCGATGTGGTAGTACTGCTTGAGGATCAGGTTGTCGCCTTCCAACGAGGCGTTGAACTCGGGGAACTGCTTCAGGGAGGCGACCGCGGCCTTGATCATGAACGCCAGCATGCTGACCTTGATGCCGGCCTTCTCGTTGGCCTTGTTGAACTGCACACGGAAGGCTTCCAGATCGGTGATGTCGGCCTCGTCGTGGTTGGTGACGTGGGGAATCCTCACCCAGTTGCGATGCAGGTTGGCGCCGGAGATCTTCTTGATGCGCGACAGCGGCTGGGTCTCCACCGGACCGAACTTGCTGAAGTCCACCTTGGGCCAGGGCAGCAGATCCATGCCCTCCCCGGCGGCCGGAGCACCAGCCGTGGCCACCGTCGGGGCGCCACCCTTGGCGAAGTTCCGGATGTCCTCCTGGGTGACCCGTCCCTTGAGGCCGGTCGGCGGCACGCGGGTCAGGTCCACCTCCAGTTCGCGGGCCAGATGGCGCGCAGAGGGGCTGGCGTGAACCCGGCTGAAGTCCGCGATCGGGCCAGCCGGCGGTGCGGCGCTGGGGGCAGCCGGGGCAGAGGGTGACGCCGCCGGTGGCAATGGCTCCCCGCCCTTCCCGGCAGGCGCCGCGGGCTTTTCATCTGCCCCACTCGGGGCGGCCACGCCCGCTTCGCTCTCCAGCAGTAGCACCAGGCTGCCCTCGGAGACCGTGTCGCCGAGCTTGACCTTGACCTCCTTGACCGTACCCGCGGCAGGCGCCGGTACGTCCATCGAGGCCTTGTCCGATTCCACGGTGATCAGCGGGTCCTCGACCTGGATCGTGTCGCCGGCCTGGACGTGGATTTCGATGATCGGGACATCGCTGTAGTCGCCGATGTCGGGTACCTTGATCTCTTGAATGGCCACTGTTCTTCTCCTTCGGCTCAGCTCTCAGGCGTAGAGGGGATTGGGCTTTTCAGGGTCGATGCCGTATTTGGCGATGGCGTCGCGCACCTTGCCGCTCTTGAGCTTGCCCTCGTCGACCAGGGCCTGCAGCGCGGCCAGGACGACGTAGTGACGATCCACCTCGAAGTGGCGGCGCAGGGCCTCGCGGCTGTCGGATCGGCCGAAACCGTCGGTACCCAACACCTCGTAGCGCCGCGGCACAAAGGGCCGGATCTGTTCGGCGAACATGCGGATATAGTCGGTGGCGGCGATGACCGGCCCTTCGCTGCCTTCCAGGCATTGCTCGACATAGCTCTTGCGCGGCTTCTTCCCGGGATGCAACCGGTTCCAGCGCTTGACCGCGTGGCCGTCGCGGGCCAGCTCGTTGAAGCTCGGGCAGCTCCAGACGTCGGCCGCCACACCCCAGTCGTCGCGCAGCAGGTCCACCGCGGCAATCACCTCGTTGAGGATGCTGCCACAGCCCAGCAGCTGTACCCGCGGGCTCTTGGCCTTGCCCTTGGCCTTGCTGAACGCGTACATGCCCTTGATGATGCCCGCTTCCGCGCCATCGGGAAGCGCCGGATGATGGTAGTTCTCATTCAGCGTAGTGATGTAGTAGAAGACGTTCTCCTGGTCCTCGTACATGCGCTTGAGTCCGTCGCGCACGATCACCGCCACCTCATAGTGGAAGGTCGGGTCGTAGGCCATGCAGTTGGGAATGAACTGGGCGAACAGCTGGCTGTGCCCGTCCTGGTGCTGCAAGCCCTCGCCGTTCAGGGTGGTGCGTCCCGAGGTGCCGCCGATCAGGAAGCCCCGCGCCAGCATGTCGCCGGCCGCCCAGGCCAGGTCGCCGACGCGCTGGAAGCCGAACATGGAGTAGTAGACGTAGAACGGGATCATGGTGACCCCGTGGTTGCTGTACGAGGTGGAAGCGGCGATCCATGACGACATGGCACCGTCCTCGTTGATGCCCTCCTGCAGGATCTGGCCCTTCTGGTCCTCCCGGTAGGGCATGATCTCCTCGGCGTCCATGGGCACGTACTTCTGCCCTTCGGGGGCGTAGATACCGATCTGCCGGAACATGCCCTCCATGCCGAAGGTGCGCGACTCGTCGGCGACGATCGGGGTCAGCCGCGGCCCCAGGGTCTTGTCCCGGGCCAGGGAGACCATGATGCGCACCACGGCCATGGTGGTGGACATGGTGCGCTCGCCAGTGTCCGCCAGCACCTGTTTGAACATCTCCAGGGGCGGCGCTTCGAGCCGGTCGCCGTTGCGCTGGCGCTGGGGCAGGTAGCCGCCCAGCGCCTTGCGCTGCCCATGCAGGAGCTGCATCTCGGCGCTCTCCTCGGGGGGCTTGAAGAACATCGCCTTGGTGACCTGTTCGTCACTCAAGGGCAGGTCGAAGCGCTTCTGGAAGTGGCGGAGGTTGTCCTCACCCAGCTTCTTCTTCTGGTGGGTGATGTTCTGGCCCTCGCCGCCCTCGCCCATGCCGTAGCCCTTGACGGTCTTCATCAGCAGTACCGAGGGCTTGCCCTGGGTGTTGACCGCCGCGTGATAGGCCGCGTAGACCTTCTGCGGGTCATGGCCACCGCGGATCAGCTTGTAGTAGATGTCGTCGTCCGACATGTGGGCGACCATCTCCTTGAGCTCCGGGTACTTGCCGAAGAAGTGCTCGCGGATGTAGCCGCCACCCTTGACCTTGAAGTTCTGGTACTCGCCGTCGACGCACTCCTCCATGCGCTGGCGCAGCAGCCCCTTGGTGTCCTTGGCCAGCAGTTCGTCCCAGCCCGATCCCCACAGGCACTTGATGACGTTCCAGCCCGCGCCCCGGAAGTTGCCCTCCAGCTCCTGGACGATCTTGCCGTTGCCCCGCACCGGGCCGTCCAGGCGCTGCAGGTTGCAGTTGATCACGAAGATCAGGTTGTCCAGCTTCTCGCGGCTGGCCAGGGCGATGGCCCCCTGGGACTGGGGTTCGTCCATCTCGCCGTCGCCCAGGAACGCCCACACCTTGCGCCCCTCGGTGTCGGCCAATCCCCGGTTCTGGAGGTACTTCATGAAGCGGGCCTGATAGATGGCCATGATCGGCCCCAGCCCCATGGAGACGGTGGAGACCTGCCAGAAGTCCGGCATCAGGTAAGGGTGGGGGTAGGAGGAGATCCCCTTGCCGTCCACTTCCAGGCGGAAGTTCTCCAGTTGCTCCTCGGAGAGCCGACCCTCAAGGAACGCCCGCGCGTAGATGCCCGGAGCGCAGTGCCCTTGAAAGTAGATGATGTCGCCCCCGTGGCCGTCGCTGGGGGCCTGCCAGAAATGGTTGAAGCCCACCTCGTACATCACCGCCGAGGACTGGTAGCTGGCGATATGCCCGCCGGGTTCGGCGGGCTTCTTGTTGGCGCGCACCACCATGGCCATGGCGTTCCAGCGCAGATAGGCGATCAGCCGCTGCAGCAGGGCTTCGTCGCCGGGCAGCTTGGCCTCCTTGTGGGGAGGTATGGTGTTCACATAGGGCGTACGGGTCGTATCCGGCGCCTCGGCCCCGGTTCGGTAGGCTTCCTCTACCGCCTTGTGCAGCAGGAAGGTGGCCCGCTCGGGGCCCACCCGTTCCACCACCATGTCGACGGCTTCCTGCCACTCCCGGGTTTCCTGGGGATCGAAGTCGTTGTAGTCATCGAAGGCCATGGGTCGTCTCCCTTGATCATTGGCTCGGACTTGTTGTTTCCGATCGCTGTCAGCGATCGGTCTGTGCCTCGACCACGGCGAAGGCGCTCATGTTGGCAATACCCCGCGCGGTGACCGTGCGGTTGAGCACATGCACCGGCTTGGCGGCCCCCAGCAGGATGGGGCCCACGGACACGCCGTTGCCCAGCACCTTGAGGGCGGTAAAGGCGATGTTCGCCGAGTCCAGGTTGGGCATGATCAACAGGTTGGCCTCACCCTCGAGCAGCGAGCCGGGCAGGATGCGACCGCGTACGCCCATGGAGAGCGCCGAGTCGGCCTGCATTTCACCGTCCACCACCAGATCCGGGGCGCGTTCCCGTATCAGCGCCAGGGCCTCGCGCATCTTTCCGGCGCTGGCGAAGTCGGAACTACCGAAATTGGAGTGGGAGACCAGGGCGGCCCGGGGCGTGATGCCGAAACGGCGAATCTGCTCCGCGGCCAGCAGAGTGATCTCGGCGATCTGGCTGGCATCGGGGTCGTAGTTGACGAAGGGGTCGGCAATGAACAGCGTGGTCCGCTCGAGGATCAGCAGCTGCAGGGCAGCAGGCGTGCTGACGCCTTCGCGCAGGCCGATGACGTCCAGCACCAGGTCCAGGTGCTCATGGTAGGTGCCTACCGGGCCGGCGATCATGGCATCCACTTCGCCCCGGCGCAGCAGCAGCGAGGCCAGGATGGTAGACCGGCTGCGCACGCGTTTCTCGGCGGCCTCGGGATGGACGCCACGCCGCCCCATCAGTTGGTGGTACTCGCTGGCCAGCTCGGCGTAGTCGGGATAGTCCTGCGCGTCGATCAGCTCGAAATCGACGCCGGGTTTCACCGGCAGGCCCAATTCCTCGATGCGCGCCTCGATGATTGCCCGGCGGCCGATCAGCACGGGCTTGGCATAGCGCTGGCTGACACAGACCTCCATGGCACGCAGGACGCGCTCGTCCTCGCCCTCGGCATACAGCAAGCGGAGAGGGTTGTGTCGGGCCCGCTCATACACCGGCTCCATCACATTGCCGGAGCGGTAGACCAAGCGTGACAACGAGCGGGCATAGGCCTCCAGGTCCGCGATGGGCCGAGTGGCCACGCCACTCTCCATGGCGGCCTTGGCCACCGCCGGCGGGATGGTATCGATCAGGCGCGGGTCGAAGGGTTTGGGCAGGATGTATTCCGGGCCGAAGGTCAGCGCCTGCCCGCCATAGGCCACCGCCACCGTCTCCGGCACCGTGGTGGTCGCCATGTCGGCGATGGCCTTGACGGTGGCCAGTTTCATCTCCTCGTTGATGGTGGTGGCGCCGCAATCCAGGGCGCCCCGGAAGATGAACGGGAAGCACAGGACGTTGTTGACCTGGTTGGGGTAGTCCGAGCGTCCGGTGGCGATCACCGCATCCGGGCGTACCGCCTTGGCCTCCTCCGGCATGATTTCCGGCGTGGGGTTGGCCATGGCCAGGATCAACGGGCGATCGGCCATGGTCGCCACCATTTCCGGCTTGAGCGCGCCCCCGGCCGAGAGACCCAAGAACACGTCGGCTCCATTGACGGCATCGGCCAGGGTGCGGGCCTCGGTCCGGGCCGCATAGCGCGCCTTATAGGGATCCATGTCCTCGCTACGGTCGGTGTGGACCACGCCTGTACGGTCGCAGACCAGGATGTTCTCCTGACGCACCCCCAGGGACACCGCCAGGTCCAGGCAGGCCAGGGCCGCCGCGCCCGCGCCGTTGCAGACCAGGCGGATGTCGCCGAGCTCCTTGCCCACCACCCGCAGGCCGTTGAGCAGGGCGGCCCCCGAGACAATGGCGGTACCATGCTGGTCGTCGTGGAAGACCGGGATCTTCATCCGCTCGCGCAGGCGCCGCTCGATCTCGAAGCACTCCGGTGCCTTGATGTCCTCCAGGTTGATGCCGCCGAAGGTGGCCTCGAGGCCGGCGATGATCTCGATCAGCTTGTCCGGGTCGCGCTCCTCGATCTCGATGTCGAACACATCCACGTCGGCGAACTTCTTGAACAGCACGGCCTTGCCTTCCATCACCGGCTTGGAAGCCAGGGCACCGATGGCACCCAGCCCCAGCACCGCCGTGCCGTTGCTGACCACGGCCACCAGATTGGCGCGTGCGGTGTATTCGGCCGCCATCAGGGGGTCGCGTTCGATCTCTTCGCAGGCCGCGGCCACACCGGGAGAATAGGCCAGCGACAGATCCCGCTGGCTGGCCATGGGCTTGGTCGCCTGGATCGCCAGCTTGCCGGGGCGGGGAAATCGGTGGTACTGCAAGGCGCTGTCGCGCAAATCGTCTGCCATGTGCTTTTCCTCGCTCGCTTTCGCTCATCGCGGCGATAGAGGAGTCGATGACCGCGTTGCCGATCGCCCTCTCGAACTGCTTGTTGCCAGGCCGGTCACTGGCCACACCACAATTCCCTCTATGCCGCACTCGGCTCGTTATGCCATGCCCATTGTCATTCTAGGAGCGCGCGTCTCATGGAGCGCAGTCTGCGTTCAGCAACCAATGCGCCTAAATAAGTGAAAGGAAAGGCATTCAAGCGCTTAGCGAATCGATATGCGACTTTGGTCGCAACGACAACAGCCCGGGTTTGACTGGAAATGTGCACAATCGGCGAATTCGGCATACGAATTTCCGCACAGTAACGGAAGCGACTGCCTTGCCTACGAATTATCCTCGCGGAAGGGACCGGTAGCGGTAGCGAGCGCCCATGCATCGTGCGCATTTCCGCACAGGCAGCTTGCGTCTGCCCCTTGTGCCCTCGGCCCTTGTGTTCCCCACCATAGCAACAGGCCCCGCACGGCGATGCCGGCGGGGCCTGTCATTGCGTGCCTAGGGCGAGTGCTTACAAACCGGCGGCCTGGCGCAGCGCCGTGGCGCGATCGGTGCGCTCCCAGGGGAAGGCGGTGAAGGTCTCGGTATGCTCCTGGCCCTTGGTGTCCTTCCAGCGGTAGCTGGCCTCGAAGGGCTCGCGGCCAAAGTGGCCATAGGCCGCGGTGAGCTGGTACATGGGGTGGAGCAGGTCGAGCATGCGGGTGATGGCGAAGGGGCGAAGATCGAAGTGCTCGCGCACCAGCTCGATGATGCGCGCCTCATCTATCTTGCCGGTGCCGAAGGTGTTGATCGACACCGAAGTGGGCTCGGCCACGCCGATGGCATAGGAAACCTGGATCTCGCACTTGTCGGCGAGCCCGGCAGCGACGATGTTCTTGGCCACGTAGCGTCCGGCGTAGGCGGCACTGCGGTCGACCTTGGAAGGGTCCTTGCCGGAAAAGGCGCCGCCGCCGTGGCGCGCCATGCCGCCGTAGGTGTCGACGATGATCTTGCGCCCGGTCAGGCCGCAGTCGCCCACCGGGCCGCCGATGACGAACTTGCCGGTGGGGTTGATGTGGTACTTGGTCTGCTCGGAGAGCCACTCGGCCGGGATCACCTCCTCGATGATCTCGCGCCGGACCATGCGCCTCAGCTCCTCCTGGTCGATCTCGGGAGCATGCTGGGTCGACAGCACCACCGCCTCGACGCCGCAAGGCATGCCCGCCTCATCGTAGCGGAAGGTGATCTGGCTCTTGGCATCCGGGCGCAGCCACGGCAGCAGGCCGTGCTTGCGCAGCTCGGCCTGGCGCTCGACCAAGCGATGGGCGTAGTGGATCGGCGCCGGCATGAGCGAATCGGTCTCGTTGGTGGCGTAGCCGAACATCAAGCCCTGGTCGCCCGCCCCCTGGTCCTCCGGCTTGCTGCGATCAACCCCTTGGGCGATGTCTACGCTCTGCTTGCCGATCAGATTGAGTACCCCGCAGGTCTCACCGTCGAACCCGACCTCCGAGGAGGTATAGCCAATGTCGATGATCACCTGGCGCACCAGCTCCTCCAGGTCGACCCAGGCGGAGGTGGTGATCTCGCCAGCGACGATGGCCACCCCGGTCTTGACCAGCGTCTCGCAGGCCACCCGGGCGTGCTTGTCGCGAGCGATGATGGCATCCAGCACCGCATCGGAGATCTGGTCGGCAATCTTGTCCGGATGACCTTCGGACACGGATTCGGAGGTGAACAGGGAGTATTCGCTCATGCGTGTCGACCCTTCTGTGTATCGGCGAGCTGTATATCGGCAGGCTGTATCTCGGCAAGGCGCGGCGGTACCGTCGAACCGGAACGACGAACCAGCTGCGTGCTTTCCAGCTTCCTGCCGGCGAACACACAGCCTCATGGGGACCCGAGTTTACATGCTGCCATCCGGGGAGGCACCCGTCATTTGATGACCGGGCGCAAGTCGGCGACAATAGGCGGCCGAATTCGACCGCGCCGTACCTTCCTGCGGCGCCCAGCCAGAACGCTACCGGCAGGCCCGGCAGGCCGCCGTTGACTTGCCCCATTCTGCCGCAGGCGAGGAGCTTACCCAAATGCCATCCCGTTTCGAACTGGCCAACGCCATTCGCGCCCTGTCCATGGATGCCGTACAGAAGGCCAAGTCCGGCCATCCCGGCGCCCCGATGGGCATGGCAGACATCGCCGAAGTACTGTGGAACGACTATCTCAAGCACAACCCCAACGACCCGAAATGGCCCGATCGCGACCGCTTCGTGCTCTCCAACGGCCATGGCTCGATGCTGCTCTACTCGCTGCTGCACCTGACCGGCTACGAACTGGAGCTCGAGCAACTGCGCAACTTCCGCCAGCTGCACTCCAAGACCGCCGGCCACCCCGAGTTCGGCTATGCGCCGGGCGTGGAAACCACCACCGGCCCGCTGGGCCAGGGCCTGGCCAATGCCGTAGGCATGGCCATCGCCGAGAAGACCCTGGCGGCGCAGTTCAACCGCCCCGGCCATACCATCGTCGATCATCAGACCTACTGCTTTGCTGGTGACGGCTGCATGATGGAGGGGATCTCTCACGAGGTATGTTCGCTGGCCGGCACCCTGGGGCTGGGCAAGCTCACGGTGTTCTACGACGACAACGGCATCTCCATCGACGGCGAGGTCGAGGGCTGGTTCACCGACGACACCGCCAAGCGCTTCGAGGCCTACGGCTGGCATGTGGTACCCAACGTCGATGGCCACAATCCCGAAGAGATCAAGGCCGCCATCGAACTGGCACGCAGCCACGAAGAGAAGCCAAGCCTGATCATCTGCAAGACCGTCATCGGCTTCGGTGCACCCAACAAGCAAGGCAAGGAAGAGGCCCACGGCGCCCCGCTGGGCGAAGAGGAAGTGGCCGCCGCACGCAAGCAGCTCGACTGGCCGCATGCGCCGTTCCACGTGCCCGAGCCGATCTATCAGGACTGGGATGCACGCAAACAGGGGCAAGCCCAGCAGGACGACTGGCAGGCCCGCTTCGCCCGCTACCGTGAAGAGCATCCTGAACTGGCCCGTGAATTCAGCCGTCGCACCCAGTGCAAGCTGCCGGCGGAGATCACCAGCGAGGCGTTCATCGAGAAGATGCAGCAGAAGGGCGAGACCATTGCCACGCGCAAGGCGTCACTGCTGTGCCTCAACGAATTGGGGCCGCAGCTGCCCGAACTACTCGGCGGCAGCGCCGACCTGGCCCCCTCCAACCTGACTTTCTGGAGCGGTGCCAAGCCGATCTCCCGCGAAAACCCGAGCGGCAACTACTTGCACTACGGCGTGCGCGAGTTCGGCATGGGCGCGATCATGAACGGTATCGTGCTGCATGGCGGTTTCATTCCCTACGGCGCTACCTTCCTGATCTTCATGGAGTACATGCGCAATTCGGTGCGCATGGCGGCACTGATGGGCAAGCGCGCCATCTACGTCTTCACCCACGACTCCATCGGCCTGGGCGAGGACGGCCCCACCCATCAGCCGATCGAACAGCTGACCAACCTGCGCAGCACACCCAACCTTTGCACCTGGCGTCCCTGCGACGCGGTGGAGACAGCCGCCGCCTGGGACGCCGCGATCAAGCGCAACTCCGGCCCCACCGCGCTGGTGCTGTCGCGCCAGAACCTGCCGCACCAGCAGCGCAGCAAGCAGCAGCTGGCCGAAATCCAGCGCGGCGCTTACGTGCTCAAGGAGAGCGAGGGCACGCCCGAACTGATCCTGATCGCCACCGGCTCCGAGGTGACGTTGGCGATGGGCGCTGCCGCCGAGCTGGAAAGCCAGGGCCGCGCGGTACGCGTGGTGTCGATGCCTTCGGCCTACCGCTTCGACGGTCAGGACGCCGAGTACCGCGACAAGGTGCTGCCGCGCACGGTGACCAAGCGCATCGCCATCGAGGCCGGCCACGCCGACTACTGGTACAAGTATGTGGGCCTCGACGGCCGCGTGATCGGCATGACCACTTTCGGCGAGTCCGCCCCAGCGGATGACCTGTTCAAGCACTTCGGCTTCACCGTCGAGAACGTGGTCAAGCAGGCGCGCGAACTGCTGGGCTGACAGGCTCTCTCCACAGGCGGCAAGAAGAAAGGGCACGACCTGGCGGTCGTGCCCTTTTACGTTGCCCGTTTGCCTGATCGCGCTCAGGCCACCGTCACACTCTGGTCGAGATAGACGTCCTGGATGGCGTGAAGCAGCTCGACGCCTTCGCTCATGGGCTTCTGGAACGCCTTGCGTCCCGAGATCAACCCCATGCCGCCGGCGCGCTTGTTGATCACCGCGGTGCGCACCGCCTCGCCCATATCCGTGTGCCCCTTGGAACCGCCACCGGAGTTGATCAGCCCCGCTCGACCCATGTAGCAGCAGGCCACCTGGTAGCGGGCCAGGTCGATGGGGTGCTCCGAGGTCAGCTCGCTGTAGACCCGAGCGTGAGTGTGGCCGAAGCCGATGTCCTGGTAGCCGCCGTTGGTCTCGGGCAGCTTCTGCTTGACGATATCGGCCTTGAGGGTCGCCGCCAGGTGGTTGGCCTGTCCGGTGAGGTCGGCCGCCACGTGGTAGTCCTTGCCCTCGTGCTTGAAGCCCGGGTTGCGCAGGTAGGCCCACAGCACCGTGGCCATGCCCAGTTGGTGGGCACGCTCGAAGGCTTCGCTGATCTCCATGATCTGGCGGCGGCTCTCGGGAGAGCCGAAGTAGATGGTCGCGCCGACCGCCACGCAGCCCATGTCGTGGGCCTGCTCCACCTCGGCGAACAGGGTCTGGTCGTACATCGCCGGGTAGCTCAGCGTCTCGTTGTGGTTGAGCTTGAGCATCATCGGAATGCGGTGGGCGTAACGCCGCGCCACCGACGACAGCACGCCCAGCGTGGACGCCACGCCGTTGCAGCCGCCCTCGATGGCCAGCTCGACGATGTTGGCCGGGTCGAAGTAGCGCGGATTGGGAGCGAACGAAGCGCCGGCGGAGTGCTCGATGCCCTGGTCCACCGGCAGCAGGCTGAGATATCCGGTGCCCGCCAGACGGCCGTGGTCGAACATCGCCTGCAGGCTGCGCATCACCGCCGGGCTGCGGTCGCTGTCGGCCACCACCCGGCTGACGAAGTCCGGCCCCGGCAGGTGCAGCTGTTCGCGGGGAAAGCCACGGCAACGGTGATCGAGCAGATACTCGGCATCGTCACCCAGAAGTTGGGGTATGTCGGTCATGTCTTCCTCTCCATGGTGTCGTGAATCGCTATTCCCAGCGTAGTGAAAACCGTACCGAGCGTACGCCTCGCTTGCAAACGGAAGCGCCCTTTCACAGGGAAAGGGCGCTCCAAGGTGAGTACTCCATGAATCTGCATGCGTATCAAGCGGCCTTGATCTCGATCCGCCGGCTCCTATGCCGCTCCTTCTTCGGCAGCCGCAGTTGGAGAATCCCCTTCTCCAGGCGCGCCTCGATGGCGGCGGTATCGATCTCGTGGCTGAGCGTGAAGCGCCGGGCATAGCGCTGAGCCTTGGCTTCCGCATAGGTCGCGGTGATGCCCTCGGGCATGTCGATACGAATCTCGCCCTCGATGCTCAACAGGTTGCCATCGACTTCGACACTCAGGCCATCCCGCGAGACACCGGGCATGTCGGCGACCACGAACAGGGCATTGTCCTCCTCGTAGATATCCACGGGAGGCCGCATCGCCGAGCTGCGTCTTTCACGTGCGGGTACGCCAGCCTGCGATTCATGACGTGCGACTTCGTTCATGTCCATCACCTCCTGACGTGTTGATCTGCTCTCCTTCTGCCACTACTCGACTCAGGCCGCCTGTATCTCTATACGACGCGGCTTGAGCTCTTCACGCTTGGGCAGGTGGATCTCGAACACGCCGTCGTGGCAACGTGCCTCGGCACGCTCGACATCGATGCCTTCAGGCAGACCGATGGAGCGTACGAACTCTCCATCGAAGCGCTCGCGACGGAAGCTGGGCCGCTGGCGGCCATCGTCGCGCTCTCCCGGCAGGGCGTCACGCCGCCCCCGCAGGGTCAGCACATTGTCCTGCACGCTGATCTCCAGATCCCCATGGGCAAGGCCAGCTGCGAGGACGTAGACACGCACGGCGTCATCGGTACGGCCGACGTTGATCATCGGGAAGCTGCCGCGCGGCACCGAGCGAATGTCCGCCGCCCCCTCCTCCGAAAAGACCTCGTCGAGCCACTGGCGGAACCAGTCAACTCCCGGCGAGACGCCGGTATCGAAACGCCTGAGATCTCCGAACATATCGAACACCTCCTACGCTATCAGGCTTTTGGATGTTGCGGGTCAACCCGAACCGCGGCACCGAAGGCACAAGGGCCATACTGGTGCCGTATTGCTTCTTATAGGGTCGCCGCGATTTTTTTCAAGGCTCGCCGGAGACTCGCTTCAGCGCTCCGCTCGGTACGGGCTCATCCTCAGGCCACGTGGGCAACTGCATCGAAAATGCGCTAGAATCGCCGCTTTCCGCCGGCAAGAGATCCCGCCTCATGGCCCAGCGCATCGCCATCAACGGTTACGGTCGTATCGGCCAGTGCGTGCTGCGCGCGCTGCTGGAGCGCCGATTGAACCGCTCCGGCGACCCGATGCTGGAGGTGGTGGCGATCAATGAACTCTCCGACCTGGATACCATCGCCTACTTGACCCGCTACGACACGACCCACGGGCGTTTTCCAGGGCAGGTGGAGACGGCAGAAGGCCGGATGATCGTCGATGGTTCACCCATCGCGATCCTCACCGAACCCGAGCCCGCGCACCTGCCCTGGGGCGAATTCGGCATCGACCTGGTGCTGGAGTGCTCGGGCAGCTTCAAGGACCGCTCCACTGCCGAGGCTCATCTTGCCGCTGGCGCCGGGCGGCTGCTGTTCTCCCAGCCCGCCGAGAGCGACGTCGATGCCACCATCGTCTGCGGCATCAACGACAGTGAGCTTGCCGCCGAGCATCGCATCGTCTCGGCGGCGTCATGCACCACCAACTGCCTGGTGCCGGTGCTCACGGTACTCGACCAGGCGCTCGGCATCGAGCACGGCGTGACCACCACGGTACACTCGGCAATGAACGACCAGCCGGTGATCGACGCCTATCACCAGACCGACCTGCGCCTGACGCGCTCGGCAATGCACTCCATCGTGCCCGTCGACACCAACCTGGCGCGCGGCATCAACCGCCTGATGCCCCACCTGGCCGGGCGCTTCGAGTGCCTGCACATGCGCGTGCCGACGATCAACGTCTCGGCCATGGATCTGTCGATCTGCGTACGTCGCAACACCTCGGCGGCCGAGGTCAATGCCCTTCTGCGTGAGGCGAGCACGGGTCCGCTGGCCGGCCTGCTCGGCTATACCGAGGAGCCCACGGCCTCGGTCGACTTCAACCACGATCCCCGCTCGGGTATCGTTGACGCCACTCAGACCCGCGTCGCCGGGAACCGCCTGATCAAGCTGCTGTGTTGGTTCGACAACGAGTGGGGCTTCGCCAACCGCATGCTCGACGTCGCCCAGCGCATGGCGGCACTTCCCGCGGCGCCCCGATGATTCCCGGCTTCGGTTTCCCCCAGACAAGGAAGGAAGACGCCCGATGAACGTGCTCAAGATGACCGACCTCGACCTGCGCGGTAAGCGCTTGCTCATCCGCGAGGACCTGAACGTACCCGTCAAGCACGGCAAGGTGACCAGCGACGCCCGCCTGCGGGCCAGCCTGCCGACCATCAAGGCCGCCACGGAGGCCGGCGCCAAGGTCATGCTGATGAGCCACCTGGGGCGCCCGACCGAAGGCGAGCCGGCCGAGGAGTTCTCGCTGGCGCCGGTAGCCGAATGCCTCGGCGAGTTGCTCGGCCGACCGGTGAGGCTGGTCGAGGACTACCTCGACACCGCTCAGGATCTTGCCGATGGCGAGGTGGTGCTACTCGAAAACGTGCGCTTCAACGTCGGCGAGAAGAAGGACGACGAGACCCTCGCCCAGCAGTATGCCGAGCTGTGCGACATCTACGTCATGGACGCCTTCGGCACCGCCCATCGTGCCCAGGCCTCTACGCATGGCGTGGCCCGCTTCGCCCCGCAGGCCTGCGCCGGCCCGCTGCTGGCCGCCGAACTCGATGCCCTGGAGAAGGCTCTCGCCACCCCCCGGCGGCCGATGGTCGCCATCGTCGGCGGCTCCAAGGTCTCGACCAAGCTCGAAGTGCTCAACGCCCTCTCCGAGAAGTGCGACCAGTTGATCGTCGGCGGCGGCATCGCCAACACCTTCATTGCCGCGGCGGGCCACAACGTCGGCAAGTCGCTGTATGAAGCCGACCTGGTCGAGCAGGCCAAGGCGCTGATGGCCAGGGTCGAGATCCCGCTGCCCACCGACGTGGTGGTGGCCACCGAGTTCTCCGAATCGGCCGAGGCGGTGGTCAAGCCGGTCGACCAGGTGAGCGACGACGAGATGATCCTCGATATCGGCCCCGACACCGCCGGGCGGCTCGCCGGCCTGCTCAAGGATGCCGGCACCATTCTGTGGAACGGCCCGGTGGGCGTGTTCGAGATCGACCAGTTCGGCAAGGGCACCGAGGCGCTGTCCAAGGCCATCGCCGAAAGCAGCGGCTTCTCCATCGCCGGCGGCGGCGACACCCTGGCCGCCATCGACAAGTACGGGATCGAGGAGCAGGTCTCCTACATTTCCACTGGCGGCGGCGCCTTCCTCGAGTACGTGGAAGGCAAGATCCTGCCGGCCGTCAAGGCGCTGGAAGATGCCGCCGCACGCTGACCCAACCCCTTGTCGCCCGGTACTGCCGGGCGACACCCTATCCCCCAGACAGACCGTAGAAGAGAACAGGTGAGTCAATGGCACTGATCAGCATGCGCCAGATGCTGGACCACGCCGCCGAGCGCGGCTATGGCATTCCAGCGTTCAACGTCAACAACCTCGAGCAGATGCGCGCCATCATGGAAGCGGCCGACGCAACCGACTCCCCGGTCATCGTCCAGGCCTCTGCCGGCGCGCGGAAGTACGCTGGCGCGCCCTTCCTTCGCCATCTCATCCTGGCCGCCGTGGAAGAGTTCCCGCACATTCCGGTGGTCATGCACCAGGACCACGGCACTTCGCCCGCGGTGTGCCAGCGCTCGATCCAGCTCGGCTTCTCCTCGGTGATGATGGACGGTTCCCTGGGCGAGGACGGCAAGACGCCGATGGACTACGACTACAACGTCGACGTCACCCGTCGCACCGTCGAGATGGCCCACGCCTGCGGCGTCTCGGTGGAGGGCGAGCTGGGCTGCCTGGGCAGCCTGGAGACCGGCATGGCCGGCGAAGAGGACGGCATCGGCGCCGAGGGCGTGCTCTCCCACGACCAGTTGCTGACCGACCCGGAAGAAGCCGCCGCGTTCGTCAAGGCGACCCAGGTCGACGCCCTGGCCATTGCGATCGGCACCAGCCACGGCGCCTACAAGTTCACCAAGCCACCCACCGGCGACACCCTGTCGATCCAGCGCATCAAGGAGATCCACGCGCGCATCCCCGATACCCACCTGGTGATGCACGGCTCCTCCTCGGTGCCCCAGGAGTGGCTCGCCATCATCAACGAATTCGGTGGTGAGATCCCCGAGACCTACGGCGTACCGGTCGAGGAGATCGTCGAGGGCATCAAGTACGGCGTGCGCAAGGTCAACATCGACACCGACCTGCGCCTGGCCTCCACCGGGGCGGTACGTCGCTTCATGGCCCACCACCCCAGCGAGTTCGACCCGCGCAAGTTCCT
Source organism: Halomonas sp. A29 (assembly GCF_046723295.1). Taxonomy (NCBI): domain Bacteria; kingdom Pseudomonadati; phylum Pseudomonadota; class Gammaproteobacteria; order Oceanospirillales; family Halomonadaceae; genus Halomonas; species Halomonas sp. A29. The sequence continues at coordinate 46,577 of NZ_JAXQPR010000015.1, forward strand.
CAAGGAAACCGTGACGGCCATGCGCGACATCTGCATCGCCCGCTACGAGGCCTTCGGTACCGCCGGCAACGCCAGCCGTATCAAGCCGATCAGCCTCGATGCAATGTATGAGCGCTACGCCCGCGGCGAGCTGGATCCCAAGGTGAAGTAAACGTCTCGCCTGAGTCGACAAGGGCGGCCTCGAGCCGCCCTTCTCATTTTCTCCCCTGGCATTGCCTTCCTCATTCGCTCATCCGACGCTGACTCGCCCTTCGCGCACCTTGCTCTCGAGCATCTCCCAAACTTCTCTCGAACTTGCCCCCACGGCTCATGCCGCCTAGGATGGGAACGTTCCCATTCAGAGCGTCATCATGCCTGCCCGCACCTCCCGCCATGCCACCATTCTCGAAGTCGCCTTCGAGGCCGGCGCCTCCAAGACTAGCGTGTCGCGCTATTTCAGCGGCGAGCGCGAGCGGCTCTCGCCGGCGTTGCAGCGGCGCATCAGTGAGGCCGCACTCAAGCTCGGCTATCGCCCCAACCAGATCGCCCGCGGCCTCAAGGGCGGCAGTTCGCGGCTGCTCGGTATGCTGGTAGCAGACATACGCAACCCCTATTCGGTGGCGGTGATGCACGGCGTAGAACAGGCGTGCCGCGAACTAGGCTATTCATTGCTGGTGGCCAACACCGACAACGACCCCGCCCAAGAGCGCACTCACCTGGCACTGCTCGCCTCCTACCGGGTCGAGGGGCTGGTGATCAACGCCGCCGGCAGCCCCGCCCATGAACTGCAGAACCTCACCGGGCAGGGCATGCCGCTGGTGCTGCTCGACCGCTGGCTGGAGGAACTCGAGGTGGACAGGGTCGGTCTCGACAACGCGCTCGCCGTCGACATGGCCATCGATCACCTCAAGGCGCAGGGTTATCGCCACCTGCTCTTCCTCAGCGAACCGGTAGGCCTGGCCAGCCCGCGCCAGCAGCGCTGGCAGCGCTTCGAACGACGCCTGGCCGACGAACCGGCACTCCACGGCGAACGCCACGACCCGGCCCTCGACGGCACCGCGGTATGCACCATCATCGAGGCGTTCCTCGCTCGAGCCGGGCGCCCCGCCGCCGTGCTCTGCGCCAACGGTAACGTAACCCTTGCCGCTACCCGAGCGTTGCAGGCCTTGGGCATACGCCTGGGCGAGGTCGGCCTGCTGGGTATCGACGAACTCGACTGGTGCGGCCTGGTGCCACCCGGCATCACCACCTTGGCACAGCCCACCGAGGTCATCGGCCGCACCGCCGTTCAGCAGCTGTTGGCACGTCTCGGCGACAGCGGGGATGCACTTCCCCCCTGCCACACCCTGTTTCCGCCAACGCTGATCGCGCGCGGCTCGACCCGTCTATCCGACACCGACGACGTTGAAGATAACGACAAGGAGACACCATGAAGACCCCCACTTTGCCACCGGAAGTGCTCGCCTTCGGCGAAGCCATGGCTCTGTTCGTAGCCGAGACTCCCGGTGCGCTGGCCGAGGTAGAGTGCTTCCGCCGCGGCATCGCCGGGGCCGACACCAACGTCGCCATCGGCCTGGCCCGGCTCGGCTTCCGGGTCGGCTGGCTCAGTCGTGTCGGCAGCGACGGCTTCGGTACCTACGTGCGTCGCAAGCTCGAAACGGAAGGGCTGGACTGTCGCTACCTGAGCGATGATCCCGCCCATGCCACCGGCCTCGTGTTCAAGGAGCGCGCCGAAGGCGGCGCCGACCCCAGTGTCGAGTACTTCCGCCGTGGCAGTGCGGCCAGTCACCTTTCACCTGAAGATGCCGCCCAGGTGGACTTCACCGCCGCCCGTCACCTGCACGCCACCGGTATTCCTCCGGCACTCTCGGCCAGTTGCCGGGAGCTTACCGGACACATGCTGGACCGCGCCCGAGCCCATGGCGCAACCATCTCCTTCGACCCCAACCTGCGCCCCAGCCTGTGGTCCAGCGAGGCGGAGATGCGCGAGACGCTCAATGCGCTGGCGACGAAGGCCGACTGGGTGCTGCCGGGCCTGGCCGAAGGCCGCCTGCTGACCGGGCGCGATACTCCCCGCGACATCGCCGGCTTCTATCTAGAGCGTGGCGCCCAGGCCGTATTCCTCAAGCTTGGGCCCGAGGGCGCCTACTACCGCGGCGTGCTGGGAGGCCAGGAGATGGAGACCACGCTGCCGGGGTTCCATGTCGAGCGCGTGGTGGACACCGTGGGCGCAGGGGATGGCTTCGCCGCGGGAGTGGTCAGCGCCCTGCTCGACGGTCTCTCGCCGCAGGCCGCTGCGCGTCGCGGCAACCTGATCGGCGCCCAGGCCGTGCAGGTACAGGGCGACATGGAGGGGCTGCCGAGCCGCGCACGGCTGGTCGAACTCGAGCGCAGCCTGCCGCACTTGCCGTAACTGCCGACCAACAACGGAGCGAGACAATGATGAAACGTATCGTCGCCTACAGCCGCCTCAAGCCGACGCATCTCGAGCAACTCAGGCAGCGTTTCCACGTCGATTACTTCGAAACGCTGAAGGACACCGATGACCCCGCTTTTCGCCAAACGCTGGGCCAGGCTCACGGCATCGTCGGCTCGAGTCTTCCCATCACACCCGAACTGCTCGACCAGGCGCCGCACCTTGAGGCCATCGCCAGTATCTCGGTGGGCTATGACAACTATCCCGTCGAGGAGCTGACCAGGCGCGGCATCCTGCTGTGCAACACCCCCGACGTGCTCACCGAGACCACCGCCGATACAGGTTTCCTGCTGATCATGGCCACGGCCAGGCGCGCCATCGAGCTGGCCGATTTCGTCAAGCGCGGCGACTGGCAGGAGAGCATCGGCGAGTCCCACTTCGGCAGCGACGTGCACGGCAAGACGCTGGGCATGATCGGCCTGGGCCGCATCGGTGCCGCCGTGGCCCGCCGCGGTGCGTTGGGCTTCGGCATGCGGGTGCTCTACTCCAACGCCTCGCCCAAGCCCGAGCTGGAGCGGGAACTCGGCGCCGTGCGCTGCGAGCTGGACGAGCTGCTGGCACAGAGCGATTTCGTCTGCGTGACCGTGCCACTGTCGGCCGAGACGACGCACCTGATCGGCAAGCGCGAGTTCGGCCTGATGAAGCGCTCGGCGATCTTCGTCAACATCGCCCGTGGCAAGGTGGTGGACGAGGCGGCACTGATCGGCGCGCTGGAGGGCGGCGAGATCCACGCCGCCGGGCTCGACGTGTTCGAACAGGAGCCGCTCTCGCCGGAATCGCCGCTACCCCACATGGCCAACGTGGTGGCCCTGCCGCACATCGGCTCGGCCACGCATGAGACCCGCGACGCCATGGCCCAGCGCGCGGTGGATAACATCATGCTCGCGCTCGATGGCAAGCGGCCGATCAGCCTGGTCAACGAGGCGGCCTTCACCCACCTCACCGCGTCACGTTGAGCACACTACGCGACTTCTCATCGGAGGTACCTTCATGTCCGCACCGCTCTGCCTGCTGTTCGACTCCGATGGCACCCTGGTCGACAGCGAGATCCTGCTCGCCGAGGTCATGGCCGACGTCCTGCCCCGTTACGGCCTGCCCTTCACCGCGGCGCAGTACATGGAGGAGTTTCGCGGCATTCGCTTCCTGACCATCGTGCTCGAGCTGGAGAGCCGCCATCGAGCGCTTGGCGACACCCAGCGCCAAGCCATGGAGGGTGCGATGCGGGAGCTGATGGAGATCCGCATGCGCGAGCAGCTCATGCCGATCTCCGGCATGGCCGAGGCCCTGGAAGCGCTGGGTGAATATCCTCGCGCGGTGGTTTCCAATGGCCCGGAGCGCAAGATCCGCTGTGCCATGGAGTGTGTGGGCTTCAGCCACCACTTCAACCACCTGTTCAGCGCCTACAGCCTGGGCGTATGGAAGCCGGACCCAGCGCTCTATCTCAAAGCGGCGGAAGTCATGGGGTATCCCCCTGAGCGCTGCGTGGTAATTGACGATGCCGCCGTGGGGGTTGCTGCCGGTCTGGCTGCCGGTATGCAGGTGATCCATCTCAACCGCTTTCCCGATCTGGAAGCGACTCCCGCCGGAGCCATGACCATTCATCACGCCCGCGAACTGCCGACAGCAGTGGAGCGTCTGTCTCGACAGGTAAGAGATATCGCTTTTACGCTGCAACGCAACATACAGTGACCAAGAATACTGTTAGGATCAAGAACACCCAACAGGTGCAGGAACCACCGTCATCAAGCGACAAGGAGTCGTAATGTCACCTCATCCTTATTCTCCTTTTATGCCGTATACGCCTGCTGCCATGCTGGACGTATGGAAGCTTAGCGTCATGGCCTTCGAGCTGTGGTCCACCTCGTTCAGTACCATCGCGATGCGCAATGGCCTATGGCAGACCCAGTCTCCCACTAGCCCCCGGATGCTCAAGGAAAACCAGCGCATGGTGACCGAGAAGCTCGAGGCCAGCATGGAAACCGGCTTCGAGGTTCAGAAAGCCATGCTCCAGATGGCGTTCGGCCAGTTGACCCCTTGGTGGGTCACCGGACGCCGCACCATGCTGCCTTACCATCGCCGCAGCAGCGCCAATTCCCGTCGACTTTCGCGCCGGCGCTGAGCTTCCACCAACTGACTGCCGAAGTGGCTAACGGCGCTGGTCTTCTTCACCTGTGTACCGTGGCCGGGGTGGCGTCGGCTGGATCCGGTCAGCCAGACAAAATGAGATCGCCCCCGGCGGAGCCGAGGGCGATCGTGGGGTAGGCTAGTGAGCCTCGACCATTACCAATCCTGGTCGGCGTCACCTTCCTCTTCCCACTCTTCCTCTTCGTTCTCTTCTTCCCACTCGTCAGTTTCCCACTCTTCCTCTTCGTTCTCCTCTTCCCACTCGTCGGTTTCCCACTCTTCCTCTTCGTTCTCGAACTCGATGGTGTCGAAGTCAGCTCCGCCCTGAGCGTTGCCATTGGTATCCGGAGCAGTCTCTTCCGGATAGGTCTCCTGGTCTTCCTCGGCAGTGAAATCGGCCAGGGCCAGCGGGCTGGCAGTCAGGCCAAAAGTGATACCGACAACGCCGAGCTTCTTGAGGAATTCCTTGGACATCATGTTCGTACCTCCAATGAAGTTTGAACTTGCTTCCTGAGTGTATGTACCGAAATCGCTTGGGCAGGATTCCGACAGCACTTAGGAGAAAGCGAAATGCAGGCCAATCTTGCCAACATAGAATAAAACAGCCGTAAAACAACAAGATATGGAAAAACACCCCTGAGCAAGAGGAGCCTCTCAAGCACATTCGGGCATGGAGAAAAATGACACATGAGCACAGAATGTACGCTTTGGCATATTTCTCATTGCAGCCAGAAGCTCGCTCATTGCGCCCCGTAATTCGGTACACGCAAAAAAACCCGCCCCCGGCATAGCCGGGGGCGGGCTCGAGGCGGTTGACGGATCAACCGTTAGATGACGTCGCCATCGTCCCTGATAGCGACTGCCCATCCGTGGGCATCAGACTTTACCAATCCTGGTCGTCATCCTGATCCTCTTCCCACTCTTCCTCTTCGTTCTCTTCTTCCCACTCATCGGTGGTATCGTCGCCCCACCCATCATCGGCGTCGTCGAAGCCGGTATCGCCTTCAGCGCCGGCACCGGCGCCCATATCGGCATCAGTACCCAGACCGGCGTCGCCAGTATCAGCACCGGCATCTATACCAGTGTCGGCACCAGCGTCAGTGCCCATGCCGGCACCTGCATCTTCACCCGGAACCGTTTCCTGAGGCACGGCACCCTGCTCGTCCTCTTCGTCATGGAAATCGGCAAAGGCCAACGGGCTGGCGCTCAGGCCAAAAGTAATACCGACAATGCCGAGTTTCTTGAGAAATTCCTTGGACATCATGTTCGCACCTCCAGGGGAGTTGAACTTGAGTTTCCTTTGAAGCCGAAGCTTCACTGTCATGCCGGTGAGCTAGCGAATACGATTTTGCGCTTGGTCTCGTCCGGCATGTCGTACTCACCCTGGTAGGTTGCAGCTGCCGGGCCAACAAGCCAATTAAACTTAAAAACATCCAATATTCAGCATCTTACAAATAAGCCTCACTTGCCAGCACGATGCCGAGAATTGGCCTGTGGGTGGTGACATCTGACACATGGGACCGTTCTAGGCAGGTATGACCCGGCATTTTTTAGAGCCCTTTTTCTCAGCCTGGGCAGCCCATGAGACGCAATGTTACCGAGACACTTGAACCCGATGCGCTTACGCGCAATACTTAGGAAACAGCGTTCGCTAAACATGCGGCAGCCTAAACTTTTCGGCCCGCATGCCGATACAAGAGGTACGGTGCTCGACAGTCACAGGACTGCGAAGGAAGATTGGTATGATTAGCCCCCTATGCCTACTTTTCGATTGTGACGGCACGCTGGTAGACAGCGAGCCTCTGCTGGCCGCCGAGATGGCTGCCAGCCTGACCCGGCTGGGGCTACCCTTCCAGGCCAGTGACTACATCGGAGAATTCCGTGGCAGTCGCTTCCGCAACATCGTGGCGGCTCTCGAAGACCGCTACGGCAGCGTCGACCCGCTGCACCTGGCCGAAACCGAAACCGAGATGCGCAGCAACCTGAACCGCCGGCTCGAGACCGAACTGTCGGCGATCACAGGAGCCCGCGAAGCGCTCCTGGCACTGTCGAACTACCCGTGCGGCGTGGTTTCCAATGGGCCCGAGAACAAGATTCTCACCTCCTTGAAAGCCATCGGCTTCGCCGATTTCTTCGGCACGCACCTCTATAGCGGCTATACCGCCCAGTACTGGAAACCCGACCCAAGGCTCTATCTGCACGCTGCCAGCATGATGGGCTTCGATGCCGAGGACTGCATTGCCATCGATGATGCCCTGGTGGGCGTCAAGGCCGCGCTCGATGCCGGAATGACGGTTATCCACCTGAACCGCTATCCCGATGCCGAGGAAACACCCGAAGGGGCGATCATGATCAGCAGCATGTATCAGTTGCCCACGGTGATCGAGAATCTGGCGCACGCCAGGGCCATGGACAACCGCCAGGTCGCCCACGCCCGCTGAGCCAGCCTGCCTTTCCCGCCGCTATACACCAGCGCTTCTCCTGAACAGTGGGTGACGTTGCGTAGGCACGAGCTCCGCCGGACGTTATGATCACGCCAGCACTCATTCCGCTTCTTACGAGTCAGGAGCTTCCATGGCCTCACTGCAGGACCAGCTGCGCGGCCTGGTCTATTCCACCGAACATGGCGACATCTGCCCCGGCTGCCGCCAACCGCAAAACGACTGTTGCTGCGTCGAGCTGGCCGAACAGGAGCGCATCGCCTCGCTCGATGGCATCGTGCGCATTCGACGCGAAACCAGCGGTCGCAAGGGCAAAGGGGTAACCACCATCACCGGGCTGCCGCTACCCGGTGCGGAACTCAAGGCGCTGGCCAAGACACTCAAGAAACGCTGCGGTACTGGTGGCTCGGTACAGGACGGCGTCATCGAGATCCAGGGCGACCATCGCGAACTGCTCAAGGCCGAGCTCGAACGCCTGGGCTATACCGTCAAGCTCGCAGGCGGCTGAACAAGGAGACGTCATGCCTTTAATACGTACGAAACCACAGGCCACTCGGCGCCGCTGGCTACTCAGCATCGGGGTCGTGGTGGCGCTGGCCGGCTGCGCCGGAACACCCGACTTCACCGAGCTCAGCGTTCGCGTCGAGCCCCCGGCCGGGCTGGAGCCTACTGCTGATACCGAGCTACGGGTACAACTGCGGGACGCCGAGGGAACCTTGGCGGAAACCCGCTCGACCCCAAGCGGAAGCGGCCCCTGGCCGGTTGCGTTGCGCTTCGACCGCCGCACTCTCGAGGCGGCCCGCTCACCGCAGTTGTCGGCCGAACTGCGCCAGCAGGGCAATCTGACCCATGTGACCTCCGAGCCAGTGCCCATATCGGGTACCGGCGAGAGACCGGTCAGCCTGCCGCTCGACCCTCGCCCGTAAGGGCGGCGGTCACCGCCGCGAGCACCGCACCCACCGGCGCCTCGAGCTTGAGGGAGTAGAGCCCATCGGCACGAGTGTGTCCCAGGTTGAGACAGGCGATTGGCTTGCCGGCAGCGGCCGCCTGGCGCGCGAAGCGATAGCCGGAATAGACCATCAGCGACGAGCCCACCACCAGCAGGGCCTCGGCTTCCTCGACTACGGCCCTGGCTCGAGCCACGCGCTCGGAGGGCACACTGTCGCCGAAGAAGACCACGTCAGGCTTCCAGATCCCCTGGCCACAGCGACGGCAGCCGGGCACATCGAAGGTAGAGAAGTCCGTCTCGATATCGGCATCGCCATCCGGCCGCACCTCCGCTTTCATCTCTATCCAGTCAGGATTACGCTCGGCCAGCTCCGCATGCAGGTCGTGGCGCATGCGCAGGGCGCCGCAGCCCATACAGCGCACCTGCTCGGCCCGGCCATGCAGGTCGATGACTCGCCGTGAACCCGCCTTCTGATGCAGCCCATCGACGTTCTGGGTGATGACCCCATGCACGCCCCCGGCCTCTTCCAACCGGGCCAGGGCTCGGTGGGCGTCACCCGGACGGGCCCGATGCAGCGTGCGAAACCCTACCAGGGCTCGTGCCCAGTAGCGCTGCCGCGCGGCATGGCTGGTCATGAATTGCCTGTGCTGCATGGGCGGGGCACACTTCCAGGCCCCGGTGGCATCGCGATAGTCGGGAATGCCGCTGTCGGTGCTGACCCCGGCGCCAGTGAGCACGGCCAGGCGCGGATGGCGGGACATGAACTCCTGCAGGCGTTCGATGGCTTCTGTCTCGGCGGGCTGTCGTGTATCGTTCATCGTCTATCCGTCATGATGCAGCGCATTGTCTGGTATCGAACATGGCCCTGCGCGCCTCAGGTTGTCTAGAATGTAATGCTTATGTGACTTTCACCGGCAAGGACGAATCCCGATGGCCTGGCTGGAATATCTGCTGCCTCTCATCTTCCTGTTCCCCCTCGGGGCCATGGCCGTGATCGTCATCGCCTTGCGCAACCTGCACGATGCCCGTGTCCGCTCGCCCTTCAACGCCCGCCATCTACGCGAGCCCGGACAGGCCCTGCGCGACCGGCTCGACCGTGCCTTCGCCACGCTGTTTCTCAACGGCGCGCTGGGGCCTATCGTGACCCTGGCGCCACTGGTCTACGGCATGGGCCGCATGCTCTTCGCCAACCGTCAGAACTGGCTCGAATGGGCGCTCTACGGGGCGCTGAGCACCGTGCTGGTTCTGGTCTACTGCTTCCTGCTGATTCGCGACTTCCAGCATATCCGACGCATAAAGCTGGGGCTGGCCTGCGAGCTGGCCGTGGGCCAGGAACTGGAGCGCATGGTGCACCCAGAGGCGCATCCCTACTATGTGTTTCACGATGTGCCGACCGACACCGACATCATCGACCACGTCGCCATAACGCCCCACGGTGTGTTCGTGGTTGAGACACGCGCCCGGACGAGGCCGTTCACCTCGGACGGTCGCGAGATCAATCTGGTCACGGTCGAGCCGGAGCGCCTGCGCTTCCCCGGCTGGAGCGAGCATGCCCCCCTGGTCAAGACCCTGCGCGCTTCGCGCTGGCTTGCCACATGGCTCGAGCAGCAGTGCGGCAGCCCGGTGCCAGTGCAGGGCGTACTCGCCCTGCCGGGCTGGGACATCTCCTGCGCCGGCACTCCCGAAGGCCTGATGGTGGTAAGCGGCGAAGCGTTGTCTCAGCAGCTCAGCGAACACCACCTCGGTGAAATCGACGATGCACTGCACGACAAGGTGATCACGGCTCTCATCGAGCGCGCCGCGGAGCTGGATCGAAATCCGACGCTGAGCGAGCCATCGATATGACATCGGCTCTATCGTGGCTGGCGATCCAGCAGCGCCAGTCCGGCCCAGATTCCCCGCCGCCACGCTCGCATCCGCTCAGTCGCCCCTGAGGCGTCCGCCCATCTCCTGGGCCAGGTCCACCGCATAGTGGTCGGTCATGCCACCGATGAAGTCGAGCATTCGCCGGTAGCTGTCGTATAGCGGCCAGGAGGGGCGCGGCGTGTTCTCGCCGATCAGCGCCAGCACCCGCTGATGCTTGAAGCTCGACTGGCCGGTGAAGTGCAGCTCGTGGGCGGCACCGATGAAAGCCTCGAGCAGGATACCCAGCGTGGTGTAGGCACCGATCTCCAGCTTGGCCTTGCGCTCGTTCTGAAAGATGCGCTCGCGAGCGAGCTGCTTGGCCGCCGCCACGCCCCAGCCCAGGTCGGGGTGGCAGAGTTCGAGCAGGTCACTGGAAAGAGTGCCGTTGAGCAGCGCCGTCTCGTGTTCGACGAACACGGCCCCCACGTCGTTGACCGCCCGCTCCATGGCGGCACCGCGCAGGGCGGCGATACGCCGCCGCTGCGAGACGCCGTCGCGGACCATGCGCGGGTAGTCGGGCGGCGCATCGCCGGCGATCTGCAGCAGCACTTCGGCCACCTCCTCGAAGCGCAGGATGCCCATCTCCAGACCATCCTCGAGATCCAGCAGCGCGTAGCAGATGTCGTCAGCGGCCTCCACCAGCCAGGCCAGCGGATGCCGGCACCAGCGCCCCGCACCACGGGGCAGCAGCCCCAAGCTGCGGGTCACGTCCTCGAGCATCGATCGCTCGGACTGGTAACAGCCGAACTTGCCGGCACTGCCGCCATGCTCCACGGTCCAGGGATACTTGAGCAGAGTGCCCAGGGTCGCCGCGGTCAGGCGCATGCCACCGCGAAACTGGTTGTATTCGATCTGGGTGACGATGCGAAAGCCCTGGGCGTTGCCCTCGTAGGTCAGCAGGTCGGCCCGTTCATGCTCGCTAAGCCCCTCGAGCAAGCCGCTGCCATCGGCCTCGGCGCGCTTGAACCAGTCGCGGATGGCGTATTCGCCGGCGTGGCCGAAAGGTGGGTTGCCGATATCGTGTCCCAGGCAGGCGGCCTGAACGATCACGCCCAGGTCGGCCGGGGTGATCCATGTCGGCAGCCGCTCGCGCAACAGCTCACCGACGATCATGCCCAAGCTGCGCCCCACGCAGCCCACCTCCAGGGAGTGGGTCAGGCGGGTATGGATATGGTCGTTGTCGGTCAGGGGATGAACCTGGGTCTTGCGCCCCAGCCGCCGGAACGAGCCTGAGAAGACGATCCGATCATGATCCTTGTGGAATGGGCTGCGGCCGATCTCGTCACGACCGCTGGTGGGCTTTCCGTGCAGCCGGGAAGGGTCGAGCAACTGCTGCCAGTGCATCTGCGTCATGGGCTTCCTCCTGAAGCCTTCATTCTGGCACTGCCGCAGGCGGTATGACCACGGCTACGATGAAACCACGCAAAAAGGCCGAGCTTCTCGAAGCTCGGCCTTTAGGTATCGACGTGACGCTGCAACGAACCTGTGCCTGTCGCAGTTGATAGAAATCGCTCCATCAACCTCAGCCGCCAGCCCTTCAAGAGCATGGCGACGGGCGAATGCGGCGGGCGAGTGCTTCAATCCTCCGCCAGCGAGGGCAGCAGCGTCTTGAGCTTGCGTGTCAGCGTATTGCGGCCCCAACCCAGCAGCTCGGCGGCCTCGCCCTTGCGCCCACCGGTGTGCTTGAGCGCGGTCTCTATCAGGATGCGCTCGAAGTCCGGCACCGCCTCTTCCAGCAGGTGGGTGTGCCCCGCCGCCAGGGCGCGGTCGGCCCAGTCGCGGAAGGCGGCACGCCAGTCGCCGTTGGCGACGTCACCACCTTCACCCTGGCGCAGCTCCGGCGGCAGGTCCTCGACCAGGATCTCGCGGCCCGAAGCCATTACCGTCAGCCAACGACAGGTGTTCTCCAACTGACGCACGTTCCCAGGCCAGGCCAACCGGGTCAGGTGAGCCTCGGCGTCCTTGGTCAGCACCTTGATGTCGGTGGCGAGTTCCTTGGCGGCCTCGGCCAGGAAGTGGCGCGCCAGCCGCGGGATGTCCTCGCGCCGCTCCGCCAACCTGGGCAGATGCACACGGATCACGTTGAGGCGATGAAACAGGTCCTCGCGGAAGCGACCGTCCTCCACCAGCCGTTCCAGATTCTGGTGGGTGGCGGCGATGATGCGCACGTCCACCTTGACCGGCGTGTGGCCACCGACCCGATAAAATTCGCCGTCAGCCAGCACCCGCAGCAGCCGCGTCTGGGTCTCGGCGGGCATGTCGCCTATCTCGTCGAGGAACAGGGTGCCGCCGTTGGCCTGCTCGAAGCGCCCCTGGCGGCTTGCCGTGGCGCCGGTGAAGGCGCCCTTCTCGTGGCCGAACAGTTCGGACTCGATCAGGTCGCGGGGGATTGCCGCCATGTTCAGGGCAATGAACGGATGACTGGAACGCGGGCTGTGCTGATGCAGGGCACGGGCCACCCGCTCCTTGCCGGTACCCGACTCGCCGTTGATCAGTACCGTGATGTGCGAGTGCGACAAGCGGCCGATGGCACGGAACACCTCCTGCATCGCCGGCGCTTCGCCGATGATCTCGGCGTCCAGGCCCTCGGGCACACTGACCGGACGCTTGCGCTCGCGGGCATGGGCCACGGCGCGACGCACCAGGGCCAGCGCCTCGTCGACGTCGAACGGCTTGGGCAGGTATTCGAAGGCGCCGCCCTGATAGGAGGCCACGGCGCTGTCGAGGTCGGAGTGGGCGGTCATCACGATGACCGGCAGGTCGGGATGCACTTCACGTACACGCGACATCAGGTCGAGGCCGTCTATCCCCGGCATGCGAATGTCGGTGACCAGCACGTCGGGAGGGTCGTCCAGCAAGCGGCTGAGCGCCACATCGGCCCGGTCGATACATTCGACCTCGAGGTCGGGCTGAGCCAGGGCGCGCTCCAGCACCCAGCGAATGGCGCGGTCGTCGTCGACCACCGCGACACGTGCGACATCAGTCATGGCGCCTCTCCAATGGAATAAGCAGACGAAACTCGGTATGGCCGGGGCGGGAATCGCACTCGATCAGCCCCTGGTGCTGGTGCAGGATGCCCTGGGCGATGGACAGTCCCAGTCCACTGCCATCGGCACGCCCCGATACCATGGGATAGAAAAGGGTTTCCTGAAGGCTCTCGGGGACGCCGGGGCCGTTGTCGATCATGGCCACTTCACAAACCAGGCGATGACGCTCCGCTCCCAGGGTGAACTGGCGGCGCGCCCGGGTGCGCAACAGCAGGCTCGGGGCTTCGGTGCCCGCCTCGGTCATCGCCTCAATGGCGTTGCGCGCTACGTTGAGCACTGCCTGAATCATCTGGGCTTCGTCGCCGGGGAAATCCGGCAGGCTGGGATCGTAGTCACGCTCGATGCTTACCGCCGGGGTCTCGGCCATCAGCAGCGTGCGTACACGTTCCAGTACCTTGTGAACATTGAGCGGCTCGTGACGCACCAGCTTGTTCGGCCCCAGCATGCTGTCGACCAGGTCACGCAGGCGGTCGACCTCCTCGACGATGATACGGGTGAACTCCTGCAGGGAGGGGTCGTCGAGATCGCGCTCCAGCAGCTGCGCGGCGCCACGAATCCCGCCTAGCGGGTTCTTGACCTCATGGGCCAGGCCGCGCGACAGCACCTTGATCGCCTCCTGACGGTTGAGCAAGGCCTCCTCGCGTGAGATCCGCAGCAGGCGGTCGCGGGGCTCCATCTCCACCAGCAGCTCCGAGGTCGACAGCGGCGTCACCGTATAGTCGACCGTGACGACGGTACCGCTGAGCAGCGCCAGCCTCATCTCGCGCTGGGTGAAGGGATGCTGGTCGTCGCGAGCCTTGGCCAGCACCTCGCCCATGCCATCGTCCTCGGCCAGCAGCGTCGGCAGGCAAAGCCCCCTTACCCGACCCAGGCTGACCGCCAGCAAGGCTTCGGCCGCCGGGTTCATCCAGCTCAGCCGCAGCTCTTCGTCCAGCAGCAGCACCGCCGTGGTGAGGTGTTCCATCAGGCGTCGATACATTTACGACCTTCCCTTGGCAAATGCGGGAGTGCGTGGAGCAGCATGTGCATCGTCATGGCGCATCGGTAGGGACCGCCACAACCAGCGTCCCGAAGCCGGCCACGTTCAAAGACTGAACATACCAAGCAAGAAGCGCGCCAACCCACCCTGACGCAGCATGGCGCCGTTTCAGGGCGAATGTAGCGGACCATCATGCACTATGATGGTGCATCAATAGACAAACTGCCATGCCAGTGAGCACCAACCTCTCCCGCCTTGGTGCATCGCAGTCCACGATTGATGAGCCAGGAGAGGGCGCAGTCATCAGATTGGGGCAGAGCGCCTGACGATCAGGCGACACTCTGAGGCAGCATCAATTGACTCTTTGCACGTAGAGAGAAACCGGCGGGCTGCGGTGGCGCACCTGTCCTCGGGCATCGAGCAGCTCTGCCTGGAGTACGTATTCGCCACGGCCGAGGTCGTTGAGCATGAAGGCACGGGTGTGCATGGGGGTCTGGCTCACCCGGCCATCAACCAGCAGCCGCACGCTGTGATCGGGGCGCAGTTCCGGCTCGATGGCCAGCTCCACCTGCAGATTGCCGGCATAGCTGGCAGGAAGGTCGGCCCCATGCTCCGGCGAGCGGATGCGAAAGGTATCGTAGGGCATGAAGGGCTGGCCTGGCGCCTCGCCCATGCGCGGGGCAACGCCCTCGACGCGTGGCGGCTCGGACTGTCGCCCCTCGACCTGCGACGGAATCACGGTCAATGGCGCCAGCTCGACCGGTTCGCCACCGCGATTGGGGTCGTCGGTGAAGATCACGTTCCCTTGCGCATCGGTAGTGCGATAGATCGTCGTGGCCAACGCCGTATGCGTCACCACCAGGCCCAGCAGACACAGCGCGATCGCCTTGACCATGAGGACTCTCCCTGCGACGGCGACTCACACAGCACCGCTGTCGGCCGGCCAATACGCCAATAAAAACGTGTTTCTCCGCAACCTTTCGCAACTCAGTGTACGACAAAAAAGGGGCGCCGCGATGCGGAGCCCCTTGGCGGTGCCGGCTGGCGAGGCAAGCCTCGTCCAGCCGTCCAGACTGCGATATCAGCAGCTGTAGTACATGTCGAACTCGATCGGGTGCGTCGTCATGCGAATACGCTCGACGTCTTCCATCTTGAGTTCGATGTAGGCATCGATCATGTCGTCGGTGAACACACCGCCTTCGGTGAGGAAGGCACGGTCAGCGTCCAGCGCCTCGAGGGCCTGATCCAGACTGTTGGCGACGGTCGGAACCAGCTTGCCCTCTTCCGGCGGCAGGTCATAGAGGTTCTTGTCCATGGCATCGCCGGGGTGGATCTTGTTCTTGATGCCGTCGATACCGGCCATCAGCATGGCGGCGAAGGCCAGGTAGGGGTTGGCGGTCGGGTCGGGGAAGCGAGCCTCGACACGCTTGCCCTTCGGGCTCGCAGTGTACGGAATGCGGATGGAGGCCGAGCGGTTGCGGGCACTGTAGGCCAGCATGACCGGCGCCTCGAAGCCCGGCACCAGACGCTTGTAGGAGTTGGTGGAAGCGTTGGTGAAGGCGTTCAGGGCACGGGCGTGCTTGATGATGCCGCCGATATAATAGAGCGCCATTTCGGACAGACCGGCGTACTGGTCGCCAGCGAACTGGTTCTGGCCGTCCTTCCAGAAAGACTGGTGCACGTGCATGCCGCTGCCGTTGTCGCCGACCAGCGGCTTGGGCATGAAGGTCGCGGTCTTGCCGTAGGCGTGGGCCACGTTGTGGATCACGTACTTCATTTCCTGAACTTCGTCGGCCTTCTTCACCAGGGTGTTGAACCGGACGCCGATCTCGTTCTGGCCGGCGTTGGCTACCTCGTGGTGGTGCACTTCGACGGTCTGGCCGATGGCTTCCAAGGTGTTACACATGGCGCCACGAATATCGTGGAAGCTGTCGACCGGGGGCACCGGGAAGTAGCCGCCCTTGACCCGCGGACGGTGCGCCAGGTTGCCGCCCTCGACCTGACGGTCGGTGGCCCAGGCGCCCTCTTCGGAGGTGATCTTGTACATGGCGCCTTCGATATCGGCTTTCCAATGTACTTCGTCGAAGATGAAGAACTCGGGCTCGGGGCCGAAGAAGGCGGTATCGCCCAGGCCAGTTGACTGCAGGTAGGCTTCGGCGCGCTTGGCGATGGAGCGCGGGTCACGCTCGTAGCCCTGCATGGTAGCCGGCTCGATGATGTCGCAGCGCAGTACCAGGGTGGCGTCTTCGGTGAACGGGTCGAGGAAAGCGGTACCGTCTTCCGGACGCAGGATCATGTCCGACTCGTTGATGCCCTTCCAGCCGGAGATGGAGGAGCCATCGAACATCTGGCCGTTCTCGAAGAATTCCTCGTTGACGTCACGGGCCGGAATGGTGACGTGCTGTTCCTTGCCCCGCGTGTCGGTGAAGCGCAGGTCTACCCACTTCACATCATGTTCTTCGATCAGGGCGAGAGTCTTGGCTGACATGTGTGTCCTCCGTTTGAGCTGTGGCTCGATTCGTTTGGCTGAAGTCCACTGGCGCGGGTTCGTTGCAGCGCCTGTTGTAACACGCTGTGGGCCTGCTGCCCACGTCGCCATGCACAAGCATGGAGAGCTGCCCATACGAATGCAGGAGGCATGCCAAACATGCACCATGCAAGCCCAGGAAAATATTAAACAATTGTTTTTACGAGAAAATAATTTGCACCGCACTGTATCGGACTGCACCAAGCCTGCCCGACCGGCCTCGTTCTGCCCCATCAGAGCCCAAACAAGGCGCCAAGTTGGTGCAATCAATATCCTTGCGCACCACATGGGTGCACAAAACGCAGCGATGCTCAGGCGGTTTCGATCGACACGCGCGCTTGACAGGCCCTAAGCCGTTCGAGCAGGTCGGGCAGCGCATTGCTCCCCAATTGTGGGTCGAAGCCACCGATGCGCTCGAACCAAGGCCGCGCCACCCAGAAGGTATCTCGGGGTGAAGGGCCCTGGAGCAGCCACCACCAGCGCATCCAGCTGTGCCGGCGAACCGGCAGGACACCGGCGTCCCAGTCGCTGTTGCGCTCCACATCGACCAAGCGGTGGCTCAGCCAGTCCGCAGCGCGGCGATCCCCCAGCCCGGGGAACAACAGAAACTCCCCGCGGCTCGCACGCACCGCGGCGTTGAGGCGGCTGCCCAAGGCGACGGAACTACACGACAGCAGCGTGGCCTGGTGGCGCTGAGCCAACGCGGGCAGCCGGCGATCGCCGGTATCATCCACCAGCAGCAGCTCATAGCCGCCCTGCCAACGCCGGGCGGCCTGCTCGAAGATGACCAGATTGCGCGGCAGTTTCGCTCCCGCGGCACGTGCATCGAAAATGACACTGGACAGGGTCATGGCTCTGGCTCCACCAAGGCAGGGAGGGCCGCTCGGGAGAATGTTCGTTACGAACTGTGTAGTTAAGTGTAGAAAGGTGTCAACAAAGTTCCCTTATTGAATTTCATCGCACCAAGCCGTCCGACTCGTGCACGGCTTTGCCGGTCGGGAACATTGCCCGGGCAGCCTCGACCGCATGGGGAGAGCCACGCCTCAGGCTGAGAAGCGTATTATGAGAGGTTGTGCTATTCCCCTTCGCCGCTAATCTGTACAATGCGCCACCACTCCCCTACCCCGCGCCTAGGGTACGTCCTATCGATGTGTACATAGGTGCGCACCTGTTGATGAGTCACACCTTATGAACACAGCTGTAACCCCCTCTCGTATCGAGAGTTTGCGCAATATTGCCATCATCGCTCACGTCGACCACGGCAAGACCACGCTGGTCGACAAGCTCCTGAGCCAATCCGGCACGCTGGATCGCAAGGCCGAGGGACAGGAGCGGATCATGGACTCCAACGACCAGGAAAAGGAACGCGGCATCACCATCCTGGCCAAGAACACCGCGATTCGCTGGCAGGACGGCAACGGCCGCGACTTCCACATCAATATCGTCGACACCCCCGGACACGCCGACTTCGGCGGCGAGGTCGAGCGCGTGATGTCGATGGTGGATTCGGTGCTGCTGCTGGTGGATGCCGTCGACGGCCCCATGCCGCAGACCCGCTTCGTGACCCAGAAGGCCTTCGCCCAGGGCCTCAAGCCGATCGTGGTGGTCAACAAGATCGACCGCCCTGGCGCGCGCCCCGACTGGGTCATCGACCAGATCTTCGATCTGTTCGACAACCTCGGCGCCAGCGACGAGCAGCTCGACTTCCCGATCATCTACTGCTCGGCCCTCAACGGCATCGCCGGCATGGACCCGGAAGCGCTGGCCGAGGACATGTCACCCATGTTCCAGGCCATCGTCGACATCGTCGAGCCGCCGGCCGTTGAGCTCGACGGCCCGTTCCAGATGCAGATCTCGGCGCTGGACTACTCCAGCTACGTGGGCGTCATCGGCCTGGGTCGCATCAAACGCGGCTCGGTCAAGCCCAACCAGCAGATCGTGGTGATCGGCACCGACGGCAAGAGCCGCAAGGGCAAGGTCGGCCAGGTCATGACCCACATGGGTCTCGAGCGCGTGCAGACCGAGCTCGCCACCGCCGGTGACATCGTCTGCATCACCGGTGTCGACGAGCTCTCGATCTCCGATACCCTATGCGACCCGGCCGCCCCCGAGGCGCTGCCGCCGCTGTCGGTGGACGAGCCCACCGTCTCCATGACCTTCCAGGTCAACGACTCGCCCTTCGCCGGGCGCGACGGCAAGTACGTCACCAGCCGCAACATCAAGGATCGCCTCGAGCAGGAGCTGATCCACAACGTGGCGCTGCGTGTCGAGCAGGGCGAGAGCCCCGAGAAGTTCAAGGTTTCCGGCCGCGGCGAACTGCACCTCTCGGTGCTGATCGAGACCATGCGTCGCGAAGGCTTCGAGCTGGCGGTGGGCCGTCCCGAGGTGATCATCAAGGAGATCGACGGCGTCAAGCAGGAGCCGTACGAAGAGGTGATCATCGACTGCGAGGAGCAGCACCAGGGCGCGATCATGGAGGAGCTCGGCTACCGCAAGGGAGAGCTGACCAACATGAACCCCGACGGCAAGGGCCGCGTGCGCCTGGATTTCATCATTCCCGCACGTGGACTGATCGGTTTCCGCGGCCAGTTCCTGACCCTGACCTCGGGCACCGGCATCCTCACCAGCCGCTTCGACCACTACGGCCCGCTCAAGCCCGACGCAGCCATCGAGCGCCGCAACGGCGTGCTGGTGTCGATGGTCGACGGCAAGGCGCTGGCCTATGCGCTGTACGCCCTGCAGGAGCGCGGCAAGCTGATCATCGACCACGGTACCGAGGTCTATGAAGGCATGCTGGTGGGCATCCACAACCGCGCCAACGACCTGGTGGTCAACCCCACCAAGGGCAAGAAGCTCGACAACATGCGCGCCTCGGGCAACGACGAGAACATCGTGCTGACCCCGCCGGTGAAGTTCAGCCTGGAGCAGGCCATCGAGTTCCTCGACTCCGACGAACTGGTGGAAGTCACGCCCAACCACATCCGCCTGCGCAAGAAGTTCCTCAAGGAGCACGAGCGCAAGCGCTCCAAGAAGTAAGCCTCGCTCGCTTCTCAACGACACCCGCCATTCGGCGGGTGTCGTCGTTTTGCCCTCCCTCATGCGGTGCATTCCACTAAGGCACTCGCCCGTCCATCGCGACGGCGGGACAATGGGTGGCGTTCGCGAGCACCTGGCCTAGACTGTACCCAGCGCCTCGCGCCCGCAATGCATGTCATCGACAGTCAAGAAGACCCACAGGGATTACTGCCATGAATGGATTCCCCCTCAAGCCGCTCTGCTGCGGCGCGGCCCTGGCCGCTATGTTCGCCGCTGCCCCCGTTACCGCCGAGCCCGTTGCCAGCGAAGCCGACCAGGCGCTCGCCGATGCCGACCGGGCGGTGCTCGATGCCGCCGAGCGCCATGAGGAGCCGCTGCTCGAGACGCTCGAAACCCTGGTCAACATCGATTCCGGCACCACCTATGAGCCGGGCCTGGCCGAGGTCGAGGCGATTCTCGACGAGCGCCTGCGCGAGCTGGGCGCCGAGGTCGAGACCCACCCCTCCGAGGAGCTAGGCGGCAACACGCTGGTCGGCACCCTCGAAGGCAGCGGCGAACGCGACATCATGCTGATGATCCACTACGACACGGTATTCGGCGAGGGAACCGCGGCCGAGCGACCATACCGCACCGAGGATGGCCGCGCCTTCGGCCCCGGCGTGGGCGATGCCAAGGGCGGCGTGGCGATCATCCTGCACAGCCTGGCAATACTCGAGGAACTGGAGTACGACGGCTACGGCACGCTGACGGTCGTCTTCAACCCCGACGAGGAGCAGGGTTCGCTGGGTTCCCGCGAGCTGATCCAGCAGCTCGCCGCCGAGCAGGATGCGGTGCTGGTCTTCGAGCCGACCCTGGGCGAGGACGGCATGGACGCGGTCACCATCGTGACCAAGGGCATCAACTACGCCTCCCTCGAGGTGACCGGACGCGCCTCGCATGCCGGCAGCGCGCCCGACGAAGGCCGCAACGCGGTGATGGAGCTCTCCCACCAGTTGCTGCAGCTCAGCGACCTTGGCGACCCCGACAAGGAAACCACCCTCAACTGGACGGTGGTCGAGGGCGGCGGCACCCGCAACATCATTCCCGAGCGCGCACGGGCCGAAGGCGACATGCGCTACTTCGAAGCCGACGAGTACGACCGTGTGACAGAGGAAGCCAACGAGATCATCGCCAACCGGCTGATCGAGGATACCGAAGTGGAATTCCGCCTGGAGCGTGGCCGGCCGCCGCTGCCGGAGAACCCGCAGACCCAGGAGCTGGCGGAAGTGGCCAAGGAGATCTATGCCGAACTCGGCCTCGAACTGGACGCCGTCGAGATCGGCGGCGGCACCGATGCCGCCTACGCCTACCAGCCCGACGCCGAACGCCCCGCCGTGCTCGAATCGCTGGGCCTGGTGGGCGGCCGCTACCACAGCAGCGACGAGTTCGTGGAACTGCATAGCGTAGTGCCGCGCCTCTACTTGGCCACGCGCCTGATCATGGAACTCTCCGAGGAAGCCCCTTGAACCAGGGTCGCCGAGGAAGCCCACCACTAGGTGGGCTTTTTCTTGCCCGTGCGCAAGAGCGGCTACGCTTCTCACTAGGAGAGCAAAAGATGACCGTACAGGAGGCCATATGCACAAGCACGTAGAGTGGGACGATCCAGGTGCCGACAGCGTCATGCGCCACTACGAACGCAACCCGCAGGGCTACTCCGAGCCGGGGCCTGGCGACATACTCTCGGCCCGCTACCAAGGCGTGGTGGTTCGGATCAAGGTCGAGGCCTATGTCGACGGCACCAGCATCGGCGACGTAGCGGCACTGATCGAGCCGCACAGCGGCAAGCGCCGCAAGCTGCAAGGCAAGCTCGCCGTGGGCGACACGGTGAGGCTGCCGGATGCCAGCCGCGCCTTCGAGCCACGCCCGGCCGACATCGCCAAGGAGGATGAAGAGCCGCATTGACTTCCACGAACCCGCGCCCCGGTCACCTGCCGCTTCCAACGTATCCTTAACGATCGTCTACTGGCCATGGAGCGGGTTTCTGTCGCACAGTGTACGCGCCCACCGACCGGCCCACCCAACCGGCTTTCGGTAGCGACATCCGCGGGCCCATAAGGCCACACGACGAGTCTTCGGAAGCACAATGAGTACGCACAACGTCTGGACACACAAGGGTACCTTCCTGTTGGCTGCCGTCGGCTCGGCAGTGGGGCTCGGCAATCTGTGGCGCTTTCCCTACCTGACCGGTGAGAACGGCGGCGGCGCCTTCATCCTGGTCTACGCCCTGACCATCTTCGCCGTCGGCATTCCGATCCTGATCGCCGAGACCATGCTCGGCCGCGCCAGCCGCAGAAGCCCAATCATGGGCATGCGCTTCCTGACCCGCACCCACAAGGCCTCCCACGCCTGGGAGTCGATCGGCTGGCTGGGCGCCGCCGCGGCCTTTTTGATCCTCAGTTTCTATTCGGTGATCGCCGGCTGGGCGATCCACTACACCTGGCAAATGCTCACCGGCTCGCTGGTCGGCGCCGATGCGGCCACCATCGGTGCCGGCTTCGATGCACTGCTGGCCTCACCGAGCCTGCTCACGCTCTACCACACCCTGTTCATCATCGCCTCGGGGCTGATCGTGGGCATGGGCATCCACAAGGGCATCGAGAGCGGGCTGCGCATCATGATGCCGGCACTGTTCGTGATCCTGCTGGTGGTACTCGCCTACGGCATCGCCAACGGCGACTTCGCCGCCGCGGCCAGCTTCCTGTTCACCTTCAACCTGGCCGACCTGAGCCTCGAAGGCTGGCTGCAGGCCATGGGCCAATCGTTCTTCACCCTGAGTCTCGGCATGGGCGCGATCATGGCCTATGGCGCCTACATGGCAAGCGACGCCTCGCTGAGCCGCACTGCCTTCGCCGTGGCCTTCATCGACACCGCCGTGGCCATGGTCGCCGGCCTGGCGATCTTCTCGCTGGTGTTCGGCGCCGGGCTCGACGCCGCTGCCGGGCCGGGGTTGATGTTCGTCACCCTGCCGCTGGCGTTCGCCGAGATGCCCTTCGGCGCCTTGATCGGTGGGGTGTTCTTCATCCTGGTACTGGGTGCCGCGATCAGCTCCTCGATCTCGCTGATCGAGCCGGTGGCCGCCTTCCTGGTCGAACGCTTCGACATGACCCGCCCCCAGGCGGTATTCGCCATGGTAGTGGCCAGTTGGGCCCTGGGCCTGCTGACGGTGATCAGCTTCAACACCTGGGCCGAGGGCAGCCCCTTCCACGTCCTGTTCGGCCGCAGCGCCTTCGATTTCATCGAACTGCTGACCAACATCTTCATGCCGCTGGGCGGCATGCTCATCGCGCTGTTCGCCGGCTGGGCGCTGACCCACTCCGAAGTCATGAAGGAGATGCGTACCAGCGAGACCTGGTTCCAGGTCTGGCGCTTCCTGGTACGCTTCGTGGCGCCCGCCGCGGTGGCCTTCGTATTCCTGCGCACCATTCCGCAGATCGACGGCTACTTGATTCCGACCCTGGGCGCCCTGATCATCGTCGGCGCCTTCGCCGCCGGCCGCACCTTCCTGGTCGGCAACCGCCAGGAGCGATAATAACGATACCTTGCCGCCGCCTTCGGGCGGCGGCTCGATACTTGGCTTCATAACAAAGATTCCGGAAAGGAATACTGTGCAGGTGCATACATGCCATCCATCATCGACGTCAGGCACGTCTACAAGGCCTTTGGTGGCCTGAAGGTCATCAACGACTGCTCGATCCAGGTCGAGAAGGGCTCGATCACCGGGCTGATCGGCCCCAACGGGGCCGGCAAGTCGACCCTGTTCAACATCATTGCCGGCGCCCTGCCCCTCGACAGCGGCCAGGTCCTGCTCGACGGCGAGGACATCACCAACCGCCCCGCCAACGAGCTGTTCCACAAGGGCCTGCTGCGCACCTTCCAGATCGCCCACGAGTTCTCCCAGATGACGGCGCTGGAGAACCTGATGATGGTGCCGCCCCGGCAGGCCGGCGAAAGCCTCTTCGACGCCTGGTTCAAACCGGGAGTCGTACGCCGCGAGGAGGAAGAGGTCCGCCGCCGTGCGCTCGAGGTGGTCGACTTCATCGGCCTTCACCATGTGCGCAACGAGCTGGCCGGCAACCTTTCGGGCGGGCAGAAGAAGCTGCTGGAGCTCGGCCGCACCATGATGACCGACGCCCGCGTGGTGCTGCTCGACGAGATCGCCGCCGGGGTCAACCGCACCCTGCTGGGCGACCTGGTGAGCAACATCGAACGGCTCAATCGCGAGATGGGCTACACCTTCCTGGTCATCGAGCACGACATGGAGATGATCGCGCGCCTGTGCGACCCCGTGATCGTGCTGGCCCAGGGCAGCGTCATGGTCGAAGGCACCATCGAGGAGATCCAGAACAATCCTCAGGTGATCGAAGCCTACTTCGGTTCCAACGTCGCCTGAGGGGCCTTGCCTACCCCCACCGGCCCGCAGAAACCGACAAGAAGAACAGCAACGACAGCGCAGAGAATCCACGATGCCACTACTCGAAGCACGCGACGTGCACGGCGGCTACGGCGGCATGAACATCCTCAACGGGGTGGACATGTCGATCGAGGCCAACGAGGTCGGCGTGATCGTCGGCCCCAACGGCGCCGGCAAGTCCACCATGCTCAAGGCCATCTTCGGCCTGCTCACCGTCAGCCAGGGCGAGATCCTGCTGCGCGGCGAGCCAATCCACAACCTGCCACCCAACAAGCTCGTGCAGAAAGGCATGGGCTTCGTGCCCCAGGAGAAGAACGTCTTCCCCAGCCTCACGGTGAAAGAGAACCTTGAGATGGGCGCCTTCCTCAAGCCGGGCAACGTCAAGCGCATGCTCAAGCAGGTCTATGACTTCTTTCCCCCGCTCTACGACAAGCGCCACCAACCCGCCGGCGAGCTTTCCGGCGGCCAACGGCAGATGGTCGCCATGGGCCGCGCACTGATGGCAGAACCAGACGTGCTGCTGCTCGACGAACCCACCGCCGGCCTTTCGCCGCTCTACATGAACGAAATCTTCGAGCGCGTGAAGGAGATCAACGCCGCCGGTGTCGGCATCCTCATGGTCGAACAGAACGCCAAGCAGGCCCTGGCCATCGCCGACAAGGGCTTCGTGCTGGCCGCTGGCAAGAACCGCTTCACCGATACCGGCGCAGCCCTGCTCGCCGACCCGGAAGTAGCCAAGAGCTTCCTGGGCGGTTGAGCCCGGAGTCGTACTGGAGAGTGAGTCGTGAACGAACTGGTTTTCTTCATCAACAACGTGATCATCGCCGGTAGCGTCACCGGCTCGATCTACGCCATCGGCGCCATCGGCGTGACGCTGATCTTCAGCATCATGCGCTTCGCCCACTTCGCCCATGCCGACATGATGACCTTCGGCGCCTTCATGGTACTGCTGCTGACCCTGGCCTTCCCCGGCGTGGGTGGGGTAGTGGGCCTGCCCACCCCCATCGTCATGTTGCCGCTGGCCATGGTGCTCACCGCCCTGCTCGCGGTAGGTATCGACAAGGCGTTCTACAAGCCGCTGCGCGCCCACGGCGTCAAGCCCATCGTCATGGTAATCGCCTCGCTGGGCGTGACCCTGATGCTGCAGGGGCTGATCCGCCTGTTCGCCGGTACCGGCTCCCAGAACCTGTACCTGGCCGGCGAGCGCAAGGAGATCTACCGCCTCGACGTGCCGTTCGAGCTGGCCGCCCGGCCCATCATCGTCACCGAGCCGCAGATCATCCTGTTCATCCTGACCATCGCCTGCGTGGTGGGGCTGCACCTGTTCCTCAACCGCACGCGGCTGGGCAAGGCGATGCGCGCCATGTCCGACAATCCCGACCTGGCGCGAGCCTCGGGCATCAACACCAACTACATCGTGTCGGTGACCTGGGTGATCGCCGGGGGCCTGGCGGCCATCGCCGGCACCCTGCTGTCGCTCGACGTGACCTTCAAGCCCGACCTGAGCTTCTTCCTGCTGCTGCCGATCTTCGCCGCGGCCATCGTCGGTGGTGTGGGCCACCCCTACGGGGCCATCGCGGGCGGCTTCGTGGTGGGCTTTGCCGAGACGCTGGCGGTGTTCAACTGGACGGTGCTGCTGCGCCCCATCCAGCACCATTTCCCCGAATGGCTCGAGCTCCCGCGCAACCTCGCCTTCGTCGGCACCGAATACAAGATCGTGGTGCCTTTCTTCATCCTGGTGGCGATCCTGGTGTGGCGTCCCACCGGCATCTTCAAGGGTAAGGTGATCTGATGAGCACGCAACGTACCGAACGCCGCGAAGATACCGTCGCCGCACCGTCTCGTTTCCCGCTACGCGAAGTCATCCTGTTCGGCATCCTGCTGGCGGCGGTTCTCGGCGTTTATGCCATGATGGGCACCGCCTACAGCACACGCATGCTGGTGGAAGCCTCCTGCTATGCCATCCTGGCCCTGGGCCTGACCATCCAGTGGGGCTATGCCGGCCAGTTCAATGCCGGCGTGATGGGCTTCGTCGCGCTGGGCGCCTTTGCCACCATGTTCTTGAGCGTACCGGTCAACGACGCCTTCTGGGGCACCGAGCTGCCCGGCGAGCTCGGCCGCGTGCTGCTCTACGGTGCCGCTGCGGTGATGCTCGTCTATGGCGCCACCAAGCTCGACCGTATCGGAGTACCGCGCAAGCTGCGCACGCTGATCGCCATCGTGCTGGCCGTGGTGCTCTACCTGGTGGTGATCAGCATGCTGCGCGGCGTGACCGGCGAGATCCAGTCCCGTGCTGGATTCATCGGCGGTCTGGGCCTGCCGGCCTGGACCGGCTGGGTCGTCGGCGGCGCGCTGGCCGGCGCCATCGGCTACTTCATCGGCCATATCTGCCTGGGGCTGCGCAGCGACTACCTGGCCATTGCCACCCTCGGTATCGCCGAGATCATCAAGGCCTTCCTCAAGAACTCCGACTGGCTGACCCGCGGCACTGCCACCGTCTCGCCGCTGCCCTGGCCCACTCCGGGCCCCAGCGCGCTGGGCTTCACCCTGGCCCGGGCGCTGTACCTGTCGGTCACGGCGGCCATGATCGCGGTGATCTTCTTCCTGTTGCACCGCGCCTATCACGCCCCCTGGGGTCGCATGATCCGCGCCATTCGCGACAACGAGATCTCGGCCTCGGCGATGGGCAAGGACATCAACAAGCGCCGCCTGGAAATCTTCGTGCTGGGCTGCATCCTGATGGGTATCGGCGGCGGTGCGCTGGCCTCGTTCAACAGCATCTTCGACCCCAACGGCTTCCTGCCGCTGAACCACACCTTCCTGGTGCTGGTGATGGTGATCCTGGGCGGTCCCGGCAACAACCTGGGCACCATCTTCGGCGCCGTGGCGGTCTACATCATCTGGCTGATGTCCGAACCGCTGGCGCTGTTCGTGATGCATGGCGCCGCGGCCATCGGCGAAGGCTGGTTCGGCTGGGAGCCGCCGGGCAACCTCGACAGCCGCGCACTGCAGGCGCGGGTATTCGTGATCGGCCTATTGATCACGCTGGTGCTGCGCTTCGCCCCGCAGGGACTGCTGCCCGAGAAAGTAAAACACCACGGGTAGAGAGGGTGATTTATGCGACATAAATCCGCACCTCTCTAAAAACCACATTTAAAAAGAAGGGCCTCGGCAGTGCCGAGGCCCTCTTGTGTGCAGGCTAGGTCTGAGCGGGGTTTAGTCCTGGATCAGCCCCTTGCCGACGAAGGCACCGCCTTCCACCGCCATTTCGAGCACCACGCCCGGTACGTCGCCGTTCTCGTCGAACTCATGGCTGCCAGAGGCACCCTCGTAGTTGATCTCCTCGCCGGCAGCGATCAGTTCCACTGCCTTTTCCCACTCACCCGGGAGGATCACCTCGCCCGGCGCGGAGGCCACACTGCGCAGCGCCTGGGAGAGGCCTTCGCGCTCGGCGCTGCCGTTCTGCTCGATGGCCAGGGCCAGCAGGAAGGCAGCGTCGTAGGCCTGGGCGGCGAACACAGCGCTGGGGTCGAAGCCGGCTTCCTCGGCGGCCTGGTTGAAGATGTCGGTACCCGGCAGTTCGGGGCTGCCCGGGCGAGTCGCGATCATGCCCTCGAGGGCGTCCGCCCCCACCGCTTCGACCAGCGATGCCCCAACCATGCCGTCGGCACCGGCGTACTGGGTGAAGGAGCCGCTCTCATAGGCCTGGCGCAGGATGGTCTGGCCCGAGCCGTCGGCATAGGCGAGCACCACCAAGGTCTCGGCGCCGCTGGAGGAGAGCGAGCCCAGCTCGGAGCGATAGTCGGCACGGCCGTCCTCGTGAGCCAGATTCTCGGCTATCGTACCGCCGCCCGCTTCGAAGCCCGCGGTGAAGGCTTCCGCCAGGCCGCGGCCATAGTCGTTGTTGACGTAGGTGACGGCCACCTCGTCGAAACCCTTCTCGAGCATCAGCTTGGCCAGGATCTCGCCCTGGTAGGCATCCGAGGGTACGGTACGGAACACCAGGTCGTTGTCGTCCAGCTCGGTCACTGCCGGGGCCGTTGAGGCCGGAGACACCATCACCACCCCACCGGGAATGGCGGCACTGTTGGCGGCCGCCACGGTTGCCCCGGTACACAGGGCACCGACGATAGCCGTGACGTTCTCGGTGTTGACCATGCGATCCGCTGCGTTGGAAGCCGCCGAGGCATCGCTACAGGTGGTGTCGGCATTGGGCATGACCAGCGTCTGCCCGCCGAGAATACCGCCCTGCTCGTTGATCTGCGCCACCGCCAGCCGCGCCCCGTCGAAGATCGGTGGGGTCAAGCTCTCGATCGGGCCGGTGAAGCCGCCGATAAAACCGATCTTGACTTCTGCCTGCGCCGCGCCTGCGAACGCCACGCTGGAGGCAGCGATTGCTATCGCCAAAACGTTCTTTTTCATTTGTTCTTCTCGCTCTCGTTACAGTACGTTCGTTAAAGTACGTTCGGTCAAGTAGGCTTGGTTAAGCACTTGTATTAAGTACGTGTGTTCAGTACGTCCAGTGAAGCACATCTGGCTGACTGCTTCCGAACTGCGTCCGGCCTTCCACGTCTATTGTTTACGCCTGGTTACGGTTCATGGGCACCCCTTAAATCTGGAAGGCCACGAGGCAAAACACAAGCCCCCCATACCAACGTTTGACCCTCGCTGCACAGTGTCCAACCCCTTGTCAGCGATTGAAAACCCGATTCCGCGATGCTCGGTACGTTCAACGCTGTCGGCCATGCCCCTTCAGTCATCGCCTATACTCTAGTCCGCCACGGCTTCACACACGCTACGCACACAACAACAGGAGCACCCCATGCGCCCTGCCTCCCTCTCCTTCATGCTGCTGGCGGCGCTCGGCCTGGCCACTGGCGCCCATGCCTTCACGCCCGCCGGCAACGACATCGTCTACGAGGTCGGCGACGAGACCTTCGAAGGCTACTACGCCGCCGCACAAGACGAATCCCGCGGCACGGTGCTGATCGTGCACGATTGGGACGGCCTGGACGACTACGAGCGCCAGCGCGCCGACATGCTGGCCGAGCAGGGCTTTGACGCCTTTGCCGTCGACCTGTTCGGCCAGGGCAACCGCCCTGCAACCACCGAAGCCCGCCAGGAAGCCACCCGAGCGCTCTACTCCAACCGCGAACGCATGCGCGAGCTGACCCTCGCCGGCCTGGCCGAGGCCCGCGAGCAGGAGGCCGCCGAAAACGTGGTGATCATGGGCTACTGCTTCGGCGGGGCCGTAGCACTGGAGATCGCCCGCTCCGGCGAGGCCGACAATGTGGCCGGCTACACCAGCTTCCATGGTGGTGTGGCCACGCCGGAAGGGCAGGAGTGGCCCGACGATGTGCCCCCGCTGCTGATCGCCCATGGCGGCGCCGACACCAGCGTGACCATGGATGACGTCAGCGGTTTGGTGGAAGAGCTGGAAGCCATCGAGGCGACCTATACGGTAGAAGTCTATTCCGGCGCACCGCACGGCTTCACGGAGTTCGACAGCGAGCGCTACCAGGAGCGCGCCGACCACAAATCCTGGGCCGCCTTCCTGACCTTCCTCGAGGAGGTGCTATGACCCGACAGACCCGCCCCCTGGCCATTACCGAGCTGACGGGAAGCTACCACGAGATCGGCGCGCAACACGGCCGTATCCATCGTCATCTGATCCAGCGCGGTATCCAGGTCTATGGTCAGCTGTTCCACGACTTCGTCGGCATCCGCTGGGAAGAGGCACGCGACCGCGCCTGCCACTTCGAGGCCCAGATCGCCCAGGGTTTTCCCGAGATTCTCGAGGAGATGAACGGCATCGCCTGGGGGGCAGGGGTCGACTTCATCGACATATTGACGCTGAACTGCCGCAGCGAGATCGCCCTGACCCAGGCCAGCGGTGGCTGCTCGGCCTTCTCGCTGCAGCGCCACGGCCAGCAGTGGCTGGCCCAGAACTGGGACTGGCGCAGTGACCAGCTCGACAATGTGGTCGCCCTGCACATCCAGGGCGACGGGCGCCCCGCCCTGGTGAGCATCGGCGAGGCCGGCATGGTCGGCAAGGTGGGTATGAACGCCCGCGGCGTCGGCGTGTGCCTAAACGCCATTCGTTCACAGACCTGCGGTGCCGGCCTGCCGATCCACATTGCCCTGCGCAAGATCCTCGAATGTGAAGACATGCCGAGTGCACTCGCCGTGGCCAGCCACGACCGGGTCTGCTCGCCCGCCCACTTCCTGCTCGCCAGCGCTCAGGTCGGCAACGAGGGGGGCCAGGCCGTCGGCCTCGAGGTGCAACCCGGCGAGCCGGGCCGCATTACACCGCGTGCAGGCATCGTCACCCATACCAACCATCTCTACGCCGAGGGCACGCCCTGCCCGGTGCAGGACTTTCCCCGCGCCGACTCCCACCCGCGCCTGTGCCGGCTCGACGCGCTGCTGCACGATGAGCTGGCCGCGGATGACCGCATCGACACGGCCAGGCTGTTCGAGGTACTCAGCGACCATCAGGGAGCGCCGCTCTCGATCTGCCGCCACTTCAACCCCGACCAGCCTGCCGAGGAGCGCATGGAAACCCTGTTCTCGGTGGTGATGAACCTGAGCGAACGGCGGTTGACCCTGCGCCACGGCAAACCCTGCGAGAGCGACGACAGCCTCAGCGTCACCCTGCGTTGAAGCGCCCGAACCCGTCGCCATGTCCGGGCTCGGGCAGCTCACCCTTCAGGTAGCGCTCGGAAGTGAGCAGGAACGAGCGTCGGAACAGATCGTGTATGGCCTCCTCCCGGCGCAGCTGAAGCAGCGCCCATTCCTCTTCGGAGAGATTCAGATCCTGGCGGGGATATTCCCCGGCCAGGCGTACCGACCCTGGTGTGGCATCGCAGATCTGCAGGGCAGGGCTGGCGCCGCGGATGGCGGTATTGATGCGGTACGGCATAGCGACCTCCGTCAACTCCATTAATGATAACAATTATCATTAACCACCGGAAATCTAATCGCCCTGCTGACCCCTGTCAATTCTCAAGAAGAAAAATCATTCTCGTTACCCTTCTCTCTTGCCCGGCATAAACGGGAGTGGTACACAAGCTAACGCATACCATTCTCATTTGAGCGAGAGACAAGCCCATGAAGAACCTGCTGTTCACCGCCCTACTGTTCGGCCTGATGGTCACTACCACCGTCCAGGCCAGCTCCACCGACCACTTCAAGGGCGAGCCCGCCGATACCCTGAGCCAAGCGGTGGCCAATTTCGCCGAGTACAACCAACAGCTGGCCGAGCTGCTCGCCCAGGATGAGCTGAGCATCACCGATCTCGGCACCGTGCATGAACTGACCTACACCCTGGAGAACGCGCTGGAGAAGATTCAGGAAGAGGTGGCCACCATGGCGGACGAACTGGAAGAGGTTCACCTGGGCTCGGAAACCGGCGATTTCGAGCGCGTGCAGCACCACGGCGCCACCTACCTGGAAGCGGCCCAGACGCTGGTGCCCTGAGCACCGCATGGCAACGCACCGGCTGGCACACTGTCGGTGCTTGCTAGGCGACCATGGCGCATCGGTGCGTGGCCGCATCGAAAGCGGACGAGATGTCGTCATCTTGTTCTGTCATGACGACATCTTGCTCTCCTCCACGACCTGCGCATGCTTCGATAGAAATCCCCCAATGCATGTGCCTACCATGATTGCACGCCTGAACACCACCGCATCGAGCGCCACCGCCGCCCTCGGTACCCATTATCTGCGCTTTCTCGAGGCCTTGAAGGCTTCGGGTTTCGAGGGCGAGATCGCCCCGGACTACGCCAGCCGCACCGTGCTGGCCACCGACAACTCGATCTACCAGCGCCTGCCCCAGGCGGCCCTGTTCCCGCGCCACGCCGAGGATCTCGAACGCATCGCCCGCCTGGCCGGGGAAGCGGCGCATCGCCAGGTGGTGCTCACGCCCCGCGGTGGCGGTACCGGCACCAACGGCCAGTCGCTCACCGACGGCCTGGTGGTGGACGTGTCGCGCCACAT
>NZ_JAXQPR010000016.1:0-64954 GCF_046723295.1 Halomonas sp. A29
GCTGTGCACCATGTCGTCAGCGGTGTGCTGTTCAATGCCGTGGGCGACCGTGCCTTCGACAACCGCTGGGACGAGGGGAGCGCGCAGAAAATCGCCCTGCATGCCCTGGTCGGGGGCAGCGTTGCCGAAGCCATGGGCGGCGACTTCCGCACCGGTGCCCTGGCCGCGGGGGCCAGTGAAGCGCTCGTCCATCACCTCGTCGAGGACGGTCGAGCCAACCCGGTGCTCAGCAATACCATCGCTCAACTGGTAGGCATCGTCGCGGCGGAACTCAGCGGCGGCGACGTCAACGACGGCGCCTTCATCGCCGGCCAGGTGGAGAGCTACAACCGGCAGTTGCACTCCGAAGAGCGCAAGCTGGCAAGGGACTTGGCGGATCAGAGCGAGGGGCGCTAGAGATCGAGCAGGCGATGCGGGGCATGCATAACGATGGCTTGGGTGAAGGCCGGGGCGCCAATACCATCGTTGATCTGCACGATCTTGCCGACATAGACACCAACTATTTCGACTTTGGCGGAGACTGGCGCGCCATACCCGGTCCGGACGGCACGACTCGCTACCTGTTCCAGCAGGTGCCGACTGATGCCCCGCCCGAGCTGATCGCGTATATCATCGAGCAGACCGGTGGGGAAAACTACCCCTATCGTGCTCCTGTCTACCAACTCCCGGCAGAAGAGGCTGCGCCAGGCCAACCGCGTGATCGCCTCACAGGGCGGCCGCTTGACGAAGAAGGGCGGTACACGGTCAGCTATGTCGTGGATGGAAAGATCTTCCACGTCCCGCATTTTTCATGTGGAACGGCGGAATGTAATGCTCAGGGTGCCAACGTCGATTACAGCGACCCGGGAGCTCAGGCATGGGGGAGGGCACTGGATGCCAAGGCAGTAAGTGACGCCGGTCGATTGGCAACAGCGGGTGTTGTAGTAGTTTCAGCGTCAGTTGGCTTGCCTTTATCGATGGGCTCTACTGCGCTTAGCTTACATGAAGGTTATTTGAGTGAAAATACTGCTCATTCGGCATCTAAAGCGGTGTTGATTGCTGGGTTTGAGAAATATGCTCAAGCAAGAGGGTTGCCAGCTCCTGCGGCAAGGAGGTTGGCTGCAGCAATCGATCTTACCGGAAGGTGGGATGCTATATTGAATAATGGTGAGAGCTTTGTGAGGTGAAGTGGTGAGTAATAGTGGCTCTACTTGGCTGAAGGTTAGAAACCGATATCGTATTTATGCGGTTTGGTTATTGGCGGTAGTGCCTGTAGCTTATTCCTTCTGGCATTACTGGGGAGTGTGGTCGACCTTTTTTGGGGCTTTGGCAGGTCATTGGTTATTTTGGCAAGCTATCGTTGCATATTTATATGACAAGACAATCTGGCCCGGAGGAGCTACGCCAGAAGCTGGAAATGTAGTTCGAGGAGGCGTGGTGGCATTTGCTGTGACAGGATATGTTGTAATGTTTTTTTATTTTTTTTGAATTTAATCTATGTGCTGAAGCCCGGTCTGCTGATCAAGCGCATCGACAGCACCGTAGCAAAGCACGGCGCCCACGAGAGCCGTTCCGGTCTTCTGGCCCGGGCAGCGCTGCATGAACTCGAGCGTCACGCCCAGTAAAGCCAAGTCTTCGTCACTCAGTACCGCACAAAAAAGCGGCGACCGAAGTCGCCGCCCTTTGATGAAGCCCAGCCGGCTCAACCCTGCTGCGGCTTGGCCTGTGCCGCGGCCAGTTCCTGCTCTTCGATCATGCGGTCTACCGAGGAGACGTAGTACTCCTCGTCGAACGCGCCTTCCGGCTCCTTCAGCCAGATCAGGCAGATCAGCCAGCTGAGGAAGGCGCCGCCGGCGATGATGTAGAAGAACTGAGTGGGGGTGACGAAGGTGAAGATGGTCAGGTATACCACCGCCCCCACGTTGCCGTAGGCGCCGGCCATGCCCGAGATCTGCCCGGTGATGCGGCGCTTGATCGAGGGGATGATGCCGAAGGTGGCGCCCTCCGCCCCCTGCACGAAGAAGGAGGTGAAGATGGTGATGGCGATGGCGATGATCAGCGGCCAGTTGGAGTTGAGCAGGCCCATCAGCACGAAGCCGATGCCGATGCCGAACATGTAGCTGAGCATGACGAAGCGGCGGTTGCCCATGCGGTCCGATACCAGGCCGCCCATGGGGCGCGCCACCAGGTTGACGAAGGCGAACGAGGCGGCGATCAGGCCTGCGGCGGCGGCGGTCAGCCCCCAGGTTTCCTCGAAGAACATCGGCAGCATCGAGACTACCGCCAGCTCGGCGCCGAAGTTGGCGAAGTAGGTGCTGTTGAGCGCGGCCACGCTGCTGAAGGAGTACTTGTCGTCCTCCGGCACGCCTTTCTTCAGGATCGGCACGTTCACCCGCAGGATCTGCACGATCTGGTAGACCACTACCGCGGCGATCACCACGTAGCAGATCAGCGCGCCGGTACTGGAGAGGTAGCCCATGCCTTCGATGCGCCATACCAGGATCGCCAGACAGCCCACCAGAGGAATGGTCCACAGGATCAGCTTGATCATGTCGCCCCAGGAGCTTACTTCCATGGCCAGCGCCTTGCGCGGCTTGCGGTGGGCGCGAGCGTCGGGGCCGTCGGTGATGGCGAACCAGTAGAACACGCCGTAGGCGGCCATCACGATGGCGCTCATGCCGATGGCGTAACGCCAGCCGTCGGCGCCACCGAACATGGTCAGGGCGATGGTGGGTAGCGTCATGGCGGCAGCGGCCGAGCCGAAGTTACCCCAGCCGGCGTAGAAGCCTTCGGCGAAGCCGATGTCCTTGGGCTTGAACCACAGCGCGGTCATGTGGATGCCGACCACGAAGCTGGCACCGATGGAGCTCAGCACCAGGCGCGAGATGAGCAGCTGCGACATGGTGTTGCCGAAGGCGAACACCAGCGCCGGCACGGCCATGGTGACCATCAGCACCGAGAACACCCGGCGCGGGCCGAAGCGGTCCAGCGCCATGCCGACGATGATGCGTGCCGGGATGGTCAGCGCCACGTTGACGATGGCGAACAGGCGAATGTCGTCGCGGGTCAGCCAGTCGACGCTCTTGAGCATGCTCGATGCCAAGGGCGCCATGTTGAACCACACGTAGAAGGTGATGAAGAACGCGATCCAGGTCAGGTGCAGGGCCCTGATCTCCGGACTGCGGAACTTGAAGACGGCGGACACTTTCATGGTCGTATCATCCTGAAGTGAGAACTTTTGTGGCCACGCATGACGGGATCGCCGTCACGGGCTGGGCAGGATCAAAAGAGGACACTCGACGCGTCGGGCCAGGAATGAGCTGACCTTACCGAAGGTCATGTAGTCGAGTTCGTCGACGAAGTAGCTCAGTGACTGGGCGATGATGCCGCCGTCGGGCTTGCTGCTGTGGCGCGCGATGACCAATACGTCCGGCTGGTGCTTCTGGGTGGCCTGCAGCAGCATCTTGCGGGCGTCGCCCTCGGCCAGCACCCAGTCCACTTCGAAGCCCTCCTGATGGGCGAAGTCGGCACCCTCCTTGAGCGCCGCCTTCCGCTCTTCGTACTCCTGCTGGAAGAGGTCCTCGTTGGCGTCGGTGACGTCGCGGGGGTTCTCCGCCACGCCGACCAGAATCAGCGTGGGGGCGTTGCAGCGAAACAAGCTGACGGTCTGGGCCAAGGCCAGCTTGGCGTTGCGTGAGCCGTCATAAGCGATCATGACTTTCATGACATCCCTCCGAAGAAGGCAAGGTAGTGGGGTGTGCTCCGGTCATTCACCGGAGCACGGACGACGGCATCAGGGGTTTTTGACGTAGGCGTTGGGGCGCAGGTAGAACCACCAGTTGATCACCAGGCACACGGCGTAGAAGATCGCGAAGCCGTACATGGCGAGCTCAGGGGTGCCGGCGCGGATCTGGCCGCCCATCACCACCGGGGCGATGAAGGCGCCGTAGGCGGCCACCGCGGAGGTCCAGCCCAGTACCGGACCCTTCTGCTGGGCATCGAAGATCACACCGATGCTGCGGAAGGTGGAGCCGTTACCGATGCCGCTGGCGGCGAACAGGATCACGAACAGCAGCATGAACAGGGCGAAGTAGCTGTTGGGGTCGGTGGAGTTATAGGCCAGCATCATCACGTAGCCGGTCACCGCCGAGGCCACCACCATGACCACCGAGATCACCTGGGTGACGATGGAGCCGCCCACCTTGTCGGAGATCCAGCCGCCGATGGGGCGAATCAGGGCGCCGACAAAGGGACCGATCCATGCCCAGGTCAGGGCGCTGGGACCGTTGGGGT
The DNA here is from genome assembly GCF_046723295.1 of Halomonas sp. A29. Classification (NCBI taxonomy): domain Bacteria; kingdom Pseudomonadati; phylum Pseudomonadota; class Gammaproteobacteria; order Oceanospirillales; family Halomonadaceae; genus Halomonas; species Halomonas sp. A29. The sequence continues at coordinate 4,273 of NZ_JAXQPR010000016.1, forward strand.
TGACCACGCGGGCCACGCTGCCGTCAGCGGCGACTTCCATCATGTTGCCGAAGATGACGTTGATCGAGAGCGGCAGCGCCGCGGAGAAGCCGATGAACGAGCCGAAGGTCAGGATGTAGAGCACCGTCATCGACCAGGTGTGCTTGTTCGAGAAGATGGCAAACTGCTTCTGGATGTTGGGCTTGATCTCACCGGGGATCAGGCGCATCAGGGCCAGGGTCAGCAGGATGGTGACCGGCAGGGCCACCCACATGCCCAGCCACTGCAGGGTGAAGACGCCCACCACGGTGGCCACGGCACCCACGCCGTAGAGCCCCAGGATCTTGCCGAAGGCCTGCAGCGGCGTACCCGGGTTGGGCGTGATGGGGCGCAGGTTGTTCATGCCGAACCAGCCGAGGAAGGCCAGTGGCACCAGGAATACCAGCCAGACGAAGCCGGCGTTCTGGATCCAGGTCGGCGTGCCCGCTTCGATGCGGCCGATCAGCGTGCCGCTGGCGCTCTGCAGTTCCATGGAGCCGCCGGCGATGACGCCGAAGATGCCCACGGTCATCACCAGCGGGATCAGGATCTGCATGGTGGTGACGCCGAAGTTACCCAGGCCGGCGTTCATGCCCAGCGCATAGCCCTGCTGCTTCTTGGGGAAGAAGGTCGAGATGTTGCTCATCGAGGCGGCGAAGTTGCCGCCGCCGATGCCCGAGAGCAGCGCGAGGACCTGGAACACCCAGAACGGCGTGCCGGGGTTCATCAGCGCGAACCCGGTGCCGAAGGCGGGGATCATCAGCAGTGCGGTGGTCAAGAACACGGTGTTGCGCCCGCCGGCGATGCGGATCATGAACGAGGCGGGGATGCGCAGGGTGGCACCGGCAAGGCCGGCGATGGCGGTCAGCATGAAGAGCTGGTCGACGGCGAAGGGGAAGCCCAGGTTCTGCATCTGGGTGGTGATCATGCCCCACATCATCCACACCGCGAAGCCCATCAGCAGGCTGGGGATGGAGATCCACAGGTTGCGGGAGGCGATCTTCTTGCCTTCCTGCTCCCAGAACTGCTCGTCTTCTATGTCCCACTGCTCGATGTCGGCATTCTTTGGCCTGCCGGCACCGAGCTTGCCGATATCGGCGCTCGATTTAGCCATGACGTTTCCCCTTGAGTTTCGACTGATCCCGCCTTGCGACATCCGTCCTGACCGGGATCAATTCAGGTTCGGTTGAGGCAAAGATACGCCTGGGAAATGAGCGGCGAAACTGGCCGAAAACGGAGAAAAATCAGCGGAATACCCCTTGAGGGGTAGCAGTGGTATTGAAGTAACTCCTTGTTTTTTCGAGCGCTTGTAAAAGAGAGGGTAAACGAAAAGGCGCCTTGCCGGCGCCTGGGAGTCTTTGGAGGTATCCACACAGAACCGGGGGTATCCCCCGGCGTTCTACCTATCGATGCCTTCCTGCACGGCCCACACCGCCGCCTCTACCCGCGAGCGCAGATTGAGCTTCTTCAGCAGGTGCTTGACGTGAACCTTCACCGTGCCTTCGGAGATGTCGAGCTTGCGGGCGATCAGCTTGTTGGAGAGCCCGGCAGCGAGTTCGCGGAGGATCTCGCGCTCGCGCTGGGTCAGGCTGTGGATGTCCGGCGTGGCCGGCGCCGAGCGCTGGTTGCGCAGCGCCTCGGCGAGCAGGGCGGTGAGGCTTTCGCTGACCACCATGCGGCCGAGTGCCGCCTGGCGCAGCTGGCGTACCATATCCTCGGGCTCCATGTCCTTGAGCAGGTAGCCGTCGGCGCCACCGCGTAGGGCCGCCACTAGGTCCTCTTCGTGATCGGAGACGGTGAACATCACGATGCGCCCGGCATAGCCCGACTCGCGCAGCGCCTTCAGCGTCTGGATGCCGTCCATCCCCGGCATGTTGAGGTCGAGCAGGATCAGGTCCGGGTCGAGCTCGGCGGCCAGGCGCACGCCCTGCTGCGGCTCGCCGGTGTCGGCGATAAGCTGGAGGTCGTCCTCCAGCTCGAGCAGTTGGGCCACGCCGCGGCGCAGCAGCGGATGGTCGTCGATGATCAGGATACTGGCGGGGGTCTCGTTGACTGACTGGCCCATGGGTCTCAGTTTCCTTGGTCGTGAAGGGTGGATTCGGTGGTGGGCTGGCTGGTGATCAGTCGCGCCGTCTGTGGTGTGAAGACCACTTCCACGCAGGTGCCGCCCTCGGCGCGGTTGGAGAGTTTCAGCTCGCCGCTCAGGGTGTGCGCCCGGTCGCGCATGATCACCAGGCCGTAGTGCATGGGCGGCGAGTCGTCGTTCTCCAGCCCCACGCCGTCGTCCTCGATACGCAGCATGATACGCGCATCGAGGAACTTCACCGTGACCGCGGCCCAGTGCGCTTCGGCGTGCTTGTGGATGTTGCTCAGCGCTTCGCGGGCGATCTGCAGAACGTGGATCTCCTCGTTGGGGTTGAGCAGGTGGGGCGGCACGTCGTAGTGCAGCTCCACCGGTGCCCCCATGCGCTCGGAGAACTCTCCGGTGGTCTGCAGCAGGGCGGTCTGCAGGCCCGGACCTTCGAGCTTGAGGCGGAAGGTGGTGAGCAGTTCGCGCAGCTGGCGATAGGCGCTGTTGAGCCCGGTACGCAGCTCGTCGAACACCGCGGCCTGCATCTCCTTGGGAGCGTCCTTGGCCTGCATGCGTTCCAGCCGCGCCACCTGCATCTTCAGGTAGGAGAGCGACTGGGCCAGGGAGTCGTGCAGCTCGCGGGCGATGATGGTGCGTTCGTTCATCAGCGAGACCTGCTGCTCCTCCTCGATGCGCCGCTGCAGGTATACCGCCGTGGCCAGCTGGTCGGCCAGGGCGTTGAGCAGCCGGCGCACGCTGTCGGAGAGGCGCTCCTCCTTGGGATACCACACTTCCAGGGTGCCCAGCATCTCGTCTCCCACGCTCACCGGCAACAGCACGCAGTCGCCGTCCTCGGTATTGCTCAGGCGGATGGGCTGCGGGGCGATCAGGCAGGCGTGGCAGTCATGATCGCGGCAGTAGTCCGGACGGCGCGCCGCGTGGGTGGCCAGTATCGGCACCTGGCGGTCGGCGTGAGGATCGTTGAGCGACAGCCGGATCGGGCCGATCTCCAGCAGTTCGGCCACGCGGCGCAGCATGGGGGCGGCGCTGGTGCACAGGTCGTTGCCGCCGCCGTAGAGTGAGCGGCTGCCGTCATGGAGCACCTGCATGACCTGGTTGCTGCGCTCCAGCTCGGCCTTCTTGCGCGAGACCCGCTCTTCCAGCTCGGCGTAGCTGGCGCCCAGTTCCTCGGACATGGTGTCGAAGGTATGGCCGAGCATGGAGAGCTCGTCGCTGCCCTTGAGCTGGGTGCGCAGAGAGAAGTTGCGCTGGGCGACTTCGCGGGCCAGTACCATCAACTGGCGCAGCGGCGCCACCAGATTGTGGCGGATGTCGTAGAGCGCAATGGCGACCACCACCGCCGTCAGGCCCAGGAACAGGATCTGCAGGGCGCTGAGCAGGCGGATCTTGGCTTCGCTGTTCTGTTCGAGCTGCTTGACCAGGGTGTCGATGTCGGCCACCAGACCATCGAGGGTTCGATTGAGCGGCTCGATGCGCACGTACTGGCTGGCCACCGCCTCGCTCACCTGAGGGGATAGCTCGTTGTGCCAGCGCCCCAGGATCAACCGATACTGGCGGCGCATCTCGTGGGCCTCGGAAACGGGAATGGCGCCGGTCAACGCATCGCTTTGCAGCCGATCCTCGAAGCGGCGTTTGAGCACGTGGACTTCGGCCTGGTGCTCCATGGATGGGATGCGCTCGTAGCGCTGCAGGGCGGCCACGATCTGGTAGGTATTCATGCGCAGCGAGCCGGCGACGTTGATCGCCGCGGCATCGCCGCGACTGCCCCCGGCCACTGCCATGGTCACCACGATGCTGATCAAGGCCAGGGCGCTGATCGCCAGCAGCGAGGCAACGATGCGGGCCACGAGTGAGCGTTGCAGCAGTTTCATCGGCGGTGGGCGTCTCCGGCAGAAATGCGGGGCATGTCGACACTATATACCCTCGCCGACACTATACCCCATGGGGCGGTGGGGCATCCTACCGGCAGTTGCGGCAGGCTGCTACCAAAGAGGTACCTCGGATGCCCTTTTGACGCTGCGAAGGGCGGGAACGAGAATCTCTTCGACCACACCCTGAGACATACCGTTCATGCAGCCTGTACAAGCCCCCGTGCTGGGCCCGCAGGTCGACTATCGTTCGCTGGTGGTCGTGCTGCTGTCGCCGCTGGCCTTTGCCCTGGTCTTCGCCAGTTGGACCATCTTCGCCGTGCTGGGCGTTGAGCTGAAGCGCGTGCTGCTCTTCGGCGAGGTACAGTTTGCCGTGCTGCTGGCGATGCCCATGCTCACCGGCGCGCTGGCCGCACTGCCCATGGCGCTGCTGGCACGCCGCGTGGGCGGTCGGCGGGTGATGATCGGCAGCCTGCTGCTGATTTGCCCCTTGCTGTGGGCCATCGCCTATTCGGATGTCTACCTTGAATTCCTGCTGGCAGGCGCCGGCCTGGGGCTGGGTGCTGGCTCGCTGGCTGCCGGCCTGGTCTATGTGGCCTCGCTGTGCCCGCGGCGCCATGCCGGCCTGGCGCTGGGACTTTATGGCGCCGGCATGCTGGGCGCCGGACTCACCTACTTCCTGTTGCCGTTGGTCAGCCAGGCCTATGGCTGGCCCATGGCACCCAAGCTGTTTCTCTTGCCGGTACTGCTGGTGGCGCTGCTGCTATGGATCTTCGCCGAAGATGCACCGCGAATGCCCCATGCACCCCTCGACTCATTAGCAGAGCCGGATGGCGCAAGGTCAGAAAGCCCCTCGTGGTACTGGCTGCCACCCCCGGCAGTGTGCCGTCTGGCGCTCTACTACAGCTTCTTCTATGGCGCCTTCGTGGCGCTGGCGCTGTGGCTGCCGGGGTACCTCGCCGCCCAGTACGCCCTGCCACTCAAGCAGGCTGCGCTGTGGGCACTGGCTTTCACCCTGCCGGTCGGGATCGGCCAGATCGTCGGCGGCGCCTTGGCCGACCGGCGCGACTTCCGCGACCTGCGCTGGTGGGTCAGCGCCTGCGTGATGGTGTGCCTGTTCCTGCTCTCCTACCCCGACTTCACCATGCAGATTCACGGCGTGCACGGTGACATCGCGCTACGCTTCTCCATGCCGCTCGGTGGCTTCACCGCGTTGCTGGCCGTCATGGGGATGGCCATGGGCATCGGCAAGGGCAGCCTGATGTGCTTGCTGTATCGCGATCACGGTGACGACATGGCTCGCTCGGGTGGGCTGGCACTGGCCCTGGGTGGGCTGTTCGCCGCGGTTTTGCCGCTGATGTTCGTGTTGGGCAACGAATGGATCGGCATTCGCACCGCCGGCTTCATGTTCCTCTACGCCGCGCTGGCGGTGTGCATGCTGCTGATGCTGTGGGATGGTGCCCGCACTCGCTCTTCCCCCCTCACTCGCCATTCCTCCCAACCTCCCTCCCAGGCGGACTAACCCCCTTTCAGCGGGCCTTCTATCACCTTGTAGGTAGAGGGGGTGTATATGGAGGTAACCTGGCAGTAATCCGCTTTTCGATGCTCCAGAATCGCTTCAAGAACCTGCCCCGGCGGTCGTGTGGAACACGTCGCACGACACGGCAGGCGGGGTGGCCCGGGTGCCACGCAATATTTCAAGAAGCCTGGAGACGACCATGAGTCACTTCTTAGATCGGCTGAATTTCTTCCGCAAGGCGCGCGAGCCCTTCGCCAACGACCATGGCGAGACCCGCGAGGAGTCCCGTGGCTGGGAAGACGGCTACCGTCAGCGCTGGCAGCACGACAAGGTCGTGCGTTCCACCCATGGCGTGAACTGCACCGGTTCCTGCAGCTGGAAGATCTACGTCAAGAACGGCCTGGTCACCTGGGAAACCCAGCAGACCGACTATCCGCGTACCCGTCCGGACCTGCCCAACCACGAGCCGCGTGGCTGCCCGCGTGGCGCCAGCTACTCCTGGTACATGTACAGCGCCAACCGCCTCAAGTACCCGCTGATCCGCAAGCCGCTGCTCAGGCTGTGGCGCGAAGCCAAGCAGCAGCACGGCGACCCGGTCGACGCCTGGGCCTCCATCGTTTCCGACCCGGCCAAGACCAAGCAGTACAAACGCGCCCGCGGCATGGGTGGCTTCGTACGTGCCAACTGGGACGAGCTCAACGAGCTGGTCGCAGCGTCCAACGTCTACACCGCCAAGCAGTACGGCCCGGACCGCATCATCGGCTTCTCGCCGATTCCCGCCATGTCCATGGTCAGCTACGCCGCGGGCAGCCGTTACCTGTCGCTGATCGGCGGCGTGTGCATGAGTTTCTACGACTGGTACTGCGACCTGCCGCCGGCCAGCCCGCAGACCTGGGGCGAGCAGACCGACGTACCGGAATCGGCTGACTGGTACAACTCCGGCTATATCATCGCCTGGGGGTCCAACGTGCCCCAGACCCGTACCCCGGATGCCCACTTCTTCACCGAAGTGCGCTACAAGGGCACCAAGACCGTCTCCATCACCCCGGATTATGCCGAGGTCTCCAAGCTCACCGACGAGTGGCTGTCGGTCAAGCAGGGCACCGACGCCGCGCTGGGCATGGCCATGGGCCACGTCATCCTCAAGGAATTCCACCTCGAGAAGCCCAGTGCCTACTTCACCGAGTACGTGCGCAAGTACTCCGACATGCCCTTCCTGGTCGAACTCGAAGCCCGCGAAGACGGCAGCTTCGTGCCCGGCAAGCAGCTGCGCACCAGCGACTTCGAAGGCAACCTGGGCCAGGACAACAACCCCGAGTGGAAGACCGTGGCGTGGGACGAGCTGTCCGACCGCCTCGTGGTGCCGAACGGCTCCATTGGCTTCCGCTGGGGTGAGAAGGAAGAGAACCAAGGCAAGTGGAACCTCGAAGAGCGCAGCGCGGATGGCGAAGAGATCAAGCCGCTGCTGACCCTGGCCGAAAACCACGACGACGTGGCCAAGGTGGCGTTCCCCTACTTCGGCGGCATCGCCCACGAGCACTTCGACCACGTGGCGGGCAATGAGCTGCTGTTCCACAGCCTGCCGGCCAAGCGCCTGACCAAGGCCGACGGCACCGAGATCCTCGCCGTCACCGTATTCGACCTGATGTGCGCCAACTACGGCATCGACCGTGGCTTCGGCAAGGAAGGCGAGGACGACGGCGCGACTTCCTACGACCAGGTTCGCCCCTACACGCCGGCCTGGCAGGAGAAGATCACTGGCGTGCCCGCCGAGCAGGTCGCCCGCATCGCCCGTGAGTTCGCCGACAACGCCGACAAGACCCGGGGACGTTCCATGGTCATCGTGGGTGCCGCGATGAACCACTGGTACCACATGGACATGAACTACCGCGGACTGATCAACATGCTGGTCATGTGCGGCTGTATCGGCCAGAGCGGCGGCGGCTGGGCCCACTATGTCGGCCAGGAGAAGCTGCGCCCGCAGACCGGCTGGACCCCGCTGGCCTTCGGCCTCGACTGGCAGCGTCCGCCGCGCCACATGAACTCCACCTCCTTCTTCTACAACCACTCCTCCCAGTGGCGCTACGAGAAGCTCGAGATCAAGGAGATCCTGTCGCCGCTGGCCAACCCGGCCGACTACAGCGGCAGCCTGATCGACTTCAACGTGCGCTCCGAGCGCATGGGCTGGCTGCCCTCCGCGCCGCAGCTCGGTACCAACCCGCTGCGCCTGGCCAAGGCCGCCGAGGCTGCCGGCATGTCGACCAAGGACTACGCCGTCCAGCAGCTCAAGAGCGGCGAGCTGGCGTTTGCCGCCGAGGATCCGGATAGCCCGCAGAACTTCCCGCGCAACCTCTTCGTGTGGCGCTCCAACCTGCTGGGCAGCTCGGGCAAGGGTCACGAGTACATGCTCAAGTACCTGCTGGGCACCCGTCACGGTATCCAGGGCAAGGACCTGGGCGAGGCCGGTGGCCAGAAGCCGGAAGAGGTGAAGTGGCACGACGAGGCGCCGGAAGGCAAGCTCGACCTGGTGGTCACGCTGGACTTCCGCATGTCCTCTACCTGCCTCTACTCCGACGTGGTGCTGCCGACGGCCACCTGGTACGAGAAGAACGACCTCAACACCTCGGACATGCACCCGTTCATCCACCCGCTGACCGCGGCCACCGACCCGGCGTGGGAGTCGCGCAGCGATTGGGACATCTACAAGGGCATCGCCAAGGCGTTCTCCGAGGTGTGCGTAGGCCATCTGGGCGAGGAGACCGACCTGGTCACCCTGCCGCACCAGCACGACTCCCCGGCTGAGCTGGCCCAGCCCGAAGTGAAGGATTGGAAGAAGGGCGAGTGCGAGCCGATCCCCGGCAAGACCATGCCGGCGCTGATCGAGGTCAAGCGCAACTACCCGGAAACCTACGAGCGCTTCACCTCCGTGGGCCCGCTGCTCGAGACCATCGGCAACGGCGGCAAGGGCATCGCCTGGAACACTGAGTCCGAGGTCGAGCTGCTCGGCAAGCTGAACTATCGCAAGACCGAAGGGCCCGCCAAGGGCCGGCCGAAGATCGAAACCGCGATCGACGCCGCCGAGATGATCCTGACCCTGGCGCCGGAAACCAACGGTGCGGTGGCGGTCAAGGCGTGGGACGCGCTGTCCAAGATCACCGGACGCGACCACACCCACCTGGCCACGCCCAAGCACGAAGAGAAGATTCGCTTCCGCGACATCGTGGCACAGCCGCGCAAGATCATCTCGAGCCCGACCTGGTCCGGCCTGGAAGACGAGCACGTCTCCTACAACGCCGGCTACACCAACGTGCACGAGCTGATTCCGTGGCGCACCGTGAGCGGCCGCCAGCAGTTCTACCAGGATCACCCCTGGATGCGCGCCTTCGGCGAGAGCCTGCTGGTCTACCGTCCGCCGATCAACACCAAGACGATCACCGGCTTCACCATGCCGGAGGACAACGGCAACCCGACCAAGGCGCTGAACTGGATCACGCCGCACCAGAAGTGGGGTATCCACTCTACCTACAGCGACAACCTGCTGATGCTGACCCTAAACCGCGGCGGCCCGGTGGTGTGGATGTCGGAGAACGACGCCCAGGAAATCGGCATCGAGGACAACGACTGGATCGAGCTGTTCAACGCCAACGGCGCGATCACCGCGCGGGCCATCGTCAGCCAGCGGGTCAAGGACGGCATGGTGATGATGTATCACGCCCAGGAGCGCCAGGTGAACGTGCCGGGCTCCGAGGTCACCAAGACCCGCGGCGGCATGCACAACTCCGTGACCCGGGTGTGCCCGAAGCCGACCCACATGATCGGCGGCTACGCGCAGCTCTCATACAGCTTCAACTACTACGGCACCGTTGGCTCCAACCGCGATGAATTCGTCCTGATACGCAAGATGAAGAACATCGACTGGCTGGATGGCGAAGGCAACGACAGCGTGCAGGAGACCGTGAAATGAAGATTCGTTCCCAAGTAGGCATGGTCCTCAACCTCGACAAGTGCATCGGCTGTCACACCTGCTCGGTCACCTGCAAGAACGTCTGGACCAGCCGTGAAGGACTGGAGTACGCCTGGTTCAACAACGTCGAGACCAAGCCCGGTATCGGCTACCCGAAGGAGTGGGAGAACCAGGACAAGTGGAAGGGCGGCTGGATGCGCCGCAAGGATGGCAAGATCGAACCGCGTATCGGCGGCAAGTGGCGGGTGCTGGCGAACATCTTCGCCAACCCCGACCTGCCCGAGATCGACGAGTACTACGAGCCGTTCGACTTCGACTACCAGCACCTGCATACCGCCAAGCAGGGCGATCACCAGCCGGTGGCACGTCCCCGCTCGCTGATTTCCGGCGAGCGCATGAAGAAGATCGAATGGGGCCCCAACTGGGAGGAGATCCTCGGCACCGAGTTCGCCAAGCGCCGCAAGGACAAGAACTTCGAGCAGGTGCAGGCCGACATCTACGGCCAGTTCGAAAACACCTTCATGATGTACCTGCCGCGCCTGTGCGAGCACTGCTTGAATCCGGCGTGCGTGGCCTCGTGCCCCAGCGGCGCGATCTACAAGCGCGAAGAGGACGGCATCGTCCTGATCGACCAGGACAAGTGCCGCGGCTGGCGGATGTGCATCTCCGGCTGCCCGTACAAGAAGATCTACTACAACTGGAAGACCGGCAAGTCCGAGAAGTGCATCTTCTGCTACCCGCGCATCGAAGCGGGCATGCCGACCGTGTGCTCCGAGACCTGCGTGGGCCGCATCCGCTACCTCGGCGTGTTGCTGTATGACGCCGACCGTATCGAGGAAGTGGCGAGCTCGCCGGACGTGCGCGACCTCTACCACCGCCAGCGGGAGATCTTCCTCGACCCCAACGACCCCGAGGTGATCGCCCAGGCCAAGCGTGACGGTATCGCCGACAACGTGATCAAGGCCGCCCAGGAGAGCCCGGTCTACAAGATGGCCATGGATTGGGGCCTGGCGCTGCCGCTGCACCCCGAGTATCGCACCCTGCCGATGGTCTGGTACGTGCCGCCGCTGTCGCCGATCCAGTCGGCCGCCGAGGCCGGCAAGGTCGAGTACGACGGCGTGCTGCCCAAGATCGAGTCGCTGCGTATCCCGGTACGCTACCTGGCCAACATGCTCACCGCCGGTGAGGAAGAGCCCGTGGTACTGGCGCTCAAGCGGCTGATGGCGATGCGCGTCTTCATGCGCAACCGCCACGTCGAAGGCAAGCATGACACCGAGGTGCTCGATGCCGTCGGCCTGAGCGAGGCCCAGGTGGAAGAGATGTATCGCTACCTGGCCATTGCCAACTACGAGGATCGCTTCGTGATTCCCACCAGCCATCGCGAGATGGCCACCGAAGCCTTCCCCGAGCGCGGCGGCTGCGGCTTCAGCTTCGGCGACGGCTGCCACGGCGAGAGCAAGCCGAGCTTGTTCAACGGCCGCAAGCAGACCAGCGCGCTGGTCAAGCCGGTCGACGTCTTCGACCCGAAGACTGACACCAAGGAGACTCACCATGGCTGAGGCAGCGCTGAAAATGACCGACGACGCAGCACTCCAGCCCGAGTTCGGCATGCGCAGCCTGCGCGTGCTGGCCCGCCTGCTGGACTACCCCACCGAGGCACTGCAGGGTGCCGTAGGTGACCTGATCGAGGCGCTCGACGCCGAGCGCCGCCTGCCGGCGGCGCTTAGGGCCGACCTGATGAGCTGGTGCCAGCGCATCGCGGACGGTGACCTGCTCGAGCTGCAGTCCGAGTACGTGGCGCTGTTCGACAAGGGCCGTGCCCACTCGCTGCTGCTGTTCGAACACGTGCACGGCGAATCCCGCGACCGCGGCCAGGCCATGGTCGACCTGATCGACGAGTACAAGGCTGCCGGTTTCGAGCTCGACGCCCGCGAGCTGCCCGACTACCTGCCGCTGTTCCTGGAGTATCTCTCCACCCGCAGCGACGAAGAGATCGGCCGCTGGCTGGGCGAGATCCGCCACATCCTGGCGCTGCTCACCGCACGCCTCGAGGAGCGCGGCGCCGACCAGGCCCTGGTCACCCGCGCGCTGCTGGCGCTGATCGACGCCGAAGAGGATGTCGAGGCGCAGCGCCAGGCGGTGGTCAGCGAGAAGCGCGACGACACCCCCGAGGCGCTGGACGCGGTATGGGAGGAGGAGGCGGTGCGTTTTTCCGCCAAGTCTGACGAGGACTGCGCGCTGCAGTCCGCCGAAGGGCGGCGTCTGGCCGAGCGCAAGCGGCAGGTACAGGGCGAGGCGATTCGTATCCTCGACCCCGTCGATGCCGCCAAGAAACATTAACGGAGACCTGTCATGAACTACATCGATTCCCTACTGTTCGGGCTCTACCCCTACCTGGCCGGCAGCGTCTTCCTGATCGGCAGCCTGATGCGCTACGACCACGGCCAGTACACCTGGAAGACCGGCTCCAGCCAGATGCTGTCGTCGAAGAACATGCGCCTGGCCAGCAACCTGTTCCACATCGGCATCATCACCATCTTCTTCGGCCACCTGGTGGGTCTGCTGACGCCGCACTGGCTCTACGGCCCCTTCATCAGTGCCGGTACCAAGCAGGTGCTGGCGGTGGTGGTCGGCGGTATCGCCGGCGTCATGTGCCTGGTGGGCGGCGCCATGCTGTTCTACCGCCGCCTGACCAACCCGCGGGTGCGCGCCTCGTCCAGCACCATGGATACCGTGATCATCGGCCTGCTGGTGCTGCAGGTAACGCTCGGGCTGCTCACCATCCTGCCCACCCTGGGCCACCTGGACGGCAGCAAGATGCTGCAGTTCTCCGGCTGGGCGCAGTCCATCGTCTACTTCCAGGGCGGTGCCGCCGCTCATCTGGAAGGCGTGAGCTGGATCTACAAGCTGCACATCCTGATCGGTCTGACCATCGTGCTGGTGTTCCCCTTCACCCGCCTGGTTCACGTGTGGAGCGCGCCAATGGGGTATGTCACCAGGCGCTACCAGATCGTCCGTCGCCGGGCTTGAGGTACAAGCTGGCTGCGCTCGCTCGGCTTCACAACCTCGGTGTCAGCGTGAGGGGCGCCGGGGGCAGGACGAAGAGGAGGTCTTTTGCCATGGGTGAGGAGCATTGCTCCGAACGGGCTGGCCATGGATGGCCAGCCCAGGTCCTGCAAGCGGAGCAGGATGCGAGAGCGCAGCAGGGCAAAAGTAGCGCCCAGGGATGGGTTCACAGCGCCTCCTTGAAGGCCTGCCGACGGAACAGCCCCGAGCTTGTATAGCCGCTTATGCCATGTATTAGAGGATCAGCACCATGCAAATGATCGAGATCGCACAGCTGCCGGGCCGCTACGCTCCGCCGCCCATCAAGGTCGGGGCCAAGGCCATCGACGAGGACAGCATCGCCCGCGAGATGCAGTACCACCCGGCAGCGACCGCCGGCGAGGCGCAGCTTTCTGCCGCCCGCGCCCTGGTGGTTCGCGAGCTGCTGCGCCAGCGCGCCGTCGAGCTCGGTCTGGTGGCCGATACCGATGACGAAGGCGACAACGATACCGCCATCGCCACCCTGCTGGAGCAGGAGCTGGAAGTACCGGAGCCGGAGGAAGAGGCTTGCCGCCGCTACTTCGATGCCGACCCCGAGCGCTTCAGCGAGCCGACTCGCATTGCCGTGCGCCATATCCTGCTGGCTGCCGCACCCGACGACGCAGAGGCACGCGATGCCCAGTACCGCCTGGGCGAGACGCTGATCGAAGAGCTCCAGAGCATTCCCGAGCGCTTCACCGAGTTCGCCATGCGCCACTCCGCCTGCCCCTCGAAGAGCGAAGGCGGCGAGCTGGGCTGGCTGGCGCCGGGGCAGACCGTGGCCGAGCTGGACCGCGCCCTGCAGCACCTACCCGAAGGGCTGCACGACCGCCCGCTGGCCTCGCGCTACGGCTGGCACCTGGTGAGCATCGACCAGCGTAGCGGCGGGCAGCGCCTGCCATTCGAACAGGTTGCAGAGCGCGTGCGCTACACCCTGCGCGAGCAGGCCACCCGACGCGCTTTGCGCCACTATCTGCTGGCGCTGGAAGCGGAGATTGGCGTCGAAGGTATCGAGCTCGACGATGACAGCGCCAGCTCGTTGATGCAGTAAGAAATTTTTCATGTCATGGGTACCGACCCTGACGGTCGGTACCGGAGGAGCCGTCATGTCCCATGTTCACGCCAACGCCCGTTTCGTGCCGCTCGGTATCGCCGTGCTGACCGTCTCCGACACCCGCGGCTTCGACCGTGACGGCAGCGGCGACCTGCTCAGCGAACGCCTCTCCGAGGCCGGCCATGTGCTGGTCGACCGGCGTATCGTGCCCGACGACATCTATCGCATCCGCGCGGTGGTTTCCAAGTGGGTGGTGCGCGACGACGTGCAGGTCATCCTGGTCAACGGCGGTACCGGTTTCACCGCCCGCGATACCACGCCCGAGGCGCTCGCGCCGTTGTTCGATCGCTCCGTGGACGGCTACGGCGAGCTGTTCCGCCAGCTCTCCTTCGAAAGCATCGGTACGTCCACCGTTCAGTCGCGGGCGGTGGGCGGGGTGGCCAACCGTACCCTGATCTTCGCCATGCCCGGCTCGCCCAAGGCCTGTGCCACGGCGTGGGACGGCATTCTGGCCAGCCAGCTCGATGCCCGCACCCGGCCGTGCAACTTCGTCGCCATGGTCATGCCCGAGCAGCAGGAATGCGGCAGCCGCGAGTCGCCGAAAGTGCCTGATCATGGTCAAGGAGTGCACGCATGAGCTGTGCCACTCTTGCCAAGGGTTTGTTGGACCTGGAAGTGGCAAGGGCACGCATGATCGCTGCGGCCGAGCCCGTGCAGGGCGAAGAACTCGTGGCCTTGGAACGGGCCGCCGGGCGGGTGCTGGCGCGTGACGTGGTGGCGCGACTCGACATGCCTGGCATCGACAACAGCGCGATGGACGGCTATGCCTTGAGACGGGCGGAGCTCAATGATGCCGGCCTGCCCATCGTCATGCGGGTACCGGCGGGGGCCAAGGTCGAGGTGCTGGCCGAGGGTGGCTGTGCGCGTATCTTCACCGGGGCGCCGGTTCCCGAAGGGGCCGACTGCGTGGTGCCCCAGGAGCGGGTTCGCCTGGACGAGGCGGGGCGCGTGCACATCATTGGCGAAGTGAAGCCTGGGGCCAATATCCGTCGACGCGGTGAAGAATACCGCGAAGGCGACGCGCTGTTGCCGATGGGCTGGACGCTGAACGCCGCGGCATTGGCCATGCTGGCGAGCCAGGGCATTGCCGAGGTGCCGGTGCTGCCGCGCCTCAAGGTGGCGTTGATCTCTACCGGCGACGAGCTGATCGAGCCGGGCGAAGCGTTCTCGCCCGGTCTGGTGTACAACAGCAACCGGGTCATGCTGCAGGCGCTGCTCGAACAGGCCGACTGCGACGTGCTGGACCTCGGTATCATCGCCGACGACCCCGGGGCTCTGCGCGAGGCGTTCAGCGCTGCCCGCGATGGCGCCGACCTGGTGGTGTGCACCGGCGGTGTGTCGGTGGGCGAGGAGGACCATGTGCGGCCCGTGCTCGATGAGCTGGGTGGGCTCTCGTTCCATGGCGTGGCGATCAAGCCGGGCAAGCCCTTTGCTTTCGGCTACCTGGACGACGGCTCGCCCGAAGGCGTGCCGCTGATCGGTTTGCCGGGCAACCCCGTGGCCTCGCTGGTGGGCTGGCACCTGCTGGCCAGACCCTTCGTGCAGGGCTGCCAGGGCCGCACTGTCGGGCCACTACAGCAATATTGCGTTAGCGCCGGCTTCTCGCGGCGGGGCAGCCCAGGGCGGCGCGAGCTGCTGCGCGTCACGCTCGACTGGCAGGGCGGGCGTCCGGTAGCCTTGCTGGCCGGCGGACAGGGCTCCCACATGCTGCAAGCCGCCAGCCAGGCGCACGGTTATCTGATGATGGCCGCCGATACCGATGTGGAGGAAGGTCATGAATACGCCTATTTACCCGCCGGACAGTTCGTCGACTGACCTGCTGTTCAAGCCAAAGCAGCTGCGCGAGCTGGTCCATGGCGTGCCCTGGCTGGGCGAACTGGACGACGACGAGGTCACCGAGCTGCTCGAGGATACCGAGCTCAAGACGCTCAAGACTCGCGAATGGCTGTTTCGCCAGGATGCCCCGGCCCACTGGCTCTACATCGTCATCAACGGTGCGGTACGCCTGGCGCGCAGCGCCGGCGACGGTCGCCTGGCCACCATTCGCTGCGTCGAGCGTGGCGGCACCCTGGGTGAGCTGAGCATGGTCTCCAGCGCCGGCGTCTACCTCTATTCCGCCGAGGCGCTGCGCCGCACCCATGTGCTGGCGATTCCCGCCCAGCGCTGCCGCGAGATCATGGATCGCCAGCCGGCCTGCCGTGCCGAGTTCATGAGCCGCCTGGCACTGGAGCTCACCGAGCGCCTTGAGGACCTGGCGCTGCTGACCCAGGCCGATGCCATGTCGCGGCTGGTCAGCTACATCCTGCGCCAGCTGCCGGCGGGGCGTAGCAAGAGCCCGCGGGTGGTGCGCCTGTCGATCCCCAAGCGCTGGCTCGCCGCCCAACTGGCCATGACGCCGGAGACACTGTCGCGGCTGCTGGCCAAGCTTCGCGACGGCGGCGTGATCGGCATCGACCGCCAGCGCCTGACGGTGCTCGACGAACAGAAGCTGCGCGACGCCATGCTGGCGGACGACTGACGCCGCCAGCACCAGGGCGACGTGCTGCAAGGAGGGGAGGCTCCATGTCCCGAACCGCCAACAAACCTCGCACCCTGGTCTACTCCTGTTCCGGCTGCTCCGACGTGGCGCAGCTGGCCAATGACGTCGCCGTGCGGCTCGACCATACCGGTGTAGCGGAGATGTCGTGTATTTCCGGCGTGGGCGGCGGCGTGCCCGGCCTGGTACGTACCGCGCGCTCCGGCCGGCCCATCGTCGCCATCGACGGCTGCCAGATGCACTGCGTGACCCACTGCCTGGCCCGCGCCGGGGTGAGCGCCACCGAACACGTCAAGCTCTACGAGCAGGGCTTTCGCAAGCGTCGTGGCCAGAGCTACGACGAGGAGATCGTCCATGAAGTGGCCGAGCAGGTCGGCGAACTGATCGCCCGGCTGCCTATGGACGCTACGGCCCATGTCGAAGCAAGAGCCAAGGAGAACGCATGAGCCTTATCGACGGCTTCGGCCGCAGCGTGCGCTACGTGCGCCTCTCCGTCACCGACCGCTGCGACTTCCGCTGCGTCTACTGCATGGCCGAGGAGATGACCTTCCTGCCCCGGGCCAGGCTGCTGACCCTGGAAGAGATCGCCACGCTGTCGCGGGCCTTCGTCGAGCTCGGCGTGGAGAAGATCCGCCTGACCGGCGGCGAGCCGCTGGTGCGCCGCGGCATCGAGTCGCTGGTGGCCGAACTCGGTGCGCTGCCGGGCCTGCGTGACTTCGGCATGACCACCAACGGCGCCGGCCTGGTCAAGCACGCCCGTGCCCTGTATCGGGGCGGGCTCAAGCGGCTCAACGTCAGCCTCGACTCGCTCGATCCCGAGCGCTTCCACGCCCTGACCCGCACCGGCGACCTGGCCAGGGTGATCGATGGCATCCGCGCTGCTCGCGAAGCCGGGTTCGAGCGCATCAAGCTCAACGCGGTGATCCTCAAGGGGCGCAACGACGACGAGGTGCTCGATCTGGTCGAGTTCGCCCGCCAGGAGCAGGTGGACATCAGCTTCATCGAAGAGATGCCGCTGGGCCAGAACATGAGCCACGACCGCGCCGAGACCTTCTGCTCGAGCGATGACGTGCGCGCCGCCATCGAAGCGCGCCACACGCTGCTGCCCACCACCGAGAACACCCTGGGCCCTTCGCGTTACTACCGCATGGCCGACAGCGACTCGCGCATCGGCTTCATCTCGCCCCACAGCCACAACTTCTGTGCCGCCTGCAACCGCGTACGGGTCACTGCCGAGGGCCGCCTGCTGCTGTGCCTGGGCAACGAGCACTCCGTCGACCTGCGCGCCGTGATGCGCCGCCACCCCGGCGACCTCGAACGGCTCAAGGCCGCCATCGTCGCCGCCATGCAGAAGAAGCCAGAGCGGCACCACTTCACTACCGACGGCGACGTCCAAGTCGTTCGCTTCATGAACATGACCGGGGGCTGACGGCGACTGGCCCCGTCGGTTCGTTTTGCTGGCTTGACCAGCACGGGCGTCAAGGGCAATGTCGAGGTAGAGTATCGAGCCCTGCCCAAAGGTCGTTCCCCATGAACCCGGTCGCCCAGCAAGAGCCGCTCTCGGTCGGCTTCGTCCTGCTGCATCGCTTCACCCTGCTGCCTTTCGCCGCCTTCGTCGATTGCCTGCGCCTGGCGGCCGACGAGGGGGATCGCAGCCGCCAGCTGCGCTGCCACTGGACCTTCATGACCAGTACGGGCGAGCCGGCGGCCTCCAGCTGTGGGGCCTCCATCACGCCATGCCAACCTTTCCAGGACCCGCAGGAGTTCGACTACATCGTGGTGATCGGAGGCGTGCTGGACGATGCCGACCGGGCCGATACCACGGCGCTGGCCTACCTGCGCCGGGCGGCAAGCGCCCAGGTGCCGCTGGTCGGGCTGTGCACCGGGGTCTTCGCCCTGATCCAGGCCGGCCTGATGAACGGGCGGCGCTGCTGCGTCAGCTGGTACCACCATCGCGACATGATCCAGCGCTTTCCCACCATTGAGCCGGTGGCCGACCGGCTATTCGTCGATGATGGCGACCGCCTGACCTGCGCGGGCGGTTCGGCGGGTGCGGACCTGGCCGCCTATCTGGTCGAGCGGCACCTGGGCAAGGCCTGGGCGATGAAGAGCCTGCGCATCATGCTGCTCGATGAGGCCCGTATCGGCGCCCACCCCCAGCCGCAGCCGGTGGTGTTCGGCAAGATCGAGGATCGCCTGGTGCGCCGTTCCATCGCCGTGCTGGAGCAGCATCTCGGCGAGCCGATTTCCATGGAGACGCTGGCGGAGCGGGTCGGCACCTCGCGGCGTAACCTGGAGCGGCGGTTCCGCGAAACCCTGGGCGTCGGGCCGCAGAAGTTCGCGCGCGATCTGCGGCTGCGCTATGGGCTGTGGCTGCTGCACTACACCGGCAAGAGTGTCACCGAGATAGGCGAGCGCTGCGGCTTCGCCGATACGGCCCATTTCTCGCGTCATTTTCGTACGGCCTTCGGCATGCCCCCGTCGGAGATGCGCAAGCGTGCCGAGGAGCCTGGCAGCGACCGGGTCGATCCTTTCTTCCTGCATATCGAATCCCGTCCGGTGGCCTGACCGCTGCATCGCTATCTCCCGCCTCACGCGTGCTCTAGGCGTATGAGTGTCACCTGCAGGGTGGCGTTCGCCTAAAGTGGTAGGCCAACCCCGGCGGTGCCTGTCGTTCAGCAAAGCTGTCGCATTTATTCAATCTTTCTCTCTCTTGTGGGCCTTTAATCGGAGCATGAGCCGAAACTCTCCGCGCCCCCTGCGGGTAGCCAATAGATTCAACAGCCAGAACAACAGGAGCCAGTCATGAACCAAGCCGGTCTCGCATCCTTCGATTCCCAGATCGCCGCCGCCATCGCCGAAGAGGTGGCGCGCCAGGAGGCGCACGTCGAGCTGATCGCCTCCGAGAACTATGCCAGCCGCGCGGTCATGGAGGCCCAGGGCACCCAGCTGACCAACAAGTACGCCGAAGGCTACCCGGGCAAGCGCTACTATGGCGGCTGCGAGCACGTCGACGTGGTCGAGAAGCTCGCCATCGAGCGCGCCTGCGACCTGTTCGGTGCCGACTACGCCAACGTCCAGCCCCACTCCGGTGCCCAGGCCAACGCTGCCGCCTTCATGGCGCTGGTCAAGCCGGGCGACACCGTGCTCGGCATGAGCCTGGCCCACGGCGGACACCTGACCCACGGCGCCGCACCCAACTTCTCCGGCAAGCACTACAACGCCGTGCAGTACGGCCTGAATCCCGAGACCGGCGAGATCGACTACGAAGAGGTCGAGCGCCTGGCCCGCGAGCACCAGCCGAAGCTGATTATCGCCGGCTTCTCCGCCTACTCCCGCGTGGTGGACTGGCGGCGCTTCCGCAACATTGCCGACGAGGTCGGCGCCTGGCTGATGGTCGACATGGCCCACGTAGCAGGCCTGGTCGCTGCCGGCCTCTACCCGAGTCCGCTGCCGCATGCCCACGTGGTGACTACCACCACCCACAAGACGCTGCGCGGCCCGCGTGGTGGCCTGATCCTCTCCGCCCATGGCGATCAGGATCTCTACAAGAAGCTCAACGGCGCGGTCTTCCCCGGCCAGCAGGGTGGCCCGCTGATGCATGTGATCGCGGCCAAGGCGGTGGCCTTCAAGGAGGCCATGAGCCAGTCCTTCGTCCAGTATCAGCAGCGGGTGATCGACAACGCCCAGGCGATGGCTGGCGTCTTCGTGGCGCGTGGCTTCGACGTGGTCTCCGGCGGTACCGACGACCATCTGTTCCTGGTCTCGCTGATTCGTCAGGGCGTGACCGGCAAGGATGCCGACGCGGCGCTGGGTCGCTCGCACATCACCGTCAACAAGAACGCCGTGCCCAACGACCCGCAGAGCCCCTTCGTCACCTCCGGCCTGCGTATCGGCACCCCGGCGGTAACCTCGCGTGGCTTTGACGTGGCCGACTGTGAGGCGCTGGCCGGCTGGATCTGCGACATCCTCGACGTGCTGGCCGAGCAGGGCAACACCGATGCCGTGGAAGCCGAGGTGCGCGAGAAGGTCGCCGAGCTCTGCCAGCGGCATCCGGTCTACGGTGCCGCGCCGGCAGCGACGCACGAAGCCGCTACCGCCTGAACCCGTTTGATCCGGCCCTGCACGGCGGGGCCGGTCGAGGAGAGAGAACATGCAACGCTATTCAGGTTTCGGGCTGGCCAAGCACGCCCTCAGCCACCACGAGAACTGGGAACGCCAGTGGCGCAACCCCACTCCCAAGAAGCAGTACGACGTGATCATCGTCGGCGGCGGCGGCCACGGCCTGGCCACCGCCTACTACCTGGCCAAGGAGTTCGGCGTCAAGAACGTGGCGGTGATCGAGAAGGGCTGGCTGGGCGGCGGCAATACCGCGCGTAATACCACCATCGTGCGTTCCAACTACCTATGGGACGAGGCGGCGGCCCTCTACGAGCACTCCATGAAACTGTGGGAGGGGCTCTCCCAGGACCTGAACTACAACGTGATGTTCTCCCAGCGGGGGGTGCTCAACCTGGGCCACACCCTGCAGGACATGCGCGACATCCAGCGCCGGGTCAATGCCAACCGCCTGAACGGTATCGACGGCGAGGTGCTGGACGCCAAGGGCGTGCAGGAGCTGGTGCCGATCATGGACTGCTCGAAGAACGCCCGCTACCCGGTGCTCGGTGCCTCCTGGCAGCCGCGCGCCGGTGTGGCCCGCCACGACGCCGTGGCCTGGGGCTATGCCCGCGGTGCCGATGCACACGGCGTGGATATCCTCCAGCAGACCGAGGTGACCGGCTTCAAGATCCGCGACGGCCGCGTCTTCGGCGTGCACACCAACCGCGGCGACATCGAAGCCAAGACCGTCGGCTGTGTGGCTGCCGGTAACTCCGGGGTGCTGGCCAAGCTGGCCGGCTTCAAGCTGCCGCTGGAATCGCACCCGCTGCAGGCCCTGGTCTCCGAGCCCCTCAAGCCGATCCTCGACACCGTGGTGATGTCCAACCACGTGCATGGCTATATCAGCCAATCGGACAAGGGCGACCTGGTCATCGGCGCCGGTATCGACGGCTACAACGGCTATGGTCAGCGCGGCAGCTACCCCACCGTGGAGCACACCCTGCAGGCCATCGTCGAGATGTTCCCGATCTTCTCCCGGGTGCGCATGAACCGCCAATGGGGCGGCATCGTCGACACCTGCCCGGATGCCTGTCCGATCCTCTCCAAGACCCCGGTGAAAGGACTGTTCTTCAACTGTGGCTGGGGCACCGGTGGCTTCAAGGCCACCCCGGGCTCGGGCCACGTGTTCGCCGCCAGCCTGGCCAAGGGCGAGATGCATCCCATCGCCGAGCCCTTCTCCATGTTCCGCTTCCATAGCGGGGCCCTGATCGACGAGCACGGCGCCGCCGGCGTGGCCCACTGAGGAGAATTCGCCATGTTCTATATCTACTGCCCCTACTGCGGCGAACACCGCGAGGAAGAGGAGTTCCACCCCAAGGGCCAGGCGCACATCGAGCGACCCAAGAACCCCGAGGAGTGCAGCGACGAGGAGTGGGGCGACTACCTCTTCTTCCGTGACAACCCCCGTGGCGTGCACCACGAGCTGTGGGTGCATGCGGTGGGGTGTCGCAAGTTCTTCAACGTCACCCGCCACACCGTGACCTACGAGATCCTCGAGACCTACAAGATAGGCGAGCAGCCGTCGATCACCGCCGATGAGCGCGGCCAGCCCCGCGAGGCCGCCGCGGCCAGCCAAGAAGGAGTGCGCGCATGAGCCAGTCCAAGAAACAAGTGCACCGCCTGGCCAAGGGCGGTCGGATCGATCGCTCCCGCACCCTGAGCTTCACCTTCAATGGCCAGAGCTACCAGGGGCACCCGGGTGACACCCTGGCCTCGGCGCTGCTGGCCAACGGCGTGGACATCGTCAACCGCAGCTTCAAGTACTCGCGGCCCCGGGGCATCGTCGCCGCCGGCGCCGAGGAGCCCAATGCCGTCGTCCAGCTGGGCAGCACCGAGGCGGCCCAGGTGCCCAACGTGCGCGCCACCCAGCAGGCGCTGTTCGCCGGCCTGGCCGCCCGCAGCACCAACGGCTGGCCCAACGTGCAGCGCGACATGATGGGCCTGGTCGGCAAGCTGGGCGGCAAGTTCATGCCCCCGGGCTTCTACTACAAGACCTTCATGGCACCGGCCTCCATGTGGATGACCTACGAGAAGTACATCCGCAAGAGCGCCGGACTGGGGCGCAGCCCCATGGAAGCCGACCCGGACACCTATGACCACCTGCACCAGCACTGCGACGTGCTGGTGGTGGGCGGCGGGGCCGCCGGCCTGGCCGCGGCCCTCGCCGCCGCGCGCAGCGGAGCCCGTGTGATCGTCGCCGACGAGCAGGAGGAGATGGGCGGCTCGCTGCTGGATAGCCGCGAGACCCTGGACGGCAAGCCGGCGGAGCAGTGGGTGGCACAGGTGCTCGAGGAACTGGTCGGCTGCGAGAACGTCACCCTGCTGGCGCGCACCACGGCCAACGGTTATCACGACCATAACTTCGTCACCCTGCACGAGCGGCGCACCGAGCATCTCGGCGAGACCGCCCCGCTGGTGAACGGGCATCGTCCCGTCCGATCGCGCATGCACCGCGTGCGTGCCGGCCAGGTGATCCTGGCTACCGGCGCTCACGAGCGTCCGCTGGTCTATGCCGGCAACGACGTGCCGGGCAACCTGCTGGCCGGTGCGGTGTCCACCTACATTCGCCGTTACGGTGTGGTGCCGGGCAACAAGCTGGTACTCTCCACCAGCAACGACTACGGCTACCGCGCCGCCCTCGACTGGAAGGAGGCGGGGCGCGAGGTGGTGGCCATCGTCGATTCCCGTCAGGCGCCTGACGGCGATCTGGTCGAAGAGGCCCGTGCCCGTGGCATTCGCATCATCACCGGCAGCGCCGTGATCGAGGCCAAGGGCGGGAGCCGCGTCAGCGCGGCGCGGGTCGCCATCATCGACATCGACGCCTTCAAGGTTACCGGCCAAGTCGAGACGCTGGCCTGCGACACCATCGCCAGCTCCGGCGGCTACAGCCCGGTGATTCACCTGGCCTCTCATACCGGCGCCCGGCCCACCTGGCGCGACGACCTCCTCGGCTTCGTACCGAACCTGGTGAAGGGCGTGCAGGCCTGCGGGGGTGCCAATGGCACCTATGCGCTGGGCGAGGTGCTTGCCGAGGGCGTGGAGGCCGGTATCAAGGCCGCCGCCGCCACCGGCCATGCCGCCCCGGTGATCAACTTGCCCCAGACCAAGCTCCTCAAGCAGGGCCAGGCGGCACCGCTCTTCCAGGTGCCCCATGAGAAGCCGACCCTGCGCGCGCCCAAGCAGTTCGTCGACCTGCAGAACGACGTCACCGCGGCGGGCATCGAGCTGGCCACCCGCGAGGGCTTCGAGTCCATCGAGCACGTCAAGCGCTACACCGCCATGGGCTTCGGCACCGACCAGGGCAAGCTGGGCAACATCAACGGCATGGCCATTGCCGCTCGCTGCCTGGGGCGCTCCATCCCCGAGGTGGGCACCACGGTGTTCCGCCCCAACTACACCCCGGTGACCTTCGGTGCCATTGTCGGCCGTCACTGCCGCGATCTCTTCGACCCCGAGCGCTACACCCCTCTGCATCAGTGGCATGTGGAAAACGGCGCCGAGTTCGAGGACGTGGGCCAGTGGAAGCGTCCCTGGTACTACCCGCAGCGCGTCAACGGCAAGGTCGAGACCATGCACGAGGCGGTGGCCCGGGAGTGCCGCGCGGTGCGCGAGAAGATCGGCATCCTCGACGCCTCGACCCTCGGCAAGATCGATATCCAGGGCCCCGATGCCCGCGAGTTTCTGGCGCGGATCTACACCAACAAGTGGGAGAAGCTGGGGGTCGGCAAGTGCCGCTACGGCTTGATGTGCAAGGACGACGGCATGGTCACCGACGACGGCGTGACCAGCTGCCTGGCCGAAAACCACTTCCTGATGACCACCACCACCGGCGGCGCTGCGGCGATCCTCGAGTGGCTGGAGCTGTGGCACCAGACCGAGTGGCCGGAGTTGGACGTCTACTTCAGCTCGGTGACCGATCACTGGGCCACCATGACCATCACCGGCCCCGAGGCGCGCAAGCTGCTGGCCGAGATCACCGATATCGATCTCGACAAGGACGGCTTCAAGTTCATGGACTGGCGTGCCGGCAAGGTGGCGGGCGTGCCGGCGCGGGTCTATCGCATCTCCTTCACCGGCGAGTTGACCTACGAGATCAACGTCCAGGCCAACTACGCCATGCACGTGTGGCAGACCCTCTTCAAGCACGGCGAGAAGTACGGCCTGACCCCCTACGGCACCGAGACCATGCACGTCCTGCGTGCCGAGAAGGGCTTCATCATCGTCGGCCAGGACACCGATGGCTCGGTGACCCCGGAAGACCTGGGCATGCAGTGGTGCGTGGGCTACGACAAGCCCTTCTCGTGGATCGGCAAGCGGGCCCTGACCCGTTCCGACACCAAGCGCGAGAACCGCAAGCAGCTGGTGGGTCTCAAGCCCAAGGACCCCAAGGTGGTGCTGGAGGAGGGCGCGCAGATCGTCTTCGATCCCAAGCACGCCATCCCCATGCCGATGGCCGGGCACGTGACCTCCAGCTACTACAGCCCGACCCTGGATTCCGGCTTCGCCCTGGCGGTGGTCAAGGGTGGCCACAGCAAGCTGGGTGAGACCGTCTACCTGCCCATGGCTGATGGCCAGACCCATGAGGCCGAAATCGTCAGCCCGATCTTCTACGACCCCAAGGGAGAGCGCCAGAATGTCTAACGCGGCTACCTTCGATACCCGTACCGATAGCGCCATCCCGGTGGAGTCGCCGCTGGCTTACAGCTACCTCCGCAGCGGTGTTCCGGCGGCCGGCCCCCAGAGCCGTGTCATCCTGCGCGAGCGCGCCCTGCTGGGCCACCTGGTCCTGCGTGGCGGCGCCATCGTCCTCGACGAGGCGGTGCGTGAGGTGCTGGGTCTGGGCCTGCCCGGCCAGCCCCAAGGGCTGGTCCAGGACGCCAGCGGCGAACGTTCGATCCAGTGGCTCTCGCCGGACGAGTGGCTGGTGATCGTGCCCGGCGGCGAGGAGTTCGAGCTGGAAACCCGACTGCGCGAGCGCCTGGCGGACGCCCACTATGCCATCAGCGACGTCAGCGGCGGCCAGACCCTGCTGGAGCTTTCCGGCGAGGCGGCCCGTGAGCTGCTGATGAAATCGGCGATCTACGACGTCCACCCCAGCCACTTCCCGGTGGGCAAGGGCGTGACCACAGTCTTCGCCAAGGCCACCGCCATCATCCGCCGCCCCTCCGAGGAGCGCTGGGAACTGGTGATACGCCGCAGCTTTGCCGATTATCTCTATCGTTGGCTGCTGGATGCCGGTGCGGAATACGGCATTGGCGTAGTGCGCTGAGCAAGGCCGCTCTTCTGCTCATGACTTTCCCGGCAGGAGAGCGGCAACGATGTCGCTCTCGGGTTATTCAATCGGTTAATAAAGCCTTTCGACAGGAAGCATAATGTCCAACAAGATCAAGGTACTGCGTGACGCTCAGCCAGAAGTGCTGCTGAATGCCAGTTCCTGGGAAAAGCTGTCTGGTGACCCCCATACCGTCAATCTAAATGCTTACGCATCAGAAGACGGGACCAAGACGATGGGCACCTGGATCTGCACACCAGGCAAGTGGGCAGTAGACTACAAGAAGTGGGAATACTGCGATTTTCGCGAAGGATATTGTATTTTGACACCGGAGGATGGAGAGCCCATTCACCTGAGAGCTGGTGATATCTTTATCGTCGAGCCTGGTTTTAGAGGCACTTGGGAGGTTGTGGAAACCGTTCGTAAATATTTTGTCTTTGCCTGACGAATCGGCTGAGTTATTCACATCGAGTCAACGCCTGCATGCTGGTTGCCAGATGAAAAATCCGCTTGGCTTTGAGGCGAATTACAACAAGGGAGATAGCGTGATGGGCCGCAAAGAAGGAAGTTGGATTCTGACGGCACAGAGCCCCAGCCGGCTCGGCACCGTGGACGTGGTGACGCGTTTCCTCAAGGAGCAGAGCTGCTACATCACCGAGCAGAACTCCTTCGACGATGACCCGAGCGGCCGCTTCTTCATTCGCACCGAGTTCCGCCCCCTGGATGAGGACTTCGATGCCGAGGTTTTCCAGTCCGGCTTCGTCGAGCGCGCCGCCGAGTTCGAGATGAGCTTCGAGCTGACGCCGCCGGGGCGGCGCATGCCGGTGGTGATCATGGTCTCCAAGGCCGATCATTGCCTCAACGACCTGCTCTACCGCTACCGCACCGGCCAGCTACCGATCGAGATTCGCGCCATCGTCTCCAATCACCCCGATCTGGCGTCGCTGGCGGAGTGGCACGGCATTCCCTATCACCACTTCCCGATCACGCCGCAGACCAAGGCCGAGCAGGAAGCCCAGGTGCGGGAAGTAATCGACGCAAGCGGGGCGGAGCTGGTTATCCTGGCGCGCTACATGCAGGTGCTCTCGAGCGAGATGTGCACCAGGCTCTCCGGCCGCGCGATCAACATCCACCACTCGCTGCTGCCCGGCTTCAAGGGCGCGCGCCCCTACCACCAGGCCTACGAGAAAGGCGTCAAGCTGGTCGGCGCCACGGCCCACTACATCAACGACGACCTGGACGAGGGGCCGATCATCACCCAGGGCGTGGAGCCGGTGGGTCATACCGATTACCCCGAGGACTTGATCGCCAAGGGCCGCGACATCGAGTGTCTCACCCTCGCTCGTGCAGTGGCGCTACATGTGGAGCGGCGCGTCTTCCTGCATGCCAGCCGCACGGTCATCTTCGAGCGCTGACTCCTCTCCTGCGCTCGATGCCATTGAGCCCGCGGCCGGGGCAGGCTAGCTTGGTGGGCAAAACCACGCCCACCAGGAGATCCGCATGGCTGCCCCACACGACGAGCATGACCCCCATCTCTGGCTGGAAGAGGTCGAGGGCGAGCGCGCCCTGGCTTGGGTGGTAGAGCGCAACGCCGAGAGCCAGGCGCGGCTGGCCGATTCCCCCGGCTTTGCTGAGCTGTGCGATGATCTCCAGGCGATCCTCGAGGCCGACGACCGCATACCCTTCGTGGTCAAGCGCGGCGAGCACTTCTACAACTTCTGGCAGGACCGCGACCACCCCCGCGGGCTGTGGCGGCGCACTACGCTCGAGGAGTACCGCAAGGTGAGGCCCGAGTGGGAGGTGCTGATCGACCTCGACGCGCTCAACGCTGAGGAGGGTGAGAACTGGGTGTGGCACGGCGCCCACTGCCTGCGCCCTGAATCGCCCAGCGAGCCCTGGCGCCACTGCTTGGTGTCGCTCTCGCGTGGCGGTGCCGATGCCGACGTCACCCGCGAGTTCGACCTGGTGCAGAAGCGCTGGGTCGAAGCGGGCTTCTTCCGTCCAGAGGCCAAGGGCAGCTTGGGCTGGATCGACCGCGACACGGTCTACGTCCAGACCGACTTCGGCGACGGCTCGATGACCAGCTCCGGCTACCCGCGCATCGTCAAGCAGTGGCGGCGCGGTACGCCAGTGGTCGAGGCCGAGACGGTATTCGAGGGCGATCCCGACGACATGGCCGTGGGTGCCGGCCACGATTCCACGCCGGGCTTCGAACGCGACTTCGTCAGCCGCGCCCGCGCCTTCTACGACAACGAGCTCTACCTGCGCGAGGCCGACGGCAGCCTGCGCCGTATCGAGGTGCCCAACTCGGCCCACAAGCAGGTCCACCGCGAATGGCTGATGGTCGAGCTTCGGGAACCCTGGGAGGTGGATGGCACTACGCATCCCGCCGGAGCCCTGTTGATTGCCGACTTCGACACCTTCATGGCCGGCAAGCGCGACCTGCGCGTGCTGTTCACCCCCACTGAACGCACCTCGCTCTCCGATGCCACCTGGACCCGCCGCCACCTGATCCTCAACGTGCTCGACGACGTCAAGCACCGGCTCTACGTGATCACGCCGAGCGAGGGCCGGTGGCAGCCCGAGCCGCTGACGGGCGTGCCGACGCTCGGCAGCGTCAGCGTGAGCGCGGTGGACGACGAGGAGAGCGACGAGATCTTCGTGATCGTCAGCGACTACCTGACGCCCACCACGCTACTGCACGGCCGGGTCGGTGAGGCGCTGGAATCCCTCAAGCAGGCCCCGGCGCTGTTCGATGCCAAGGGCCTCGAGGTGACCCAGCACTTCGCCACCAGCCGGGACGGCACGTCGGTTCCCTACTTCCAGGTGGCGCGGCGCGACCTCGAGCCGAGCGGCGAGCATCCGACTCTGCTCTACGGCTACGGCGGCTTCGAGGTGTCGATGCTTCCCGGCTACAGCCCCGGCGTGGGGCGCGCCTGGCTCGCCCAGGGTGGCGTCTACGTGGTGGCCAACGTCCGCGGCGGCGGCGAGTACGGCCCGCGCTGGCACCAGGCGGCGCTGCGTGACAAGCGCCACAAGGCCTTCGAGGACTTTGCCGCGGTGGCCGAAGATCTGATCGAGCGCGGCG
The DNA here is from genome assembly GCF_046723295.1 of Halomonas sp. A29. Lineage (NCBI taxonomy): Bacteria > Pseudomonadati > Pseudomonadota > Gammaproteobacteria > Oceanospirillales > Halomonadaceae > Halomonas > Halomonas sp. A29. The sequence goes on from NZ_JAXQPR010000016.1 coordinate 32,989, forward strand.
TCACCTCGCCGAAGCGGCTGGGCATCCAGGGCGGCTCCAACGGCGGCCTGCTGGTGGGCAACATGCTCACCCGCTACCCACACTTATTGGGCGCGGTAGTGTGCCAGGTGCCGCTGCTCGACATGCGCCGCTATCACCTGCTGCTGGCCGGGGCCTCATGGATGGCCGAGTACGGCGACCCCGACGGCGCCGACTGGGAGTTCCTGCGCGACGTTTCGCCCTATCACAACCTCGACCCTGTGGCCGACTACCCGCCCATGCTGCTGATGACCAGCACCCGCGACGACCGCGTTCACCCGGGCCATGCACGCAAGATGATGGCGCGCATGCACGAGCAGGGGCACCAAGTGCTCTATTACGAGAATATCGAAGGCGGCCACGGCGGCGCGGCGGATAACCGCCAGCGCGCCCACATGCAGGCGCTGGCATTCACCTTTCTCGTCCAGCAATTGATGGGCGAAGACTGAATCTTAGCCTTGAACTCATTTGTTCTAGTTGTCTTGCTCAAGGCTGAATTGGCTGCGCCATGATGATGCCGAAAGCCCCTTGTTACGCACTATGCGTGCGCAATGAGGCGGCTGGCGGTCGAGTGGTTTATCCAATTCGGGCTGCCCTTTCCCTTATTCGAATCATGCAGATGGACGGAAAGCCGTGCAGGATGGCACGCGCTCTGCAAATCAATGGGTGAAGGTAATGACCGGATAGTACAAGTACAACCCACCCTGACCGAGGTGACTGGACATGAAGAACCGGAACCGATCTATAGTCCTTTGTTTATTGGGCTCACTGCTTCTTGTGAGTGGCCACGCCCTGGCGGAGCGAATCTCCATCGGCATAGGCCACCAGAGCATGGTCACCAATACCGTGGCGGGCGGTATCGTGTTGGAAAAGCTTGGCCTCATCGAGAAGTATCTACCGACGGAAGGCGACTATGCAGACGCCGAATACGAGATCGTCTTTCGCGACTACGACTCGGGACCGCCCATCACCAACCAGATGATGGCGGGCAACCTGGAGTTCGGTGTGATGGGCGATTTCCCGCTGATCGTTAACGGTGCCAGTTTTCAGGCCACCGGCCGTAACGAGACCCGTCTCATCGCCGTGACCGGCTACAACCGGCAGGGGACCGGCAACGGCATCGTAGTGCCGGTGGCTTCCGACGTTTACTCCCTGGCAGAACTGGCCGGCAAACGCATCTCCACCCCGGTGGGCAGCGCCGCCTGGGGCATGACCCTCAAGGCGCTGCGCGATGCGGAGCTGGACGGCAAGATAGACATCGTCGACCAGAGCCCGCCCGTCGGTGTCGCCAACATCGCCGGTAACCGCATCGATGCCCATGCCGACTTCGGCCCATGGTCGGAGGTGATGGAGTTCCGTGGTACCGGGCGCAAGATCTTCGACGGCAGCGAGGCGGGCGTGCCGACCTTCCATGGCATCGTGGTGCGCAAGGACTTCGCCGACCGCTATCCCGAGGTAGTCGACGCTGTGCTGCAGGCCACGCTGGAGGCGCAGCAGTGGATCGAGGAAGACCCGATGCGTGCTGCCACCCAACTGAGCGAGTGGACCGGGGTGGCCAAGGAGGTGCTCTATCTTTATTTGGGAGAAGGGGGCATCAGCACCCTGGACGCCACCATCAAGCCCGAGTGGGTCGAAGCTTTGAAGTACGACCATGCTCTGCTGCAGGACGAACGCAACATACCCGATCTCGATTTCGAGGCCTGGATCGACGACAGCTACCTTAACCGTGCCTATGCCGCCTCCGGGCTGGATTATGCCGCCGACCTGGAGCGGATGGTCGTCCCCATCGCCTCAAACCCCGAGCTCGAGCCGGCCCAGGTGTGGTTTGCCGACAATGGTATCGTCGGGTACGACAGTGTGGCCGAGATGATAGCGGCCTTTCGAGACGCCAGTGCTGAAGGCCGGGAGATATACGCCACCTACGTCTATGACCAGTTGAGCGGCATCAAGATGTTCGGCAAGGCGGCATTTCTTACCGAAACTCCCGATGGCGAAGTGGCGGCCTTCATGAAGCGCGCCGACTCCGAAGCGTTCATTGCCGACAACGGTGGCAAGCTAATTGCCTTGGCCGCTTCCGAAGAAGAAGCGCTTGCCATGAAGTGAGACAAGTCTTCGCATTCATCTGGCTTGCAATATCGAGGGGCGCGGTATTTATCGCGCCTCTTTTTATTTATTTCTTGTTTTGCTTTCCCGCTCCTTGCTCGCCTTCGCCTGCTAATGACTTGTACTACTTGTTATAGATGCTCCGGATTTATGAGCATGAAAGTGCTTCAGTGTGATGCCGTTCAATGACGATATGCACCATGCGGGAGCGCCGATTAATACGAAAGAATTCATTCCCGGTATATTGGGAAATAAAAAATATCCTTCTGGATTAAAGTCTTGAAAAAAGACCGAGGAAGGTTGGCACGGCTGATGCAACTTACTGGGTAAATGACATGACCTGATAGTACAAGCTTCGATTTCGACAGCGCTTCCCATAACAAGACTGCCGGCAACAACGACACAACAAGCGCCGGTTTCACTACCCACAGCGTTGCACAGACAGCGCTTCCGTGACGAGAGGTGACCTCATGAGCTTGAACCCTAGTCCTCGCCCTCCGCTGTCCGAGGCCGTCCTGTCCGGCCCACTCGAAGCCGTCGAGCGACCAAAGGTCAAGAGCAGCGCTGCCGTAGCCGTTCCCTCCCGGGTGAGCCACGGTGCACCTCGGCGCCTGCTGCCCGGGAACTCGGACCGCTACCTGGTACGTACCGGCGCCCTGCTGGCGGCGGCGCTGGGCTGGCATCTCGCCTCGACCTATGGCTTCGAATTCTTCGTGCGCTTCGACAACGTGCCCGGGCCGCTGGTGGTGGGGGCGGAGTTCCTGGCCCAGGCCTCGAGCCAGCAGTTCTACCTGCATATCCTGCACAGCATGCAACGCATCGCCATCGCCTATGGCCTGGCTGTGGTGATCGGGGTGGTACTGGGGGTGATGATGGGGCGCTCGCGCTTCGCCGAGGACGTGATCCTGCCCTACATCGAGATCCTGCGGCCGATCCCGGCGGTGGCCTGGATCCCGCTGGCGATCCTGATGATGCCCAGCGAACAGTCGAGCATCGTCTTCATCACCTTCCTCGGGGCGCTGTTCCCCATCGTGATCAACACCGTGCACGGCGTCGAGCAGACCCCCAAGGTGTTGGTTCGTGCGGCGCGCAGCCTGGGCGCGAACAACACCGCCATCCTTTGGCACGTGGTGCTGCCCGGCGCGCTGCCGAGCATCGTCGCGGGGCTCGCCATCGGTATGGGCGTGGCGTGGTTCTCGCTGCTGGCCGGCGAGATCATCAGCGGCCAGTACGGCATCGGCTACTTCACCTGGTCGGCCTACACCCTGGTCGAGTACCCCAAGATCATCATCGGCATGCTGGTTATCGGTGGGCTGGGCTCGCTGTGCACTCTGCTGGTTCGCAAGGCCTGCGCGCCGCTGCTGCGCTGGCAGATCGAGGGGGCCAAGTCATGACGACCACGACCCGACTCAACCGCGCGCCCGTCGTCGATCATCCCCACAGCTATCGCCCACGTACGGCAGGGGGGAAGGGCCGGATCAGCGTGCGTGGCCTCGACATCGTCTTCGCCACCGCCAGCGGCCCCCACCGCGCGGTGGAAGACGCCAGCCTCGAGATCCAGCCGGGTGAGTTCGTCTCGCTGCTGGGCCCCTCCGGCTGCGGCAAGTCGACCCTGATGAACAGCGTGGCCGGCTTCGTCGAGCCGACCCGGGGCGAGGTGCTGCTCGATGGCCTGGCGGTGAACAAGCCCGGCCCCGACCGCGGCATGGTGTTCCAGCAGCACTCGCTGTTCCCGTGGAAGACGGTGAAGCAGAACGTCGCCTTCGGCCCGCTGATGGCGGGCGTGGGCTCGCGGGAGGCCGACAGCGTGGCCAGCACCTTCCTTTCGCTGGTGGGGTTGTCGCGCTACGCCAACGCCTATCCCACCACGCTCTCCGGCGGCATGCAGCAGCGCGTGGGCATCGCCCGGGCGCTGGCCAACTACCCCAGCGTACTGCTGATGGACGAGCCCTTCGGCGCCCTGGACGCCCAGACCCGCAGCATGATGCAGGAGAACCTGCTCGAGATCTGGAGCGAGTTCAAGAACACGGTGCTGTTCGTCACCCACGACATCGACGAGGCGGTGTTCCTCTCCGACCGCATCGTGGTCATGAGCGCAAGTCCGGGACGAATCATCGCCGATATCCCCGTGCGGCTGGCGCGTCCGCGCACCCAGGAGCTGCTGACCGCGCCCGAGTTCATGGCGCTCAAGCGCGAGTGTCTGGCCCTGATCCGCGAGCAGACCCTGCATGCCTTCGAGCAGCAGAACCAGGCGGGCTGAACCGATACCCGGCATGACCGTGCGGCTTCGAGTCGACATGACATGTCATGACAAGAGGTGACGACCATGAAGAGCCAGGAACTCAAGCTGCAGCCGGGCGACTCGCCGCAGCCGCTCTACGTGCAGATCCGCGACACCCTGCGTCGCAACATCCTCGAGGGCGGCTACTCGCCCCATGAGCGGCTGCCGTCGGAAAACGCGCTGATGAAGAGCTTTGGCGTGAGCCGCATCACCATTCGCCAGGCCCTGCGCGACCTGCACAACGAGGGGCTGGTGTTTTCTGCCCAGGGCAAGGGCACCTTTGTCAGCAAGCCCAAGGCGGTGCAGAACGTGCAGCGCCTGCAGGGCTTCGGCGAGGCAATGGCGGCGCAAGGCTATGAAGCCACCGCTCGGCTGCTGTCGATCCAGGAGTGCAAGCCGGGCAAGGCGGTGGCCGCCGCACTCGGGCTGCGCTCCGGGGACGCCGTGGTGGAGGTCAAGCGGGTGCGCTACCTCAACCGCGAGCCGGTCTCGCTGGAGAGCAGCTACTTCCCCATGGACATCGGCCGGCGGCTGTTCGGTCAGGACCTATCCGGCGACATCTTCCCGATGCTGGAGAACCGCTTCGCCATCCCGCTGGGCGCGGCGAACATCGCCATCGATTCCACCCTCTGCGACGAGGAGACCCGGCAACACCTCAACCTCGGGATGGGCGAGCCCATTCTGCGGGTCGAGCGGCTGACCTACGACCGGGCGGGTCGGCCGGTCGACTTCGAGTACCTCTGCTTCCGCGGGGACGCCTTCAAATACCAATTCCGAGTGGATCGGAAATCGGAGGAATCATGAACGCAAGCGACATTCCCGTCATCGACACCGACGTGCTGGTCATCGGCGGTGGTACCGCCGGCCCCATGGCGGCCGTGACCGCCAAGGAGCAGGACCCGAGCCTCAAGGTGATGCTGCTGGAGAAGGCCAACGTCAAGCGCAGCGGGGCCATTTCCATGGGCATGGATGGGCTCAACAACGCCATCGTGCCCGGCCACTCGACGCCCGAGCAGTACGTCAAGGAGATCACCATCGCCAACGACGGTATCGTCCACCAGCCCGCACTGATGGCCTATGCCCAGCGCTCCTTCCCGATGATCGAGAAGCTCGACTCCTGGGGCGTGCACTTCCAGAAGGACGAGACCGGCGACTACGACATGAAGAAGGTCCACCACCTCGGCACCTATGTGCTGCCGATGCCGGAGGGCCACAACGTCAAGAAGATTCTCTACCGTCGCCTGCGCCGCAACCGGGTGCAGATAGAGAACCGCTACCAGGCTACCCGCCTGCTCAAGGACGCCGATGGGCGTATCGCCGGCATGATTGGGGTGAATACACGCACCGCCGAGCCGATCATCATTCGCGCCAAGGCGGTGATCATGGCCACCGGCGCTGCCGGGCGCATCGGCCTGCCGACCTCGGGCTACCTGTTCGGCACCTACGAGAACCCGGCCAACAACGGTGACGGCCATGCCATGGCCTACCACGTGGGGGCAGACCTGGCGAACCTCGAGTGCTTCCAGATCAACCCGCTGCTCAAGGACTACAACGGTCCCGCCTGCGCCTACGTCACCGGTCCGCTCGGCGGCTTCACCGCCAACTCCCGGGGCGAGCGCTTCATCGAGTGCGACTACTGGTCGGGCCAGATGATGCTGGAGTTCTTCAAGGAGCTGGAGGGCGGCAACGGCCCGGTGTTCCTCAAGCTCGACCACCTGGCCGAGGAAACGATCCAGGAGATCGAGACCGTCCTGCACACCAACGAGCGGCCCTCGCGCGGGCGTTTCCACGACGGCCGTGAGACCGACTATCGCCAGCACATGGTGGAGATGCACATCTCCGAGGTCGGCTTCTGCTCAGGCCACTCCGCCTCGGGGGTGTGGGTCGACGAGACCGGCGCCACCACCGTGCCGGGCCTGTATGGCGCCGGTGACATGGCCTCGGTAGCCCACTCCTACATGCTCGGTGCCTTCGTCTACGGCCAGATCTGCGGCGAGAGCGCAGCCGCCTTCGCCAAGGAGCGCAGCGAGATGCCAACCCTCGACGAGGCCTTCATCGCCGCCGAGCTCGCGCGCATCCAGGCGCCGCTCAAGGTGGCCGATGGCATCCCGCCGTCACAGATGGAGTACAAGGTGCGCCGCCTGGTCAACGACTACCTGCAGCCGCCCAAAGTGACCAAGAAGATGGAGATCGGCCTGCAGCGCATCCTCGCCGTGCGCGAGGACCTGCCCCGGCTCGCGGCCGCCGACCCCCACGAGCTGCTGCGCGCGCTGGAAGTGCAGTCGATCATCGACTGCGCCGAGATGGCCGCCCGCGCCTCGCTCTATCGCACCGAATCGCGCTGGGGGCTCTACCACTATCGTGTCGATTGCCCTGAACAGAACGACGCCGACTGGTTCTGCCATACCCGCCTGTACAAGGACGACAACGGCAACATGGCCCACGGCAAGCGACCGGTGGCGCCTTATCTCGTCGAACTCGGCGAGGAGAAGGACGCTTACCAGAAGCTGCGTGTGCAGCAGGCCGCCAACGCCTGATCCCCCAGGTAAGCGACGAAAGACGCGCGAACAAGGAATCGAGGAGAGAAATCATGCCGACTGCAACGCAACGAACCAGCGTCCCGGTGATCATCGACGAGGACAAGTGCATCGCCGACAAGGGCTGCACCGTGTGCATCGACGTCTGCCCGCTCGACGTGCTGTGGATCAACCCTGACACCGGCAAGGCGCACATGCGCTACGACGAGTGCTGGTACTGCATGCCTTGCGAAGCCGACTGCCCCACGGATGCCGTGAAGGTCGAAATCCCCTATCTACTCAGCTGAGGTGCGCCCCATGAAGCATTACGACGACCCCGAGCTGCAGGAGATTGCCGAGAAGCTCGCCGACCCGGACCCCGGCATTCGCCGCGTAGCGGTGCTGGCGCTGGTCGATTCGGGCGAGCCCGAGGCCGCCGAGCTGCTGATCCAGGCACTCAAGGACGATGACGCCGCGGTGCGCCAGGAGGCGGCCAAGGTGGTCGATGAGTTCGACGCCGAGGATATCGCCGACTCGCTGCTGGCGGCATTGAGCGATGGCGACGAGGTGGTGCGCAACGCCGCCGCCCACGCCCTGGCCGACCTCAAGGATCCCAGCGTCGCACCGCCGCTGCTCGCCGCACTGGAGCGCAGCGACGATCCCTTCGTGGTGGCCGGCATCCTGCGCGCGCTCAAGCCGCTGCGTGTGCCCGCAGCGCAGACCCCGGCGCTGCAGCGCCTGAGCGATGAGGATGCCCGTGTGCGCCGCGAGGCGGTGGGCGTGCTCGGCTGGCTCAAGGCCGAGGAGAACCTGCCGGCGCTGATCGACCGCGCCAAGGGTGACGCCGATCCCGAGGTGCGCCGTGCCGCCGCTGGCGCCCTGGTCTATGCCGCGCGTGAGCGGGTAGGGCCGCCGCTGGTGGCGATCCTTGGCGATCCGCACTGGCAGGTGCGCTGCGAGGCCGCCATCGGCATCGGCAAGCTCGACTATCGCGCCGGGCTCGAGTCGCTGATCGTTGCCAGCCGCGACACCATCTGGCAGGTGCGTGAGAAGGCCGCCGAGGCCATGGGCAAGCTGCGCGTGGTGGCGGCCGTGCCGGCGCTGGGCGAATGCGCCCGGGACCCGATGAGCAATTTGCGCAAGGCAGCCATCGGCGCGCTGGGCGCCATTGCCGAGCCGGAGTGCCGCCCGTTCATCGAGCTGGCTCTCGATGACCCCGATCCGGACGTGCGCAAGCTGGCGCGCTGGGCGCTGTCGCAGCTCGACAACGCGGCTTAGCAACCCGTCTACAAGCGTCGCGCTCGCTTGTAGACGGGTTCTGTGAACGAACCCTTGCAGAGGCATACGACCATGACCTACGTCGTCACCGAAAACTGCATCCGCTGCAAATACACCGACTGCGTCGAGGTGTGCCCGGTGGACTGCTTCCACGAAGGGCCCAACTTCCTCGTCATCGACCCGGTGGAGTGCATCGACTGCTCGCTGTGCGCTCCCGAGTGCCCGGCGGATGCGATCTATGCCGACGACAAATTGCCGCCCGACCAGGCGCACTTCCTCGAGATCAACGCCGAACTCGCCCAGGTGTGGCCGGTGATCAGCGAGACCCGGCTGCCGCTGGGCGAGGCCGATCTCTGGGTCGACCAAGGCGAGAAGCTGCAGTACCTGGAGCGCTGAGGCATGCGCCAACTTGTCATGACGAGTTGCCGTGCACGCTTCGCGCTGCTGGCCGTGGTGCTGGGTGCCAGCGTCAGCGACAGCGCCCGGCCGATGGTCGACGTGGCCGTGCCCGCCCCGTTCCCGGAAGTGCCGATGCTGTGCCTACGGGACCAGCCGCCCCAAGACCCACCGATCTGACCGGAGATTGCCATGACCGTCATCGCCAATACACCGGCACATCTGCGCCATACCATCGCCCCGCCCGACGGCTTGCACCTCAACCGTCGCACGCGGGAGGTGGAGATCCGCTGGCCGGATGGCCGCACGGACACGCTCTCCTGCCTCGCGCTGCGGGCCGCCTGCGCCTGCTCCAGCTGCCTGCATGCCAAGCGCAGCGGCCGCCTGGCGCTGTACGACGCCGACATCACCGTGGTCGACGCCAAGCCCTTCGGCGTCAGCGGCTTGCAGCTGTTCTTCTCCGACGGCCACAGCCGCGGCGTCTTCCCCTGGGCCTACCTGCGCGAGCTGGGCGAGACGCCGTGATGAACGCGCCGCTCCCTCTCGCCCTGGCGCCTTCCTGGGAAAGGCTCAAGTGCTTCTACCCCGGCGTAGCGCTGTGCACGGTGCTGGCGCTGGCCGGCAGCTTCCTGGCCGAGCATTACGGTGCCCCGGCACTGCTGCTCGCGCTGCTGCTGGGCTTCGGCTTTGCCAGCCAGGCCGGTGAGGTGCGCCTGCAGGCGGGCGTCGGCTTCTGCGCCCGCCGCGTGCTGCGCGTCGGGGTGGCCCTGCTCGGCGCGCGTATCGGCCTGGACCAGTTGCTGGCCGTAGGCTGGCTGCCGCTGGTGGTGGTGCTTGTCAGCGTACCGCTGACCATTGGTGCGGCATTGTGGCTGGGCCACTGGCTGGGGCTACCGAGGCTGCACAGCCTGGTAGCCGGCGCGGCGGTAGCGATCTGCGGCGTATCGGCGGCGGTGGCGGTGGCCGCCGTGCTGCCGGCCGGGCGCTTGGAGGAGCGGCGCCTGCTCGGTGTTGTGGTGTGCGTCACCGCGCTGGGCACCGCCGCCATGCTGGGTTTGCCGCCGCTTACTGCGCTGCTCGGATACGGCGACATCGCCAGCGGCCTATTCCTCGGTGCCACCATCCACGACGTGGCCCAGGCCGCCGGGGCGGGCTATCTCGTCTCGGACGCCGCCGGCGACGTGGCCACGCTGACCAAGCTGCTGCGTGTGGCCCTGCTCGTACCGCTGGTGCTGCTGCTCGGCGTGCTGCTTCGGCGAGGAGAGAGCGGCAGCGGCGAATTTCCCTGGTTCCTGCTCGGCTTCGTGGCGCTGTTCGCTGCCAACAGCCTGGGGTTGCTGCCCCCGGGCCTACGCGAACTGCTGGTAAGTGCCTCTCAGTGGTGCCTGCTGGTGACCATTGCGGCACTGGGCATGCGCACCTCGGTGCGCGACCTGCTGACCCAGGGGTGGCGGCCACTGTCGCTGCTCTGCGTCCTTAGCGCCGGGCTGGCACTGACGGTCATGGGTCTGCTGGCGCTGCTGCCGGTGGCCTGAACTCAACGACAAGCGTTTTATCCCCGCATCGCTCGCGATGCCTGACGACTGGAGGAAAACCCATGGCTGCTGCTATCGGAACCGCCGACGTATTGAGCGTTCACCACTGGAACGACACCCTGTTCAGCTTTCGCACTACCCGCGACCAGGCGCTGCGCTTCGAGAACGGCCACTTCGTGATGATCGGCCTCGAGGTTGCGGGCAAGCCGCTGATGCGTGCCTACAGCATCGTCAGCGCCAACCACGACGACTACCTCGAGTTCCTGAGCATCAAGGTGCCCGACGGCCCGCTCACCTCGCGCCTGCAGCACCTCAAGGAGGGCGACCAGATCATGGTCAGCCGCAAGCCGGTGGGTACCCTGGTGGTCCATGACCTGACCCCGGCCAAGCATCTCTACCTGCTCAGCACCGGCACTGGCCTGGCGCCGTTCATGAGCATCATCAAGGACCCGGAGGTCTACGAGCGCTTCGACAAGGTCGTGCTGGTGCATTGCGTGCGCTACGTCAGCGAGCTGGCCTATCACGACCACATCACACGGGAGCTTCCCGAGCACGAATTTCTCGGCGAGGAGATCCGCGACAAGCTGATCTACTACCCCACGGTGACCCGCGAGCCGTTCCGCAACGAAGGGCGCATCACCACGCTGATCGAGAGCGGCAAGCTGTGCTCCGACATCGGCCTGCCGCAGCTCAACCGCGAGACCGACCGGGTGATGCTGTGCGGCAGCCCCGGCATGCTCGCCGATCTTACCGCCATGCTCGACGACCTGGGTTTCGAGGCCAGCCCGCAGCAGGGCGAGCCGGGGGATTACGTGATCGAGCGGGCCTTCGTCGAGAAGTGAATGGCAGCCAGGAGAGAACCATGAAGATCCTCGTCGCGGTCAAACGCGTCATCGACTACAACGTCAAGATCCGCGTCAAGGCGGATCACTCCGACGTCGACCTCACCAACGTCAAGATGGCCATGAACCCCTTCTGCGAAATCGCCGTGGAAGAGGCGGTGCGGCTGAAGGAGCGCGGCGTGGCCACCGAGGTGGTTGCCGTGACCGTCGGCCCCAAGGCCGCCCAGGAGCAGCTGCGTACCGCCCTGGCGTTGGGCGCCGACCGTGCCGTGCATATCGATACGTCAGCCGCAACCGACGAGCGCCTCGAATCGCTGGTCGTGGCCAAGCTGCTGGCCAAGGTGGTCGAGGAAGAGCAGCCCGGGCTGGTCATCCTCGGCAAGCAGGCCATCGATACCGACAACAACCAGACCGGCCAGATGCTGGCTGCGCTGACCGGGTTGCCCCAGGCCACCTTCGCCTCGGAAGTCGTGGTCGACGGAGACAAGCTGCAGGTGACCCGTGAGATCGACGGCGGCCTGCAGACCGTCGAACTGACCCTGCCGGCCATCGTCACCACCGACCTGCGCCTCAACGAGCCGCGCTACGCCAAGCTGCCCGACATCATGAAGGCCAAGAAGAAGCCGCTGGACGTCAAGTCGCCGGCCGACCTCGGCGTCGAGGTGGCGAGCAAGCTCACGCTGCTCAAGGTCGAATCGCCGGCCGAGCGCAAGGGCGGCATCAAGGTGGGCTCCGTCGACGAGCTCGTGGGCAAACTCAAGAACGAAGCCAAAGTACTTTGAGCGAGTTCTTTAAGACAGCGCTTTGAAGGGAGCCGATTTCATGAGCATCCTGGTTTTAGCCGAACATCATGATGGCCAGCTCGCCGGCGCCACCGCCCACGTGGTCGCCGCGGCCCAGCAAGTGAAAGAGACCATCGGTGGTGACGTCGACATCCTGGTCGCGGGCGAGAACGTCGGCGCCGTGGCCGACGCCGCCGCCAAGCTCGACGGCGTGAGCAAGGTCCGCGTGGCCGACCATGCCGTCTATGCCCACCAGCTGGCCGAGCCCATGGGCGCGCTGCTGGTCGAGCTCGCCGGCGACTATTCCCATATCCTCGCCGCCGCCTCCACCACCGGCAAGAACGTGCTGCCGCGGGTCGCCGCGCTGAAGGACGTCAGCCAGCTCTCGGAGATCGTCGAGGTGGTCGACGCCGACACCTTCAAGCGTCCCATCTACGCCGGCAATGCCATCGCCACGGTCAAGAGCGCCGACAGCCTCAAGGTCATCACCGTGCGCAGCACCGGCTTCAACGCGGTAGGCGTCTCTCTACAAGATCAGGGCAGCGCCGCCGTCGAGGCGGTGGATTTCATCGCCGAGAATAGCCAGTCCCGCTTCATCAGGCAGGAGCTGGCCGAGAGCAACCGGCCCGAGCTGGCCGCGGCCAAGGTGGTGATCTCCGGTGGGCGTGGCATGGGCAGCGGCGAGAACTTCAAGCTGCTCGACGGCATCGCCGACAAGCTGGGGGCGGCCATCGGCGCCTCCCGCGCGGCGGTGGACGCCGGCTTCGTGCCCAACGACATGCAGGTGGGGCAGACCGGCAAGATCGTCGCCCCCGAGCTCTACATCGCCGTGGGTATCTCCGGGGCGATCCAGCACCTGGCCGGCATGAAGGACTCCAAGGTGATCGTGGCGATCAACAAGGACGAGGAGGCGCCGATCTTCCAGGTTGCCGACTATGGTCTCGTCGGCGACCTGTTCGAGGTGGTGCCGGAGCTGGAGAGGAGGCTGGATCAGTGACCCGCAGTGCCTGACGCCGCTTGGGAGCCTGCCAGCGTATAGGCATGCCGGGCCTGGAAGCGCTGCAGCTCGCGGGGCTGCGGCGCCTGTCCGGTGAAGATCTCGACATAGGCGGGGATGCGCCGCATGCGTACCTCGAGCGCTTCCTGCGTCTTCATCGAGATATAGCCGATCTGAGTGAGGTAGATGGTGCGGCCGCGCACGTTGGCGGCCAGCGGCTCAAAGCCGTAGCGCTCGAACATCCGCGTCAGCGCGTCGATGCGCGTTTCGTCCGCGGCATCGATCGCCCTCGCCACCTCGTCCGACTGCAGCGCCCAGCTGCGCATCGCAAACTCCAGTTGGGAATCGAAGAGCGTCGGGTCCAGCCAGCAGTCGAAGACGTTGAGAATCGCCTCGGTAATGCTCTCGGCGTAGGCTTCGGTCTGCCGCACCAGGCCCTGGGTATTCTTCTCCCGCCAGCGCTCGACCAGGGCCTCCAGCAGCGCCTCGCGATCCTTGAAGAACCAGTAGAAGCTGGTGCGCGAGACGTCGAGCCGCTTGGCCAGCGGCAGGATTCGCACGCTATCCACACCGGAGTCGAGCAGCAGCTCGAAGGCGGCGTCGAGCCAGGCTTCGCGGGAGCCTTTCCATTTGGTATCGCGGTCGGGGGCGGTGGGCATCGAGGCACTCTCCATACATTAGATATCCTTCACCAGCCGCAGTGCATCGTAGATCGCCGCATGGGTATTGCGCGACTCGACGGCGTCGCCGATGCGGAACAGCTGGAAGCTGCCGTCCGGGTTACGGACAATCGCCTGGGGCCGGCCGACGATCAGCTCGTCGTAGTCTACCTCGCCGCCATTGCTCGAGTGCGGCTTGAGGGCGAAATAGACGTCGGCCATCGGTGTGATGCCGTAGTTGACCACTACCTGATCGATGCGCCGCTCGTGGTTGAGATCCAGATAGTCGCTGGTGATAGTGGCGAGCAGTTCGCCGCCTTCCCGCCGCACGGACTTCAGTCGGTAGGTGGGGGTGAAGGTGACGTTGGGGCGCTGCAGGGCGCGCATGTAGGGCACGAGGTTCATGGCCATGATCTCCGCCGAGAAGCTGCGATCCGGCGTCATGATCACGAGTTCGGCCCCGGTGGCGGCGATGATCTCCGCCGCCTGCATGGCGGCATGATCGCCCGCATCATCGAACAACAATACCCGGCTTCCCGGCACCACGTGCCCGGAGAGGATATCCCAGGTGTTGACCACCAGCTCGTGCCCGACCTCGGGCTGGTCCTCCATGGGATAGCCACCGGTGGCCACGATCACTACGTCCGGCTGCTCGGCGAGTACGTCCTCCACCTCGGCCCAGACGTTGTAGCGAATCTCGACGCCGAGCGCCTCGCAGCGCTCCAGGCGCCAGTCGATGATGCCCATCATCTCGCGGCGCCGCTCGCTCTGCGCCGTGAGGCGCACCTGTCCGCCGGCATCGCTGGCGGCTTCCAGCACCACTACCTGGTGGCCTCGTTCGCCGGCGACGCGGGCGGCTTCGAGCCCCGCCGGTCCAGCGCCGACGATCACCACCCGGCGCTGCTGGGCGGCCGTGGGAATGGTGTGGGGCATCGTCGTTTCGCGCCCGGTAGCGGCGTTGTGGATACAGTAGGCGGCGCCACCCTGGTAGATGCGGTCGAGGCAGTAGTTGGCGCCGACGCAGGGGCGAATCTCCTCCTCGCGACCTTCCATGATCTTGCGCACGATGTGCGGGTCGGCCATGTGGGCGCGGGTCATGCCGATCATGTCGACCTTGCCCGAGGCGATGGCATGGCGGGCGGTAGCCACGTCCTGGATCTTGGCCCCATGGAAGGTGGGGAAGTCCACCTGGCGCTTGATCTCGCCGGCGAAGTCCAGGTGCGGGGCGCTGGGCATGCCCTGGATGGGGATCACGTCGGTGAGCCCGGCGTCGGTATCGATATGCCCGCGCACCACGTTGAGGAAATCGACCAGGCCACTCTCCTTCAGGCGCCGCGAGATCGCCATGCCGTCGCTGGCCGTCAGCCCGCCCGGCAACATCTCGTCGCCGGTATAGCGCACGCCGACGATGAACGCCTCGCCCACCCGCCGGCGAATGGCCCGCAGCACGTCGAAGGTGAAGCGCAGCCGGTTGTCGAGATCGCCCCCGTAAGGCCCTTCGAGGGTATTGGTCAGCGGCGACCAGAACTGGTCCATCAGGTGGCCGTAGGCCTGCAGCTCGATGCCGTCGAGGCCGGCTGCGTGCATGCGCTCGGCGGCATCGGCATAGTCGCGGATCAGGCGCTCGATATCCCACTCCTCGACCTGCTTGGGAAAGGCGCGGTGGGAGGCTTCACGACGATGCGAGGCTGACACCGCCGGCAGCCAGTCGCCCTTGTCCCAGCGGGTGCGGCGGCCCAGATGCGTCAGTTGGATCATCACCGCGGTGCCGTGCTCATGGCAAGCATCGGTGAGCTCACGCATCCACGGCACCACCTCGTCCTTGTAGGCCAGAATGTTGTTGAACACCGGGGGGCTGTCCTTGGCTACCGCCGCCGACCCGGCGGTCATGGTCAGGCCCAGGCCGGCCCGAGCCCGCTCGACGTGATACTCGCGATAGAGCGCCTTGGGCATGCCATCCTCGGGGTAGGCGGGCTCGTGAGACGTCATCATCAGCCGGTTCTTCAGCGTGAGATGCTTGAGCTGGAAGGGCTGCAGCAGCGGGTCGTTGGCCATGATCGGGGCTCGCTCTTGTTATGAGTTCGTCAAAGTCAGCCATGTATGTACATGATGGTCATCTCAATGTACAAGAGTGTACATAAATAGCAAAGTTTTCCGATGCGAGGCTGGTCAGGACCCTCCACGGCGAGGCGTCGGCCTGACAAGAGGAGATGGAAACATGTCGCAATACGCCGTGATCGGCATCATCGGCGGGCAGGGGTGGATGGGGCGTGCGCTCGGCATGGCTCTGCTGGAGCAGGGTATCGTGCCCGCCAGCCAATTGGTCATCTCCTCGCGCTCCGGAAGCCACCAGGCTTACCGCGACTGGCCCGACGTCCGTTGCGTCAAGGACAGCCGTGAACTGGTCACCTTGGCGGACGTCATCGTGCTTTCCGTGCGCCCTGAGGATCTCGCCGGCCTCGATATAGAAGCGGACGGCAAGCTGGTTGTTTCGCTGTTGGCGACGACTTCCTTGCAGAAGGTTGCAAGTCAGGTGGGCAGCCGCCGGGTGGTGCGTGCCATGCCGAACGCTGCGGCGGAGATCCGCCGGGCCTATTTTCCATGGTTTGCCTCACCGCAGGTCACCGAGTCCGAAAAACGGCTCGTTCAGGTGTTGCTGGCAAGCTGTGGCACGGCCCGGGAGCTTTCCGCCGAGCTCGATCTCGACTATCTGACGGCCCTGAGCGGAGCCGGCCCCGCCTACCCAGCGTTGCTGGCCCAATCGATGCTGGAGCACGCCAGGCAGATGGGGCTCTCCGACGATATCGCCCGCGAGGCGGTCATGCAGACCCTGGTGGGTGGCAGCTTGCTGCTGGAGAAGTTGGGCACCGACCCTGGTGACATGGTGGAACGGATGATTGCCTATAACGGCACCACGGCCAAGGGACTGAGAACCATGATGGACGAGGGCATCGGCCAGGCGATTCATCGCGGGCTCGATGCGGCTCACCGCGCAGCAAGCGGCTCACGGTAGGGAGCGCGGAATACCGATACGCCGGCCGGCAGCCTGGGGCCAGTCGCCTTCTTCTGCGTGCGGTAGGGCGTCGATGGCCTCGACCACGGCAGGCGGGAATGGGGCAGGGCGATGGCCTTGCGTATCGATGCCCATCAGCATCTGCTCGCTGGTGGCGAGTAGCTCGCCGGCCTCATCGCGCATCGTGAAGAAGACATGCAGCCGCTTGGCGTCGCGGTCGAGCAGCAGCACCTCGACGGCCAGCGCCTGCCCCTGGTGGGCCTCGCGCCGGTAGCAGAGATGGGTCTCCAGGGTGAAGAGGGTATGGCTCAACTGCTTGCGGCCGTCCGCATCGAGCCCGATTCGCTCCATCAGCGTATCCACCGCCAGCGAGAAGACCCTGGCGTATTCGGCATCGTTCATATGGCCGTTGTAGTCGACCCACTCCGGGGCGACCCGGGTCGTCAGCAGTGTCATGGGCGTCTTTCCCCTTGATTCGGTATTTGCGTCTATTGTCGACGAAACGAAACCGGCCGAGCGGTTTCCCAAAAATCGGTCTCGATACCATAAATGCAACTGCCAATAGTCGAAATAGCGCTGAAAAGCATTCCTGAGGTAATTCTGGCTTTCTTGGCTAAGGTATGGGAGAAACCTCTCCAGGGCGAATGCCCATCAAACGCTTGATTGAGGACATAACAAGATGCTACCCAAGAAGACCCTTCTGGCCACCGCCGTGATCGGCGCCATGCTGGCCACCGCCGCGAATGCCGAAACCCTGCGCTGGACCCGCTCCGCGGACAGCCTGACCATGGACCCCCACTCCCAGAACGAGGGGCCGACACACTCCGTCAACCACCAGATCTTCGATACCCTCGTCTACCAGGACATGGACGTCGAGTACCAGCCGGGCCTGGCCACCGAATGGCACGTGAAGGAAGACGAGCCTACCGTATGGGTGTTCAAGATCCGTGAGGGGGTGACCTTCCACGAAGGCCAGTCGCTGACCGCCGACGATGTCGCCTTCTCCATCGACCGTGCGCGCCGCGAGCCGGCCGACATGCGCGGCCTGCTCACCTCGATTTCCGAGGTGCGTGCCGTCGACGACTACACCGTCGAGATCGAGACCCACGAGCCCAACCCGCTGCTGCCGAACAACTTCACCAACCTGTTCATCATGAGCCGCGAGTGGGCGGAGGAGCACGGGGTGGAAGAGGCGCAGAACTATTCTGCCGGCGAGGAAACCTACGCCGTGCGTAATGCCAACGGCACTGGCCCGTTCCGCGTCGAAAGCCGCGAGCCCGACGTGCGGACCGTGTTCGTGCGCAACGACGATTACTGGGGCATCGACCATTACCCTATGGAGATCTCCCGCCTGGTGTTCACTCCCATCGAGTCGGCCTCCACCCGCGTGGCGGCGCTGCTCTCCGGTGAGGTCGATTTCTTGCAGGAGACCCCGGTCCAGGACATCGAGCGCCTGGCCAACGCCGACGGCATCAAGAACGAGCAGGGCGCCGAGAACCGCACCATCTTCCTCGGCATGGACATGGCCTCGGCCCAGCTGCGCACCGCCGATACCGACGACAACCCTTTCGCTGACCGCCGCGTGCGCGAGGCGATCAACCTGGCGGTGGACGCCAACACCATCCAGCGTGCGGTAATGCGCGGCAACTCCCAGCCCGCCGGCATGATCGCGCCGCCCTTCGTCAACGGCTACAGCGAGGAGATGGACGAGGTGCTGCCGGCCGACGTCGATCGGGCCCGTGAATTGATGGAGGAGGCCGGCTATGGCGACGGTTTCCGCGTCACCCTGCACTGCCCCAACGACCGCTACGTCAACGACGAGCAGATCTGCCAGGCGGTGGTCACCATGCTGGCGCGTATCGGTATCACCGTAGACCTGGTGGCCCAGACCCGTTCGCTGCACTTCGCCGAACTGCCGCGCGGTGAGTATGACTTCTACCTGCTGGGCTGGGGCGTGCCCACCATGGATTCGGAGTACGTCTTCAATTACCTCTACCACACCAGGGACGGCAATCACGGTACCTGGAACTTCACCGGCTTCTCCGACGAGCGGGTGGACGAGCTGATCGTGGCCATGGGCCAGGAGACGGACGAGGATGCGCGCAACGAGATGATCGCCGAGGCGTGGCAGATCGTGCACGACGAGATCATCTATATCCCGATTCACCACCAGATGCTGACTTGGTCGATGCGTGACAACATCGATTTCAAGGTGCAGAGCGAGAATACGCCGCACTTCAAGTATCTGCGTTTCAACAACTAAGCGTCTTGAGGCTCTACCCCCGGCTGCCACAAGTGGTCGGGGGTATCGTCGTTATTTGGTGATCCCATGCTAGCGTTTCTGATCCAGCGCGTGCTGCAGGCCATCTTCGTGATGTTCGTGGTCGCGCTCATTTCCTTCTCGCTGTTCCACTACGTCGGCGACCCGGTGCTCAACATGCTCGGGCAGGAGGCCACCGAGGCCGATCGCGCCGCGCTGCGGGCCCAGTTGGGTCTCGACCAGCCGGTGGTGGTGCAGTTCTGGAATTTCATCGTCAATGCCGCCCAGTTCGAGTTCGGCATCTCCTATCGTTCGGCCCGCCCGGTGACCGCCCTGATCATGGAGCGGCTGCCCGCTACCCTGGAGCTGGCCATCATCTCGGCGATCTTCGCAGTGGTCATGGGCATTGTGCTGGGCATCTATACCGCCCTGCGCCGGCGCAGTTGGCTGGCCAATTTCATCATGACCGCCTCGCTGATTGGCGTGTCGCTGCCCACCTTCCTGATCGGGGTGCTGCTGATCTATCTGTTTGCCGTGGAGCTGGGCGTGCTGCCGGCATTCGGACGCGGCGAGACAGTACGCATCGGCAACTGGTGGACCACCGGCCTGCTGACGACCAGTGGACTGCGTTCGCTGATATTGCCGGCCATTACCCTGGGGCTGTTCCAACTCACGCTGATCATGCGCCTGGTGCGCGCCGAGATGCTGGAGGTACTGAGCACCGACTACATCAAGTTCGCCCGGGCGCGGGGGCTGTCGAAGCGGGTGGTGCACCTGCGCCATGCGCTGAAGAACACCATGATCCCGGTCATCACCATCATCGGTCTGCAGCTCGGCACCATCATCGCCTTCGCCATCATCACCGAGACGGTGTTCCAGTGGCCCGGCGTCGGAGCGCTGTTCATCACCGCGGTGCGCTTCGTCGACGTGCCGGTGATGGCCGCCTACCTGATGATGATTGCGCTGGTGTTCGTGGTCATCAACCTGGTGGTGGATCTGCTCTACTATGCCGTCGACCCGCGGCTGCGCGCGCAGGGAGGTGGCAAATGAGCCAGGATATTCAGACCCGGGAGAGCACCGCGCCCGTGGTGCCGCCCAAGCCGAGCAGGTGGCGCACCTTCCTCGAGAGCGACATCGTCTACTCGTGGAAGCGTCAGCCGGTGGTGATCATCGCCACCCTGGTCACGCTGATCATGTTCGCCGCAGCGCTGTTCGCCCCGTGGATTGCGCCGCAGAATCCCTTCGATCCGCGTCAGCTCGAGTTGATCGACGCCTTCACGCCGCCGATGACGACCTCGGACTTTACCGGCAACTTCTATTTGCTGGGCAGCGACAGCCAGGGCCGCGACGTCTTCTCGGCGATTCTCTACGGCTCGCGCATCTCGCTGCTGGTGGGCTTCGCCGCGGTGATCTTCGCTCTGGTGATGGGCACCGCCCTGGGCCTGCTGGCGGGCTTCCGCGGCGGCTGGCGCGACGCGCTGATCATGCGTATCGCCGACGTGCAGCTGACGTTCCCGTCGATCCTGATGGCGCTGCTGATCTTCGGCGTGATTCGCGGCTTCCTGCCGCGCTCGATGCACGCCGAGGTGGCCATCATCGTGTTGATCATCGCCATCGGCCTCTCCGACTGGGTGCAGTACGCCCGTGCGGTGCGCGGTGCCACCATGGTGGAAAAGAGCAAGGAGTACGTGCAGGCAGCGCGGGTGATCGGCCTGCCGGCAGGCAAGATCCTGTTCCAGCACATCCTGCCCAACGTGCTGCGACCGGTGCTCGTCATCGGCACCATCGGCCTGGCTCTCGCCATCATCGCCGAGGCCACGCTGTCGTTCCTGGGTGTCGGCATGCCGGCCACCCAGCCGAGCCTGGGCACCCTTATCCGGGTGGGCCAGGACTACATGTTCTCGGGAGAGTGGTGGATCCTGCTCTTCCCCGGGGTGGCGCTGCTGATACTGGCGCTCTCCGTCAATCTACTGGGAGACTGGTTGCGTGATGTCCTCAACCCCAAGCTCCGATAACAAGAGCTCCGATAACAAGGGCTCCGTTAACGACGGTGTCGGCCATGAGTCCACAGCCGCGGCACAGGAACCCGTGCTCTCCGTGCGCCACCTGCGAGTGGAATTCCCCACCCGCCATGGCACCCTGGTGGCGTTGGACGACGTCTCCTTCGATATCGCCCCTGGCGAGGTGCTGGGTGTGGTGGGCGAGTCCGGTGCCGGCAAGTCGATGACCGGCAACGCCGTGATTCAACTGCTGGAACCGCCCGGACGCATCGCCGCGGGGGAGGTGCACCTCTCGGGCAAGCGCATCGACGACCTGCCGGAAGAGCGCTTCGTGCCGTTGCGTGGCCGCCATATCGGCATGATCTTCCAGGACCCGTTGACCAGCCTCAACCCGCTGTTCTCGATTGGTGACCAGCTGATCGAGACGATCCGCGCGCATCTGCCGATGAACGAGCGCGAGGCCCGCGAGGAGGCGCTCAAGCTGCTGCGCGAGGTGGGCATTCCAGCCCCGGAGAACCGCCTCGACAGCTACCCGCACCAGTTCTCCGGCGGTATGCGCCAGCGCGTGGTGATCGCCCTGGCACTCGCCGCGCGGCCCGAGTTCATCATCGCCGATGAGCCCACCACGGCGCTGGACGTCTCGGTGCAGGCGCAGATACTGGCCCTGCTCAAGCGCCTGTGTGCCGACAACGGCACCGCGGTGATGCTGGTGACCCACGATATGGGGGTGATCGCCGAGACCGCCGATCGGGTGGCAGTTATGTACGCCGGCAGGCTGATCGAGATCGGCCCGGTCAACGAGGTGGTGCGCAATCCGCAGCACCCCTATACCAAGGGCCTGATGGCTTCGATTCCGGGGATCACGAAGAAACTCGAGCGGCTCTACCAGATCGAAGGCGCGATGCCGCGGCTGGCGGCGATTCCCTCGGGCTGTGCCTTCAACCCGCGCTGCCCTCATGCTCAGCAGCGCTGTCGTGATGAAAGGCCGGACCTGCTGCCGGCCGGAGGCAGCCGTGCGGCTTGCTGGCTGCACGATCCCGTCGATCCGCTGCCGCCAAGGCAAGACATAGAGGGACAGGAGGTGAGCCATGTGCGCTGATACGGCCCTGAAAAAGACCGGCCCGGCCACTGCCGGGCAGGGCGATATCCTGCTGGAAGCGCACGACCTGGCGCGCTACTTCGACGTTTCCAAGCCTTGGCTCAACCGCGTGATCGAGCGCAGCGAGCGGCTCACGCTCAAGGCGGTAGACGGCGTGGGCTTCTCCATCCGCCGCGGCGAGACGCTCTCGCTGGTGGGCGAATCCGGCTGCGGCAAGTCCACGGTGGCTCGGCTGGTGGTGGGGCTCTATGGCCTCACCCGCGGCAAGCTGGTGTTCGACGGCGAAGACATCAGCAACCTGGCGAGCCGTACCGGACGCCAGGCGGCCAGCGTGCGCAAGCGCTTCCAGATGATCTTCCAGGACCCCTACGCCAGCCTCAACCCGCTGTGGCGGGTGGGCACCATCATCGGCGAACCGCTGCGCTTCTTTCGCCCCGAGATGAGCAGCACCGACCGTCGCCGCCGGGTGGGTGAGCTGCTCGAGCAGGTGGGCATGTCGGCGGCCGACGGCAACCGCTACCCGCACGAGTTCTCCGGCGGCCAGCGTCAGCGTATCTCCATCGCGCGGGCACTGGCCAACGAGCCGGAGTTCATGATCTGCGACGAGCCCACCTCGGCACTGGACGTCTCGGTACAGGCGCAGATCCTCAACCTGATGCGCGACCTGCAGGACGAGTACGGGCTGACCTATCTCTTCATCAGCCACGACATGGCGGTGGTCAAGCACATGTCGGACCGCATCGCGGTGATGTACCTGGGGCGCATCGCCGAGATCGCCCCGGCCGACCAGCTCTTCGAGAACCCGCACCATCCCTACTCGAAGATGCTGCTGGCCGCGGTGCCGTCGCTCGAGGGGGTAGGCAAGGAGCGCACGGTGATCCAGGGCGAGGTGCCCAACCCTGTGCACCCGCCCTCGGGCTGCGCCTTCCACCCGCGCTGCCCTCATGCCAATGAGCGCTGCAAGGCGGAGGTGCCGAAGCTGATCGCGCGCAGCGACGGCAGCGAGGTGGCGTGTCACGGCGTCGAGGAGGGCAGGCTGTCGTGAGGCGTCCGGCCTGATGCTGGAGCTGCTCTCGCCGCTGTCGGCCGGGGTCAACCTGGTGCTGGTGCTGCTCTCGGTAGTGACTTCGGCGCTCTCGGCGGCGGCGGGCATCGGCGGGGGCACGCTACTGATCATTGCCATGGCCCAGGTGATGCCGGCCACGGCGCTGATCCCGGTGCACGGCATGGTGCAGCTCGGCTCCAACGGCGGCCGCGCGGTGATGACTTGGCGCCACATCCGCCGCGACATCGTCGCCGCTTTCCTGCCCGGGGTCGTCGTCGGTGCCCTGGTGGCGGCCTGGCTGTTGATCCGCCTGCCCTACGGCGTGCTGGAACTGTGCATCGCCGCCTTCGTGCTCTACTCCTGCTGGGGGCCGGGCCTGCCCCAGCGGGCGGTGGGGCGCATCGGCACCGTGATCGCCGGTGCGGTCACCACGCTGCTCTCCAGTTTGGTGGGAGCCAGCGGCCCCATGGTGGCATCGTTCATCAAGCTAAGCATGAGCGAGCGGTTGCCGCGGGTGGCCACCTTCGCTACCTGCATGACGCTGCAGCATGCCACCAAGGCGTTCATCTTCGGTTTTGCCGGTTTCGTCTTTCGCGACTGGCTGGGGCTGATGCTGGTCATGGTGGCGGCGGGCTTCATCGGTACCTGGCTGGGCCTGCGCCTGTTGCACCGGGTCACCGACCACCGCTTCGACTTCCTGTTCAAGTGGGTGCTGACGCTGCTGGCGCTGCGCCTGATCTGGCTGGGCGCAGAGCGCCTGTTGGGGTTAGGCTGAGTATGTAAGGGTTGGCTTATGCGGAAAGGAGTCTGTCATGAAACGCTTCGTGTCCTCTCTCTCATTGATGCTGCTGCTGTCATTGACCGGCTGTGCCGGAACATGGGACCCACTGGATAGCGCCACCGAGCTGGTGCCCGGTCGATCCTACGAGGTCATGTCGGCAGGGCACCGCTATTTCACCTTCACCCTGGACGCGCCCGCCCGTGTGGTGCTGGAGAGCCACACCTTCCCTGGGGATACGGGGCTGGTGGAGCCGGCCGGGCAACTGCTCGATGCCAACGGTCGGGTGGTGGAGCGCGACTGGGTCAGCGGTCTCAACGGTAACTTCCGGATCGAGCGTCAACTGGAGCCGGGCACTTGGTACCTGCGGGTGACCACCCCACACGCGAGCCCCAGCTCCTTCGGGACGATGGAGCGAGACTACCGCTACTCGGTGACGCTGAGGATGGTCAGGAACCGCTGATCGCTTGGTGCGATTCAGCTTGGCATGAGCAAAAAAGCCCCGACGATTGTCGGGGCATAGGTAACGGTGCGAAACGGCGCGAAGCCGGTCAGAACTCGTAGGTGGCGGAAAGCCAGAAGCTGCGGCCGTCCAGGGCGACGCCATCGGTAGCGCGGCCAGTCTGGGTGTAGCGGTAGGCCTGATAGGTATCGCCTTGCCACTCGTAGCTGTCGGCGGCGCCGAAGTCCTTGTCGAGCAGGTTGTAGATCGTTCCTGTCAGACGGATCTGGTCGGTGAACCGGTAGCTGGTACGCAGATGGAACAGCTCGTAGCCATCCAGCTTGTTGCCCACTTGCTCGTACATCGCCCGGTCCTGCCCACTCGTTGGAAGACCATCGGTGAAGCGCTCGCGTGAGGAGTAGACCTCACCCTCGAGGGTGGTGTTGAGCCTGTCCGTGACGTCCCAACCCAGGCTGGCGGTGAGCTTGTGCTTGGGTGTATTGGTGAGCAGCATGCCTTCCTCCTCGCCGGAGGTGATCTCGGTGTCGGTGTAGGTATAGCCGCCGCGAACTTCCCAGGCCGGCGCGAAGCGATAGCGCGCCTCGAGCTCGATGCCTTGGGTGCGCGCCTCGTCGACGTTGACCAGCCGGGAGAAACCGGTCTGACTGGAGAAGTTGCCCACGCTGATACAGCCGGGAACGTTACCGTCCGGGTGCAGGCAGTTGGGAATCTCGGCGCCCTCGGCAATACGATCGGTGAAGCGGTTGTAGAAAGCCGTGCCGCTGACCGTCAGCCCACCCAGGTTGTCGTAGATGGCGCCGAGTTCGTAGTTGGTGCTCTTTTCGGGCGCCAAATCCGGCGAACCGATGGTGGCCGTCTGCCCCTGGTTGCCGAATCCGGTGATACCGTCGTGCAGCTGGTTGAGCGTCGGTGTCTTGTAGCCGCGGCTTACGCCACCCTTGAGCGTCCAGTGGTCGGTGGTGTTCCACACCAGATAGCCACGCGGGCTGAAGTGGCCGCCGAAGGCGTCGTGGTGCTCGTAACGCCCACCCAGGGTCAGCGCCAGGTCGTCGCGTAGCCACCACTCGTCCTCGGCGAACAGCGCCCAGCTCTGCTGTTCGAAGGCCTGGTCGCCGGCTGCGCCATCCTCGAGGCGTGCATCGACGTACTGACCGCCCAGGGTCACCATGTGGGTATCGATCGGCAGGGTGAACTTGGTATCGAAGACGATATCGCGGTTCTCCAGCAGGCGCGGCTCACCGCCCTGGGCCTCGTAGCCGTATTCCGGTGCGCTGCCCGCCGGCAGGGTACGGCCGAGAGTCTCGGTGGTGTTGTGCGTAACGCTGCTTTCCAGCGTGCCGGCCGCGAAGCGTCCGGTATGGCCGAGGGCTATCTGGTCGCGGTTGAAGCGCAGCTCATCCTCGTAGCCCCAGAACTGCCCAGGCTGGGGAGCGCAGGTGGCGCGATTGGTGCCGTCCAGCGTACCGAGGCGGCAATCGTCGTTGGCGAAGGTCTGGCGGGCGCGCTCTACATCCAGCCAGACGGAATGGTTGTCATCGGTGCGTAGCGTCAGGCGCCCACCCAGCGAGTAGATCCGGGCTTCGACGGGCCGAGGGTCGCGAGCGGCGCTGTCGGGAATCATGCGCTCGGAAGCATCGCGATCGAACAGCCGGCCGCGTAGCTGCAAGCCGAGGACGTCGTCGACCAGCGGCCCCGAGGTGTAGAGGCTAATGCCTTGAGAATTCCCTGCGTCCCGATCCTGCTGGAAGGTGGTGTCCACGGTAACGCTGCCCGCCCAGGTGTCGCTCACAGGGCGGGTAATGATGTTGATGACCCCGCCCATGGCATCGGAGCCGTAAAGCGTCGACATCGGCCCGCGGATGACCTCGATGCGCTCGATGGCGGAGAGAGGCGGCATGAAGCTGGTTGCGGTCTCACCGAAGCCGTTGGGGGTCACGTCGCCCGAGGCGTTTTGCCGACGACCATCGATCAGGATCAAGGTGTAGTTGCTCGGCATCCCGCGGATGCTCACGTTCAACCCGCCTGTCTTGCCCACGCCCGAGCGAACGTCCACGCCAGGCACATCGGCGATCGCCTCGGCGATATTGGAGAAGCGCTTGCGCTCCAGCTCCTCTCGAGTAACGACCGAGATGCTCGCGGGAGCATCCTGCAGTGCCTGTTCGAAACCAGAGGCAGTCACCACGACGTTGTCGAGGCGTGTGGCATCCTGCGCCTGAGCGGCAAGGGCGAGAGGCGCGCTGGCGATAGCGGCGGCCAGGGCGGTGCGGCGGGAGTGGAGCATGGGTTCACCTGCTGGGCATGAAGCTAGTAAATGATATTGATTATCAAGCGCAGGTGATTCTAATGTGAAAAGTTCCCTTTGCTCAGGAGGAAAGCGGGCAACGTTGCGTTGCGTGATGCGCAACGGTAGTGGAGCGAGACATACCGGAAGTGGCGATCGCGGCTTCCGGGTTCGACATCCATTCTGCCGGTGTCTCCTGGCGCAGAAAGGCGATCAAGGCACTCAGACGTCGCGGCCGCGAGCCGTAGGGATACAGTAGCGTTACTGGCATCGGCGGCGCACTCCACTCCGGCAGGCAGCGCACCAGCGTTCCGGGGTGGGCGCGCTCGCGCGCCCCTGCCATCCAGTCGGGCATGACGCCAAGCCCATGACCTTGGGCAATGGCATCGCCATGCAGCATCTGCTGGTCGACGCGGAAGCGGGAATCGGGTGGTTGGAAGCGAAACTCGCCTTGCCGGGAATGGGTCAGGGTGAGCCCTTGCTCGGTCTCGCCGAGCAGGTCGATCCAGGCGTGCTGGGTCAGCTCCCGCGGATGCCGGGGTTTGCCGCGACGGGCGAAATAGTCAGGGTGGCCGTACAGGCCGCGGCTGAGCCAGCCCAGCGGCTCCTGGCGCTGCTCGCTGCCGTCAACCTCACCCAGCCACACGGTCAATGCCTGGCTATCGGCACACAGGGGCGGTGTGGTGCAGGTTTGCAAGGTCAGGCGTATGCCGGGGTGGCGATCCATGAACAGCGTCAGCCGAGTGGCCAGCCAGCTTCGTGCCAGAGCGTTGTGCGTAGCCACCTGCAATTCACCGCTGATCTCCTCGCTCAGTTCTTCCAGGGCCTGCTGGCCTTGCTCGGCGAGTTCGAGGATCTGCCGACAGTAGGCATGGAACAGTTGGCCGGCTTCGGTAGGCAGTAGCCGGTTGGATTGCCGCCGCAGCAGCGCCTGGCCCAGCTGTCGCTCGAGCTGGGAAATGCGTCGGCTCAGCGTCGACTTGGCCAGGTCGAGGGCGCGGGCGCTGCGGGTCAGGCTGCCGGAGCGCATGACATGGTCGAAGGCGAGCAGTTCGTCGAGATCGTACATGGCAACCTCTCGGCAAGATGAACGTTGCATCAAAGGCAACAGTGTATAGGTTGGTGATACAAATAAAAATGATTACCATTGTTCTTCATCTCACATGCCGTTCCCTTTCATGCAACGGCGCGTTGCATGGTATCGCGCTGCGATTCTTTGTGATAATAATTCGCATTAAACATTGAATGGCTGAGGCGGACATGAACGGTAAAGCGGGTATGTACGGTAGGAAAAGCAGGGCCCTGGCAGCGAGCTGGACCCTGACGATAGCCATGCTTGCGTTGCTCCCGCTTACCGCTTGGGCCGAGCGAAGCGTCGAAACGGCATTTGGCGAAGTGGCGGTGCCCGACTCGCCGGAGCGCGTGGTCACGCTCTACGAGGGCGCCCTCGACGTGTCGCTGGCGGCAGGCATCGTGCCCGTGGGCGCTGTGACCACTCGGGGCGGTGACGGCGTGGCTCGCTACATCGAGGCGCACCTGGACGAACGGCCCGCCATCGTCGGCGTGGTGCGGGAAA
Source organism: Halomonas sp. A29 (assembly GCF_046723295.1). Lineage (NCBI taxonomy): Bacteria > Pseudomonadati > Pseudomonadota > Gammaproteobacteria > Oceanospirillales > Halomonadaceae > Halomonas > Halomonas sp. A29. Next base: position 60,911 of record NZ_JAXQPR010000016.1, read on the forward strand.
TCAACCTCGAGGCCGTGCTGGCGCTGGAACCGGACGTCATACTTGCTCCTCCGCAGCTGCCCGAAGCGCAATACCGGCTGCTCTCGCGCATCGCACCTACAGTCATGCCGCTGACCGAAGGGCTGGACCCGGAGGCATGGCGCGCAGAGTCACGCCTGTTCGCCCAGGCGCTGGGGCGTGAAGCCGAAATCGAGGCCGCGCTGGCGCAGGTCGATGCCAGAGCCGCCGAGATCGCGGATCGCATTGCTGCCGGCGAGGCTCCCAGCGCCGTGCTGGTGCGCTGGATGCCGCAAGGCCCCATGGTCATGTCGGAGGACCTTTTCACCCCCGGCCTTCTGCGCGCGGCCGGGGTGGCCATCCACGATGCCGGCCTGGTGCGCCCGGGTGTGCCGCACAGCGACCCGCTCAGCCTCGAAAACCTCTCACGGGTCGATGCCGAGTGGCTGTTTCTGGCCACGCTCAACGAAGAGGGACAGGAAGCGTTGGGTGCCGCACAGGCATCGCCCGCCTTCGCTCGGCTCGAGGTAGTGGCACGTGACCAGGTAGTGCCCGTCGACGGCCAGCTTTGGTCGAGCGCCTCCGGGCCGTTGGCGGCGCTGGCGATTCTCGATGAGCTAGACGCCGCACTGACGCCCTGATGGACGCCGTTTCACGAATGGGCGCCTTCCAGGCCCGTCGCCTCACTGCGAGGCTGGCGGGCCTGCTGGCGTTACTGGCCCTGGCCTGCCTGGCCAGCTTGCTTTGGGGGGCCGGGGACGTTGGGGCGGGCCGGGCCTGGGCCGTCATCACGGGGCAGGGCGACGCCGAAGCCCAGTTCGTAGTCGGTTCGCTGCGCTTTCCGCGCACCTTGATCGGCCTCGTGGTCGGCCTGGCCTTGGGGGTGGCGGGGGCGCTGCTTCAGGCGGTGACGCGCAACCCCCTGGCCGAGCCGGGGCTGCTCGGCGTCAGCGCCGGAGCCGCCTTCGCCGTGGCGCTGGCGCTGGTATTGGGTGCCACGGCAACGACGATGCGGGTCGGTGTGGCGCAGCTCGGTGCCATGGCGGGCTGTCTCTGCGTGCTCGGCGTGGCGCGAGTGAGCGGTGCCGGCAACGACCCGGTGCGGCTGGTGCTGGCCGGGGCTGCCCTCACGGGCCTGCTGCTCTCGCTCACCTCGCTGCTGCTGCTGTTCGATCAGCGCGCCGCCGACGAGATCCGCTTCTGGATCGTGGGCAGCCTGGCCGGGCGCCGCCTCGATCATCTGCTCGCCATCCTGCCCAGCCTGCTGCTGGCAGGGGCCATCGTGCTCGCCGTGGCGCGTCCGCTGGCGGCCCTGTCTTTGGGTGAACGGGTCGCCAGCGGCCTGGGGCATCGCCCGGGGTTGATCCGACTGTTGGTGATCGTGGCCGTAGCGCTGCTGGTCGGTGCTGCCACGGCGACAGCCGGGCCCATCGCCTTCGTCGGGCTGGTCGTGCCGTTCGCTGCCCGTGCCCTAGCCGGGCCCGATATTCGCCGCACCCTGTGGCTGTGCCTGCCGCTGGGCCCGCTGATGGTGATCACGGCAGACATCGTCTCGCGGCTGCTGGTCGCGCCCTCGGAGCTGCCGCTGGGCGTGCTCACCGCCCTGTGCGGCGCGCCGGTGCTGGTCGCCGTGGTGCGCGCACGCCGCATGCCGACCCTCTAGGACGACGAGGCCATGAAAGAAGGAAGAGTCACCATGCGCTGCGATATGCCAGTCGAGAGAGAGCTCCGGCAGCGGCCCGCTGACACGCAAGGCGACGGTGCCACTAGCGTAACTGCGCCGGCGGGGCATTGGCGCTTGGCCTGGCAGGCTGCGGGCAGTGGCGAACCGCACAGCCTGCTGATCGACCGGCGTGCTTTCACGGCTTGCCTGCTTCTGCTGGCAGCGCTGGTGGCGGCATCGTTTGCCTACCTGGCCTTGGGCAGCAGCGCACTGACGCTTCGATCGGTGTTGCCGGCCCTGGCAGGGCGTGGCGACATGATGGCCGTGTTCCTGGTGCAGGAGCTGCGCCTGCCGCGCCTGGCCGCCGCCTGCCTCACCGGCGCCGCCTTCGGTGCGGCAGGCTGCCTGATGCAGACCCTGGCCCGCAACCGTCTGGCCACGCCCGGCATCATCGGTATCGACAACGGCGCCACTGCCTTCGCCGTGGCTTCCGTGGTCGGCCTCGGAGTTTCTTTGGCGCCGCCCGCCATGGCCATGGTGGGGGCTACCACCGCAGCGGCCCTGACCTTCGGCCTGGCTGCGGGCGGGGGCACCCGCGGCTACCGCTTCATCGTCGCTGGCATCGGGGTCGGCGCCGTGTTCGGCGCCATCACCCAACTGCTGCTGGCCAAGGTGCATATCGATACCGCCAATGCCGCTTACCCCTGGACCGTCGGCTCGCTCAACGCCCGGCCGGCCGGGGCCGTTATGCTGCTGACCTTCGGGCTGGCATTCGGCCTGGGTGCCGCCCTGTGGCTCACACGTGCACTGACCCTGATGCGCTTTTCCGACGCCGTGGCATCCGGCCTCGGGCTGCGTGTCACCCAGCGGCGCTGGCAGGTGCTGGTGGTCTCGGTGCTGTTGACGGGGCTGGCGGTTGCCGTAGCCGGTCCGGTGGGGCTGGTTGGTTTGATCGGCCCCGAGATCGCCCGTTCGCTCTCCTCGCCGCGGGGCGTGCCGATCGTGGCCTCGGCGCTGGCCGGTGCACTGGTGATGGTATTGGCCGACCTGGCGGGCAGGGTGCTGCTCTCACCCATCGAAATCCCGGTGGGTATCGTCACCGCCGTTGTGGGCGGCCCCTGGCTGCTGTGGATACTGCTGCGACCGGCTTCGAGGAATCTGGTATGACCCGATACGAACTCGCCACCCACAACCTGACCTTGCGCTATGGGCGCGCGACCATCATCGACGAATTGGCGCTGTCACTGCCGGCGGGCCAGGTCACGGCCATCGTCGGCCCCAACGGCTGCGGCAAGTCGACCCTGCTGGCCGGCTTGGCTCGCCTGCACGCGCCCAGCCAAGGTGCCGTGCTGCTCGACGGCAAGGACATCCAGCAGCTCCCGGCGCGGGAACTGGCCCGGCGCCTGGCGTTGCTGCCCCAGGAAGCCACCGCCCCGGAGGGGCTGACCGTGGCCGAGCTGGTGCGCTTCGGCCGTCAGCCGCATCAGGGCTGGCTGAGACAGTGGTCGGCAGAGGATCAGCAGGTCGTGAGCAAGGCGCTAGCGGCGGCCGATGTAAACGAATTGGCGGATCGTCCACTGGATACCCTCTCCGGAGGCCAGCGCCAGCGCGCCTGGATCGCCATGACCATTGCCCAGCAAACGCCGCTGCTACTGCTCGACGAACCCACCTCGGCGCTCGATCTGGGCCATCAGATCGAAGTCTTCGAACTGGTACGAAGGCTTGCCGCCGATGGCCGGACCGTGGTGATGGTGCTGCACGACCTCGCCAGCGCTTGCCGCTACGCCGACCACCTGCTGGCGCTGCGCCATGGCCAACTGGTGGCCGCGGGCCCACCAGGCGAAGTGGTTACCACCGACCTGGTACGCCGGCTCTACGACATCGATTGCACGCTGATCCCCGACCCCGCCACCGGCAGCCTGCTGCTGGCCAATGTGAGGCGGGCGGGGCGGTGCTCTGCTGAGGCATGATTCGTCCCGCATTTTGTGACATGTGGCACGGCGGTTGGATCACCGCGGCGTCAGCGTGTGTTTGTGCGATATCGCTTACAACAAAATAAGAAATAGCTCACGTGGCGGATGTTCTCTCTCCGGTGCTGCTTCGGGCCGCCTTCTGTTAAGGTTCTCGGCTGCTGATATCGTCGCGGATAGCGCTGGCTCTGGCGATTATGCTTGCCGACGCAAGCGGAAGGTCATGCTTGTCGATGAGGCTGTCGGGGGACGGTAACACCCCGGTGTTAAGAGCCCGGTACACCACCTATGCCCTGGCCATGAGCACGAACGAAGACTCACCGGCGGCGGCGCCGGTCGACCGCAGAAGGAGCTGAACATGGCGGACCCCCGTTTGCTGGATGACATCCTGGCGTCTTTCGACACCCCCCTGAC
>NZ_JAXQPR010000017.1:0-52004 GCF_046723295.1 Halomonas sp. A29
GCACCCAGGCCGAACACCGCCACGGTGGAGCCCGGCTCGACCTTGGCGGTGTTGAGCACCGCGCCGATGCCGGTGGTCACGCCGCAGCCGAGCAGACAGATCTTGTCCAGCGGCGCCTCCGGCGAGACCTTGGCCAGCGAGACCTCGGGCAGCACGGTGTACTCGCTGAAGGTGGAGCAGCCCATGTAGTGGTGCAGCATCTTGCCGTCGAGCGAGAAGCGAGAGCTGCCGTCGGGCATCAGGCCCTGGCCCTGGGTGGCGCGCACCGCCTGGCACAGGTTGGTCTTGCCCGAGCGGCAGAACTTGCACTTGCCGCACTCGGCGGTATAGAGCGGGATGACGTGGTCGCCGGGCTTGAGGCTGGTGACCCCTTCGCCCACCGCCTCGACGATGCCGGCGCCCTCGTGGCCCAGCACCGAGGGGAACAGCCCCTCCGGGTCGGCGCCGGAAAGGGTGAAGGCGTCGGTATGGCAGACGCTGGTCGCAACGATACGCACCAGGACTTCCCCGGCCCTGGGGTCCTGCACATCGATTTCGGTGAGCTCGAGGGGCTGGCCCGCGGCCATGGCGACGGCGGCGCGTGATTTCATGGCAGGTCTCCCTGGGTTGTTTGTTGTCGTGGGCCGCGTGAGGCCGTGAAAGGGTCGACGCTGATGACAGTCTAGGTGAGGCGGGGCAAACGGATTGTGACGTAGCGACACAACAGAGTTGCCTACCGGCAACATTGCTGCAGCGTGGTTTACGCGCTGGCTTCGTCCGGGCAGTGGAGCCACCAGCGCACTGCCAGGCAGCCCGCGGTGAGCTCGTTCGCCAGGGAGAGGAGATCGTCGGAATCCAGCTCCGCCAGCGCCTGCTCCTCGGCTTCCCAGGGTAGCGGCTGCCAGGGGGCGCAGGCGTTACCTGCCGCTTCCTGGCGGCGTAGCGCCTGCCATAGGCGGGCAATGGCTTCGGCGTGAGTCTCGGGGCGGCCGGCGTGGCTGAGCAGGCCGTGCCGGTGGCGTGCCATTTCCGCCGGGGAGAGCTGCACCAAGGCTTCACCCTGCCGGGTCAGAAAGTCGAGAATCGCCTGGCGCAGCTCACCGGCCTCGGTACCGGGGGATTGCACCACATAGCCCAGTCGCGGGAAGCCCGACGACTCGCGATAGCGCACCGCCGCCACGTAGCCCAAGGCACGGCGCTGCCGCATCTCGGAGTGGAAGGCGGCATCGTGGCACTGGGCCAACAGCTGCAGCAACCAGCGGCTGCGAGGGGTGTCGTCGGGGCCAGCGACTTCCAGCATGGCGGCATGGTCGTTGCCCTGGAAGTGCAGCCAGTGGGTATCTGCTTGCGCTTCATGATGCGGCTCGTCAGCCGGCGCTGGCGTGCTGGCCAGTCGCTCGGCCAGGTGCTGGATGATCGTCTCGGCCGCCTGTGTATCGGCCTTGCCGCTCACCCAGCCCAGCAGACGCCTGGGTCCGGCGGCATGTGCCGCTGAAGGTGGCAGGGTCTCGAGTCGTGCCAGCATGCGCTGGGCCAGCAGCCCTTCGGTGTGGCTGCTGGAAGTTAGCGGTGCCGTCTGCGGCCAGCAGGCCACGGCCAGTTCCACCAGCGTGTCGAGGCGCTCGGCCGTACCCGTGGCGATGAGCCAGTCGCCGCGGGCATCGCCCATACAGCTCAGCTGCATGCCATGGGCGGCAGCGGCCTGGCGCAGCGGCAGGGTGTTCTGACGCCACTGGGCCAGGCGTGCGGCCTGCTGCGACGCTGGTGCGGGCCAGCCCAGGCACAGGCTGCCCGGCGGCGTATCCGCCAGTTTCACCGGGTCGCCGCTCCAGAGCGTAAAACGCTCGTCCCGATGCAGCTGGCGCGGAGTCGGTTCGCTGGCACAAGGGCGGAGCGGGCGGATGGCAAGCGCGGGAGGTGCCCGCCAGGGCAGCGGCACGCTCTCGCTCGGCAGCGGTTGGACATGCCAGGCGGTGCCGGTTTCCGCCAGCGTCGCCCAGCGCTGCGGCGTGAGGGGAGATTGCCACAGCAGCCGGCATTGCTCGGGAGCGAGCCAAGGCAATAGCGACTCGGTAGACGCGTCGGCCGACTGGGGCATGTCTTGGGGACTGGCTACCAACTGAGTGGCATGTCGACGAGGCCAGGCATCGAGATCTACCGGAGCAGGGGGCAGGGAGGATAGCGGCTCGGCAAGCGCACGCTCCAGTGCGCTGCGACAGGCGGTCAGCATCGCCTGTACTACCTCCAGGTCGGGCGCCGGCGAGAGGCGCAGGGCCAGGGCGCGGCCCATCCCCTCAGGATTGAGTTTCACCTCGAGCCGGTCGAGCTCGGCGGCGGCCTGCAGGGTGGCGGCGAGGCGGCCATCCGCCAGCCGGGCTGCCACGCTGGCCAACCAGTCGGCATGCACCCTCACCTGCTCCTCGGGCAGGGGCCAGAAGAGCTCCAGCATCGTGGCGCTGGATCGGGTCTCGGGTGGATGCCAGGCCACACCGCCCGGCTCACTCCAGCGCCAGTTTCGCACCAGCCTCATGGTTTCTCGCGCCGGCAGTGCCGCGCCATGCCGTGCGAGCATCTCCAATTGCTCCTCGAGCGGTAGCGGCCCCAGCAAGACCAGCGCCATACGTTCGGCGCCGTAGTGCAGACGATGAAAATCGCGGAGCTGGGTGATCAGTCGCGCCGTGTCATCGCCCAGTGTCTGGCGGTTTCCGGCATGGCAGAGCCGGGTAGGATCTCCTTCGCGACAAAGCCGGCCAAGTGCTGCCAGTCGGTGCAGGGCGGGGTCGGCCAGCCGGGCCTGGAACTCCGCATCGAGCACCTCCACCTCCTGGGCGATGCGCTCAGCCTCGAACTGAGGGCGGGCCAGCATATCCACCAGCCGGGCCAGCCCTTCGTCGGCATCGTCGGGCGGCAGGTGCAGGTGTATGTCGGTGGCGGTTTCGTCGGTACGCGCGTTGTAGCGTCCGCCACGCTCGCCGACCCAGCGGGCCAGCTCGCCCGGGTCGGGGAAGTTTGTCGACCCCAGGAACAGGGCGTGTTCGAGCAGGTGGGCCAGGCCGCGGCAGTCGCCGGGCTCGTCCAGATAGCCCACGCCCACCGCACCGACCAGACGCTGCAGGCGAGCACCTGGCACCTCCGCTGCAGCGATAGTCAGGCCGCTTGCCAGCCGGGTTTCGCACAAGCGACTACCCGGCGGTAGCCCTGCGCGCCGGGCAGCCTCATCGTCCTTGGAGGCAGTCGTTGGAGCATTCATGTACGGCAGAACACTCGCGATTCGTGCACGTTGCGCAGGGTCAGCGCCTCCATGGAGGGTGTGCTGGCATCGGCCTCGCGGCGGGCGGCTTCGACAAGGTGGTGATCCGGCGACAGCGAGCAGACCGGGTCGGTGGCCGTGGCGTCGCCGGTCAGCAGGTAGGCCTGACAGCGGCAGCCGCCGACATCCTTGTGGCGTTCGTCACAGCTACGGCAGGGCTCGCTCATCCAGGCGTCGCCACGGTAGCGATTGAACGGCTCGCTGTCGTACCAGATCTCCCTGAGGCCAAGGTCGCGCACGTTGGGGAAGCTCATCGGCAGCATTCGCGCGCTGTGGCAGGGCAGCACCGCGCCGTCAGGGGCCACGGTCATGAAGATCGAACCCCAGCCGCCCATGCACGCCTTGGGACGATCGCCGTAATAGTCGGGCACCACGAACAGCAGGCGCATGTCGCGGCCGCGCTCGGCCAGACGTTCGCGCCAGCGGGCAGTGGTGGCTTCGGCGGCCTCAAGCTGCGCCCGGCTGGGCAACAGCCCCTCGCGATTCAGCTGCGCCCAGCCGTACATCTGGCAGTTGGCCAGCTCCACGGCGTCGGCACCCAACTCATCGCATAGGGCGATGATGTCGTCGAGGCGGTCGATGTTATGACGGTGCAACACCACATTGAGCACCATGGGGTAGCCAGCGGCCTTGACCGCTCGCGCCATGGCGAGCTTCTTGGCGTGGGCCTTGGGCGAGCCGGCCACCGCTGCGGCGACTTCGGGATCGGAGGCCTGCAGGCTGATCTGGATATGGTCGAGCCCGGCTTCGTGCAGGGCCGCGATGCGCGCCTCGTCGAGGCCCAGCCCGGAAGTGATCAGGTTGGTATAGAAGCCGAGCCGGCGTGCCTCGGCCACCAGTGTCTCGAGGTCCTGGCGCACCAGCGGCTCGCCGCCCGAAAAGCCCATCTGCACCGCGCCCATGGCGCGGGCCTGGGTCAGCACCTCGATCCACTCGGCGGTGGAGAGCTCCTCCTTCACCGCGGCGAAGTCGAGCGGGTTGGAGCAGTAGGCGCACTGCAGCGGGCAGCGATAGGTGAGCTCCGCAAGTAGCCACAGCGGGGCGCCGGTGGCGCCGTTGACGGCAGCGGTATGGGTACGGTCAGTCATGTTGGATCCACCCTTGTCGGGCGGCATCGAGCAGGAATTCATACACGTCCTGTTCGATCGCCGCGGCGGGAGCATCGGGGAACCGGGCCTGCAGGTTCGCTACCACGTTCGCCACGTCGCGCTGGCCGTCGAGCTGGGTGAGGATGGCGCCGGCACTGTCGTTGAGCTGCACCATGCCCTCGGGATAGAGCAGCACGTGGCGGCCCTGGGCCTCCTCCCACTGCAGGCGCCAGCCGGGGCGCAGGCGGTAGACGATGGCTGGTTCGATCATGGTCATCATAGCCCCCGGTGGTAGACGCGCCGGTCGGTGACGCTGTGGTAGGGCGGCCGCTCGAGCTGGTAGGCCAGAGTCATGGCATCGAGCATCGACCATAGCACGTCGAGCTTGAACTGCAGGATCTCCAGGGCGCGCTGCTGGGTAGCAGCGGTGGTGCACACCGACAACGCCACCTCCAGGCCGTGGTCTACATCGCGGCGCGCCTCCTTCAGGCGCTTGCGAAAGTAGCCGTAGCCGGCCTCGTCGATCCAGGGGTAGTGGGTCGGCCAGGTGTCGAGTCGACTCCTGTGTGCCTCGGGGGCAAACAGCTCGGTTAGCGAGGAGATAGCCGCTTCCTGCCAGCTTGCTCGGCGCACGAAATTGACGTAGGCATCCACCGCGAAGCGTACACCCGGCAGTACGTGCTCCTGAGCCCACAGCTCGTCGCGGGTCAGTCCCACCGCCTGGCCCAGGGTCAGCCAGGCCTCAATGCCGCCACCATCGTCGTCGTGACCGTCGTGGTCGAGCAGACGCTGGATCCAGCGCCGGCGCGTGGCGGCATCGGGGCAGTTGGCCAGCAGGGCGGCGTCCTTCTGGGGGATGTTGACCTGGTAATAGAAGCGGTTGGCCACCCAGCCACGTATCTGCTCCGGCGTGGCGCGCCCCTCGGCCATGTCGACCTGGTAAGGGTGATGGATATGGTAATAGGCGCCCTTGGCCAGCAGGGCCTCGCGGAAAGCCTCGGGAGAGAGGGCCGGCGCGTCGGTCTCGGCCGCGGCGAAAGGGGATGCGATAGAGCTCATGGGGCGCTTCCTTCCCTTGCATGGCGTAGTGATGATTATTGTTGTGACGTTATCCGAAGTCTCCGGTTCATATCTCCAGGCGCATGCCGTCGACAGCAACCTCAATGCCGGCTTCGCCCAGCATGGTTCGTTCGGGCGAGCGCTCATCGAGGATCGGGTTGGTGTTGTTGATATGGATCAGCACCCGGCGGGTGGTCGGCGGCAAACGCCCCAGCTCTTCCAGCAGACCGCCCGGCCCGGCCAGGGCCAGGTGACCCATGTCGGTGCCGGTCGACTTGCCCACCCCGGCACGTAGCAGTTCGTCGTCGTGCCACAGGGTGCCGTCGACCAACACGCAGTCCGCTTGGCTGAGGTAGCCGCGCACCCGCTCGTCGAGCCGGCCAAGTCCCGGCGCATAGAACAGCCGTGTGCCACGCTGGCGGTCCTCGATCAGCAGGCCGATGTTGTCGCCCGGGGTCGGTGCGCCGCGGCGCGGCGAGTAGGGCGGCGCGTTGCTGTCGAGTGCCACTGCGGTGAACGACAGGCCCGGGCAGGCAGGTACCTCGAACTCGGCCTCGAGGTGCGCTTCGTCGATGTCGATGGGCCGCCAGTTCAAGCCGCCCCAGTGCTCCAGCATGGTGAACAGCGGAAAACCGCTGCTCAGATCCTGATGCACGTTGGGTGTGCACCACACGTCGAAGGGGCATCCTTCGCGCAGCGACAGCAGGCCGGTGGCATGATCGATCTGCGCATCCACCAGCAGCACCCCGCTGATGCCGCTGTCGCGTGGGATCCTGCGCGGATGAAGCTCGGGGTTGGCGGCCAACTGGGTGCGGATGTCGGGCGAGGCGTTGCACAGTAGCCAGCGTTCGCCGTCGCTACTGATGGCGATCGACGATTGGGTTCGGGGGGTTGCCTCGATGCGGCCTTCTCTCAGGCCGCGACAGAGGGAACAGTTGCAGTTCCACTGGGGAAAACCGCCGCCTGCGGCTGCGCCCAGGACCAGTACATGCATGCAGAGCTCCCTGTCGGTGACAAACGAACGACCGGCTGACGCCCTAGATGAACGTCAGCCGGTCGATACTGCTTCATGCGTTGGGTTCAGCGATTGGAGATATATAGCGTGACTTCGAAACCGAGACGGAGATCGGTATAAGCAGGCTTGGTCCACATAGGAGGCCCTCCACGTTGGGTGGATTTCATTGCATGCACTCCCCAGTAAAGCAGCGAATTGCACTCTTGCCTTTCGACCTAAGTCGAAGAAAGAGATGTAAGCCACGAATGTAACGGCATGAAACGCCGCTGTGGTGCGGCTTGGTGGTTAAGTCAAAGGATTGTTGCCAAGGGGCAATAGTCTTTTGAGCTAAAAGCAGTGCCTAAATCACTACTGTTGCCCTGTGGTTACGCAAAGTTGTGCTAGACCTTCCAGAGTCAATACCTGAAATACAACTACACAAGATGTGCCGCTTCCCCAGGCACACCTTCAGTGAGACGGAGACGACGCCATGCTTAGGGAGACCGGTTACGGAATCGCGGCCATAGGGTTGTTGGCCGCGTCGGTGGCACATGCCAACCAGAATCAACTCGAGCTCCAGCAGAACCCGGAATACTGGGCGACCCAGCTGGGCAACTACCAGGGCAACCGTTTCAGTGAGCTGGACCAGATCAACCGCGACAACGTGGGTGAGCTACGCTCTGTCTGGCAGTTCTCCACTGGCGTACTGCGTGGCCATGAAGGTGGCCCCCTCTACGTCGGCGACGGCCGGCTATACATACATACCCCCTTCCCCAACAAGGTATTCGCCCTCGACCTGGAAGACGACGGGCGTGTGGTCTGGAGCTACGAGCCGGACCAGGACTCACGTGTCATACCGGTGATGTGCTGTGACACGGTCAATCGCGGGCTGGCCTACGCCGATGGCCGCCTGTTCCTCGGCCAGGCCGACAATACCCTGATCGCTCTGGATGCCGAGAGCGGTGAGCTGCTGTGGGACGTCAGCAATGGCGACCACACCGTTGGCGAGACCAATACCATGTCGCCGCTGGTGGTGCACGACAAGGTGTTGATAGGCGTCAGCGGCGGCGAGTACGGCATTCGTGGCCACATGACCGCTTACGACGTCGAGACCGGTGAACAGGTCTGGCGTGGCTACTCCACCGGGCCTGACGATGAAGTGCTGATCGATCCCGAGACCACCACCATGCTGGGTGAGCCCATCGGCGAGGCCGACCTCGGCGTCTCCACCTGGCCCGAGGGTGAGTGGGAGCGCGGCGGCGGCGCGCCCTGGGGCTGGGTCACCTACGACCCCGACCTCGACCTGGTCTACTACGGTACCGGCAACCCCGGCACCTGGAACCCCGAGCAGCGCACCAAGGATGGTGAGCCTGCCGACAACAAGTGGGCGATTACGGTATTTGCCCGTGATCCCAATGACGGGACGGTCAAGTGGGTCTACCAGAAGGTACCCTTCGACGAGTGGGACTACGACGGCGTCAACGAGAACCAACTGATCGACGTCGAGTACGAGGGCGAGCAGCGCAAGGGCCTGGCGATCATCGATCGTACCGGGTTCGGCTTCCTGCTCGACCGCGAAACCGGCGAACTGCTGGTGGCTGAGAAGTTCGCTCCCGAAACCAACTGGGCCGATGACTACGACATGGAGACCGGTCGGCCCAACGTCAACGAGGAGTACAGCACCTACCGCCAGGGTGTGAACGTCAATACCACTGACATCTGTCCTACCGCCATGGGCGCCAAGAACATGCAGCCGAGCGCCTACTCTCCGCGCACCGGGCTGATCTATGCCGGCATCAACCGGATCTGCATGAACTACGAGCCATTCGAAGCCGAGTACGTGGCCGGCCAGCCCTACGTCGGCGCCACCCTGACCATGATGCCTTCGCCGGCTCAGAACGGCGGCATGGAAGGCCGCATGGGCAGCTTCATCGCCTGGGATCCGGTAGCGGGTGAAACCGTGTGGGAAGTGGACGAGCGCTTCGCAGTGTGGAGCGGGGCATTGGCCACGGCCGGTGACCTGGCCTTCTACGGCACCCTCGAGGGCTATGTGAAGGCGGTGGACATCGAAAGCGGCGAGGAGCTGTGGCGCTTCAAGACTCCCTCCGGGATCATCGGCAATGTCAATACCTTCCAGCACGAGGGCAAGCAGTACGTGGCCGTGCTTTCCGGCGTTGGTGGCTGGGCCGGTATCGGGCTCGCGGCCGGCCTGGAGAACCCCGAGGACGGACTGGGTGCGGTGAGCGCTTTCTCCGCTCTGGGCGACTACACCAAGCTCGGTGGCGTGCTGACGGTCTTCGCCCTGCCGGACTGAGCCGGCTGGCTGGTGACCGGGCGGGTATGGCAGCCGCCATACTCGCCCACTCTCCTCTTCTCGGCGTGTCGTTTCCGGCGCGTCTGGAGCTGTAGAAGGAAGTCCTGCATGACGCTATCTGCACGTGCTTATCGCTGTTCTCTTTTCATGTTCGTCATTGGCCTGTTGGCATTGGGATTACCCGTGGCCGGCTTGGCCGACGAACATCGCATCACTGGCGAAGGGGTGGGTGCCTTCGTCGTCGAAGACGGCAAGGTCGACCCCGATACCTACCAGGGCTACATCGCCTATACCCGGTCCTGCATGGCCTGCCATGGTCCCGATGGCCTGGGCTCCTCCTTCGCACCCAACTTGATCCGAGTGGTCGAGCGCAGAGGCTGGGAGAACTTTGCCGGCACCATCGCCTCCGGGCGCGAGGTCCAGCCTGGCCAGGTGATGCCCTCCTTCGCCGATGATCCCTACGTCATGGGCAACATCCCCAAACTCTTCAGCTACCTGCGCGCGCGCGGCGAGGGTGGTCTTGGGCGCGGACGGCCACAGATCATCGAGTCGATGCAGGAGCAGGACGAGGAGAACGGCGAACGAGGAGATGAGGCCGAAGAAAAAGCCGAGCAAGATGGCAAAGAGGAGAAAGAGGAGAAAGACGAGGCTGCCGAGGAAGCGAACGCCGAGTAACGTAGCACTGTTCGCAAGGTTCTTTCCGCAAGCGGAGGATGCATGAGAGCAGCCTGTCGTCAGATGGTACGAGCCGTGACCCTGGTCCTTGGCCTGGTCACTTTCGGCGTCGCCGTCGCCGAACCTCCCGAGCGCCAGGAGCGCGAGACCCTGCGGGTCTGCGCCGACGGCAACAATCTTCCTTTCAGCAACCAGGCCGGTGAGGGCTTCGAGAACCGCATCGCCGAGCTGTTGGCCGAAGACCTGGGGGTACCGCTGACCTACGTGTGGGCGCCTCAGGTCATGGGCTTCGTACGGCATACCCTGGAGCTGCGTGTCTGCGACGTGATGATCGGTACCGTGGCCGGCTATGAGTTCGTCCAGAATACCAATGCCTACTACCGTTCGGTCTATGCCCTGGTGGTGCCCGAGGACTCCGAGCTCGAGGCGACCCGACTGAGCGACCCGGGTTTCGCCGGGCGGCGCATCGGCGTGGTGGCGGAGACCCCGCCGCTGGTGCCGCTGCGGCGCAGTGGGGCAAGGATCCAGGGCTATCCGCTGATGGTCGACACCCGGGTGCGCGCGCCGGTGCGCGACGCCATCGAGGACGTTGTCAACGGCAACACCGAGGGGGCTGTGCTGTGGGGGCCGCTGGCCGGCTACTACGCGGCCCGGCAGGACCCGCCGCTCAAGGTCATTCCTCTGGTCGACGACGACTCCGGGGCGCAGCTCGATTACCGCATCACCATGGGGGTGCGGCGCGGCGAGCCCCATTGGAAGGACCTCATCAACGATTTCATCGACCGTCACCAAGAGGAGATCGACGCCATCCTGATCGAATACGGGGTGCCGCTGCTCGACCGCCGTGGTCGGTTACTGGGCGTTGATGAGGGAGGTGACTCATGAACCGATTGGGTCGACTGCCTTCGTCACTGCTGTCGCTGGGATTCGCCATGGGCCTGACGCTGGCCGGTGTGGCCCAGGTCGAGGCCCAGCGGGCGGCGGCAGGGCCGCCGGACTGGCCCTGCGTGCAGCGCCTGATCCCCGAACTGGCCTGGGGCACCATGTGGACCGGGCCACCGCTGGACGAACTGGAGCAGTCCTGGTGGGAAGACGAGGAGATCGGACGGGTGGTGCGCTTTGCCACCTCGCGCTCGACTCCCGATGAGCAGGCGCTGGAACGGGTCCGGGAGTTCGTCGACTCGGTGGATGATGAGGACGCAGAGCAGCGGCTAACCCTGCTCTTTTCCGGTTTGTTCGAACTCACCGACCGCGAACGCAGGCGCACCATCGAGGGGATTCGCCGAGCCTCCCGGGCGCAGCTGACACGCCTGGAGACGATTTCCGCCATGGTCGACGAGCTGGAGGAACGGCGTGCCGCCGACGAGGCGGATCAGGTCGGAATAGAGCAACTCTCCGAGACGCTGTTCTGGGAGCAGCGGACTTTCCAGCAGCGCCAGCAGGCGCTCCCGGCCATGTGCGACCAGCCCTACCTGCTGGAAGAGAAGCTGTCGCGGATGGTGCGGGTCATCATGGCACGCATGCCGTGAAGGGGCTGTAGTGGGAAGCATAACGACAACAGTGGCAGCGCAGACTGCCTGAGGAGCACGCATGACAACTCTACCGCGTTCCCTTCGCTGGCTGGCGATGGGTGGGCTGGTCTGCGGCCTAGGGTGGCCGACGTTGCTGCCTGCCGATACGCCGACTCCCATCGTCGTGGGTTACCTGGGCATGGAGCGACCCGATGACCAGGAGCCGCTCTCGGTGCTCGATCCGGTACTCGATGACGAAGGGGTTCAGGGCGCCCGCCTGGGCATCAACGACAACAACGCCTCGGCCCAGTTCCTGGGACAGGAGTTCGTCCTTCACGAGGTAGAGGTGGCCCAGGGAGAAGATATCGGCGAAGCCCTGGAGAGCCTGATCGAGCAGGGCGCGGAGTGGATCGTCAGCGGCCTGCCCGGTGAGGCATTGAGCGAGCTGATGGCACACCCCGCCCGCGGCGACCGCGTCGTGTTCAATGCCTGGGCGCCGGACGACGAGCTGCGCGGCGAGGCGTGCCACCCCGAGCTCTACCACACCACCCCCAGCCGGCGCATGCTGGCCGATGCCCTGGCCCAGTTCCTCGGCTTCAAGCAGTGGAATCGCTGGGCGCTGGTCTACGGCAACACCGACGAGGATCGCATCCTCGCCGACGTGCTGCGTGCCTCGGCCGAGCGCTATGGCCACCGTATCGTGGGCGACCAGATGTGGCCACACGACCCCCTGGCGCGCCGCGCCGAGGGTGGCTTCCATGCCATCCAGCGCGAAATCC
Organism: Halomonas sp. A29; assembly: GCF_046723295.1. Lineage (NCBI taxonomy): Bacteria > Pseudomonadati > Pseudomonadota > Gammaproteobacteria > Oceanospirillales > Halomonadaceae > Halomonas > Halomonas sp. A29. Next base: position 11,710 of record NZ_JAXQPR010000017.1, read on the forward strand.
CGGTGTTCGTGCAGGAGCTGCCCGAGCACGACGTGCTGGTGATCGCCGACGAAACCGACTACTTCGGCGAATATTTCCCCTATCAGACCTGGGCGCCGCGCCCGGTGGTGGGCACCCAGGGGCTGATCGCCACACCCTGGCATCGCGCCCATGAATCCTGGGGAGCGGTACAGCTGCAGCGTCGCTTCGAGAAGCTCGCCGACCGCTGGATGACGCCGCGCGACTTCGGTGCCTGGCTGGCGGTGCGTTCGCTGGGCGAGGCGGCCGCCAGGACCGGTTCCGTCGAGCGCCAGGCAATCCTCGAGTACATGCTCAGCGAGGAGTTCGAACTCGCTGGCTATCTGGGCTTCCCGGTCAGCTATCGCACCTGGAATCACCAGCTGCGCCAGCCCATCCTGATCACCGGGCCGCGCATGGTGGCCTCGGTGTCGCCACAGGAGGGCTACCTGCATCCACGCACGCCACTCGATGCATTGGGCGCCGACGAGGGGGAATCGACATGCCGTTTCTGAACCAAGGGAACACAATATTTTCCTTCAAGCATGCCGCTCTCGGACTGGTGCTGGGCAGCCTGCTGATGTTGCCTTTGGCCGCCCAGGCCGAGCGCATCTTCGTCTCTAACGAGAAGGACAACACCATTTCGGTCATCGATGGGGTGAGCCTCGAGGTGGTGGAGACCATTAGCGTCGGCCGCCGCCCACGCTCGATGGCCTTCAGCAGCGACGGCAGCGAGCTGTTCGTGGCGGTGGGCGACGACGAGGCCATCGACATGATCGACTTGGAGACGCTGCAGGTAGTGCGCAGCCAGTCCTCGGGCGATGACCCGGAGGTGATTCGCGTCGACCCCAACCGGCCCTACATCTATGTCTCCAATGAGGACGACAACATCGTCTCGGTGCTCGACTACGAGCGGCGCACCTTGGTCACCGAGATCCCGGTGGGCGTCGAGCCCGAGGGGCTCGGCATCAGCCCCGACGGGCGCTGGCTGGTCTCCACCACCGAAACCTCCAATATGGCGCACATCATCGACCTCGAGATCATGGAGTCGGTGCACCATCGCCTGGTGGGGGCTCGACCGCGACACGCCGAGTTCAACCACGACGGCAGCGAGGCCTGGGTCTCCTCGGAGATCGCCGGCACCGTAACGATTCTCGACATGGAGGAGACCTTCGACGTCAAGCACACCATACGCTTCGACGTGCCCGGCGTACCGCGGGAAACCGTGCAGGCGGTGGGTGTCGTGTTGACCTCCGACGGCCGCTACGCCTTTGTCGCCCTGGGCCCCTCCAACCGGGTCGCGGTGGTCGACCAGCAGAGCTACGAGGTGCTCGACTACATCCTGGTCGGCCAGCGGGTGTGGCACCTGGCGCTCAACGGCGACGAGAGCCGGCTCTACACCACCAACGGGGTCAGCGGTGACGTCACCATGATCGAGGTGGACGGCCTGCGGGCGGTCAAGTCGATTCCGGTGGGGCGCTTCCCATGGGGTGTGATCGTCGAGCCGTGAGTGAAGCAAGCCTCCACCGCGAGGAGCCAGCGCCTGCCCTCGAGATCGGCCGACTGAGCTTTGCCTATGGTGCCAAGCTGGCGCTCGATGACATTTCCCTGGCCGTGGCGGCCGGGGAATTCGTCGTGCTGCTTGGGCCCAACGGCGCTGGCAAGACCACCCTGTTCTCGCTGATTACCCGGCTGCACGACCGCCGCAGGGGCGAGATCCGCATCGGCGGCTTCGACGTGCGACGCCAGGCGGTGCAGGCCCATGCCCGCATCGGCGTGGTCTTCCAGCAACCAACCCTGGATCTCGATCTCAGCGTGGCACAGAACCTCGCTTATCACGGCGCCCTGCATGGCATGGGAATCGGCGAAGCTCGGCTGCGCGGAGAGGCGCAGCTAGAACGGGTAGGGCTTGCCGATCAACGCCGCACGCGGGTACGTCAGCTCTCCGGCGGCCAGCGGCGGCGGGTGGAGATCGCCCGCGGGTTGATGCACTCGCCGCGCATGCTGCTGCTCGACGAGCCCACCGTGGGGCTTGACATCGCCTCGCGCCGCGATCTCGTCGAGCACGCTCACCGGCTGTGTGTCGAGGAGGGGGTGGCGGTGCTGTGGGCCACTCACCTGATCGATGAGGTGCGTCCCGGTGACCGGGTGCTGGTGTTGCACCGTGGTCGCTTGCTGGCCGACGAACGGGCCGAGGCACTGCCCTCCCGGCTCGGCGTAGGCAGTCTGGGCGAGGCTTTCGACCGCCTGGTGGATGGGGAGGAAACAAGCGAATGATGGCATGGCTGCACTGCCTGCGTGGCGTAGTGGGGCGTGAACTGTTGCGCTTCGTGCACCAGCGCAGCCGCTTCCTCGCCGCCCTGGTGCGTCCGCTGGTGTGGCTATTCGTGTTCGCCGCCGGTTTCCGCATGGCGTTGGGCGTGGCCATGACCGAGCCCTACCAGACCTACATCCTCTACGAGGTCTACATCGTGCCGGGGCTGGTAGGCATGATTCAGCTGTTCAACGGTATGCAGAGCTCGTTGTCCATGGTCTACGACCGCGAGATGGGCAGCATGCGGGTGCTGCTGGTCAGCCCCTTCCCGCGCTGGTACCTGCTGGTGTGCAGGCTGCTGGCCAGCACCCTGGTGTCGGTGGTGCAGGTCTACGTGTTCCTCGCCATCGCCTGGACCTACGGCATCCAGGCGCCCGTGATGGGCTACCTCTACCTGCTGCCGGCACTGCTGGTGACCGGCTTCATGGTCGGTGCCCTGGGGCTGCTGCTCTCTTCCTTCATCCGCCAGTTGGAGAATTTCGCCGGGGTGATGAACTTCGTCATCTTCCCGATGTTCTTCCTCTCCTCGGCGCTCTACCCGCTGTGGCGCATCCGCGAGGGCAGCTATCTGGTCTACCAGATCGCCGCGCTCAACCCCTTCACCCATGCCGTGGAGATGATCCGCTTCGCCATGTACGAGCGCTTCAACGCTGATGCGGTGATGATCAGCGTGACGGTTGCGCTGGTGCTGCTGGCGCTGGCGATACTCGGTTATAACCCTTCCCGCGGCATGATGGCCCGCAAGGGGCCTGCCGGTGACTGAGTGCTCAGGGCGCGGCGATGCTCTCCAGGTAGTCGATGATGCGCTGGCGCGAGCGCTCGTCGAGCCCCCACAGCACCATGCGAGTGCCGGGCAGGAAGCTGTCTGGGCCGGCGAGGAAGGCGTCGAGGGTATCGCGGTTCCACACCAGATCGGCTTCCTCGAGGACCGCGGAGTAGTCGAAGTCATCGAGGCTGCCGGCCGGTCGGCCGATCAGGGCGTGCAGGCTGGGGCCGGCCAGGTGCTGGCCGGGCTCGACGCTGTGGCAGCCGATGCACTGCGAGCGGAACAGGCGTTCGCCCTGGGTGTGTTCGGCAGCGGTACCTGGCGTGGTTGTGAACGGTATGACCAGCAGTGCCAGGACTGTTGGCGGCAGGCCGAAAAGCCGACGAGAGCGCGACACGGGCAGCTCAGAAGCAGCGCAGATTGGCATCGGCCTGGGCCTGACGCAGTGCCTGGAGCTGGTCCTGCATGCCGCGCTCGGTGCGGAACAGCACACCCAGCTCGCCGCGCTGGTCCTGCATGCCCAGCACCGTCTCGACCTGCTCGTAGGTCTCGTAGGGCAGGTGCTCGGCGATCACGTCGATGCTGCAGGAACACTTCTGCATGGTGAGGTAGTTATTGCCGTTGGACGCCATGCAGCCCAGCACGTAGTCGACACGCGCCTCGGTGGGGTAGTCGTTGGCCAGGCTCGGTACGGCGAGGAGAAGAAGCAGGCAGGCAAGGGCCATCTGGCGCAGTACGCCGGCCGCTGTCGTCCGAAGTCGAGGCATTGTTGTTGTCTCCGGAAGCATCGGGGTGTGGCTTCAAGTTATGGCAAACAGATGTTTTTTGCCAGCGGGAGCACTAACTTATCGAGGCCATGAGGAAAGGCTATTGGTTGATAGCGAAGCGCAACGATAACGTAGCGGTGTCGGTTAATACCGACTGTCTGCATCCCTGCATGACATCTTCATGACCTGCCTTGGCAGGTCTTTTTCATGGCGGGTCCTTGCGCTCGTCGTCGTGGACCTCATAGTCGCCTTCCAGCAGTTCATGCTCGTCGGTAGCGCGGCTTCCGCGGTAGTGGGTCTCGTGATAGTGGTAGCCGCTACCGGCCTCCTTGGCCTGTTCGGCGCGGATCTGCTCAAGGCGCTTCTTCATGCGGTAGCGCACGATCGGCAGCATGGCCCAGCCGAGCAGCAGAAAGAACAGACCGAGTACGGTGCCGACGATCAGCAGCAGGCCGAACAGTAGCCAGGTCAGGATCAGCTTCAATCCACCCAGGGGGCCGCGAGGTGTGTGATTCGCCCGGGCCCGCCACTGCTGGGCGGCCTGCCAGGCGGCGTTGCGACGAGGATCGTTGGGATCGAACATGCACGTCTCCGATGGTGACGCCGCAGCGCGGCGTGCGAAATGACTGTCCCTTTGAGACTGTGGGACAAGGATCGTTCCCTGGGGCTATGCGACCAGTCGCCACAGGGCGTCTATGCCGTAGGTCACCGTGAACAGCGATAGCGGCATCATGCACGCCATACCTCGCTGATGATCTCGTAGCTGCGCAGGCGGTCCGCGCTGGCGTAGGTATCGGTGTTGAGCATGAGTTCGTCGGCGCCGGTCTGTTCCAGGAAGCGCTCGAGCCCGACGCGCACGGTGTCGGGACCGCCGATCACCGCTGCGCCCAGGAACTGCTCCACCTGGACCTGCTCCATGGGCGTCCAGTCGAGGGTCTCGACCGGAGGCAGCGAGCGGGTGCGCTTGCCGCGCACCATGCCGAGGAACTTCTGACGGGTAGTAGAAGCGAGGAACTGGGCGTGCTCATCGCTCTCGGCGGCGATCACCGGTAGCCCCACCATGGCGTAGGGGCGCTTGAGCACCGCCGAGGGACGGAAGTTGTCGCGGTACAGCCGCAGCGCCTCATGCAGGTAGCCCGGGGCGAACTGGGCGGCGAAGGCGAACGGCAGGCCTTCGTGGGCCGCGAGTTGGGCGCTGTAGCCGCTGGAACCGAGCAGCCAGAGCGGAACTTTGGTGCCTTGGCCCGGTACGGCGCGCACACGCTGGTCCGGTCTCTCCTCGTCGAGGAAGCCTTGCAGTTCAGCCAGCAGCTCGGGGAAGTTCTCGGCACCGGCATAGGGGTCGCGGCGCAGTGCGGTCATGGTGGCACCATCCGAACCGGGTGCGCGGCCCAGCCCCAGGTCGATGCGCTCCGGGTAGAGCGTTTCCAGGGTGCCGAATTGTTCGGCGATCACCAGGGGGGCATGGTTGGGCAGCATGATGCCGCCGCTACCCACCCGGATGCGCGAGGTGGCGCCGGCAATGTGGCCGATCAACACGGCGGTAGCGGCGCTGGCAATGCCGTCGAGGCTGTGATGCTCGGCCAGCCAGTAGCGGGTGAAGCCGAGGCGCTCGGTCAGCTGAGCGAGTGCCACGCTCTCGGTGAAGCTGTCGGCAATGGTGCCGCCTTGCCGAATCGGCGCCAGATCGAGTACGGATAGCGGGGTGCTGGAAAGTCGGGACATATTAAGCTCGTCAAAAAACCTTAGCCTGCTTGGTTTCTCCAGAATCGTCGTGTCGCCGCCGGGATGCAATGGTTTTATGGCTAGTCACTGGCTTATGGCCTGTCATTGGCGGCAGCGGTAGCGAATTGTGTGGCGCTGGGGTTGGCCTGCTAGGATGAGGGCGTTCACGGACGGAGCGAGGAGCGCCATATGGCCAACCACGGAGGGCAGCGGGTCTTTACCGTATCGGCCCTGATCATTCTGGTATTGGTGGCCGCCGGTGCCAGCTTTCCCGAGGCATTTGGCAATGTCGCCGCTACCGCGCTGGCCGGGGTCACGCGGCTGTTCGGCTGGTTCTACCTCTTTTCGGTGTTCGGTTTCGTGGTCTTCCTGCTGGCGCTGGCCTTGAGCAAGTATGGCAAGATCCGCCTGGGGCCGCAGGACAGCACGCCGAGCTTCAGTTTCTTCTCCTGGGTCAGCATGCTGCTGGCGGCGGGCTTCGGCGTGGGGCTGGTGTTCTACGGCATGGCCGAGCCGATGCTCCACTACATCGAGCCGCCCTATGGCGACGTATCCGCCGAGAGCGCCGAGGCGGCGCGCTACGCCATCCAGTACAGCTACTTCAACTGGGGCATTCACCAGTGGGCGGCCTTTTCGGTGGTCGGGCTGATCATCGCCTACTTCCAGTTCCGCAAGGGGCAGGCTGGCCTGGTCTCCTCGGTGCTGTCGTCGATCGCCGCCAAGTACCCTCGGGTGCGCCCCTACGCGCCGACCCTGGACGTGTTCGCCGTGGTGGCCACGGTGATGGGGGTGGCGACCTCGCTGGGGTTGGGTGTGCTGCAGCTCAACGGCGGCTTCAATGCGGTATTCGGCTTGCCCGAGAACGTGCTGTGGCAGTTCATCATCCTGTTCGTGATGTTCCTGGCTTACATGGCCTCGACCTGGTCGGGGCTGGACAAGGGCATTCGACGGCTCTCCAACCTCAACATGATCTTGTGCATCGGGCTGATGCTTTATGTGCTGATTACCGGCCCCACGGTGGCGATCCTGGAAACCATTACCTTGGGCATCGGCGATTACCTGCAGAACTTCATCGGCATGAGCCTGCGCATCTCGCCCTTCACCGATAACACCTGGGCGGCCAACTGGACGATCTTCTACTGGGCCTGGGTGATCGCCTGGTCGCCGTTCGTTGGTACCTTCGTGGCGCGGGTGTCGCGCGGGCGCACCATCAAGGAGTACGTGTTCGGCGTGCTGATCGTACCGCCGCTACTGGCCTGCCTGTGGATCGGCGTGTTCGGTGGCGCCGCCTTGCACATGGAGCTGGCCGGCGATGCCGGCCTGGCGAGCGCCACCGAGGCCAACATCACCGTGGCGCTGTTCGAGATGTTCGATCTGATGCCCTTCACCGGCGTGCTGTCGGTGATCGCCATGCTGTTGATCTTCATCTTCCTGGTCACTTCTGCCGACTCGGCGTCCTATATCGTGGCGCAGATGACCGATAACGGTTCGATCAATCCGCCGCTGTTCAAGCGGGTGATCTGGGGCGTGCTGATCGCAGCCATCTGCCTGACCCTGATTGCCGCCGGCGGGTTGACCGGGTTGCAATCGGCGGCGGTACTCTCGGCGCTGCCCTTCACCTTCATCCTCTACGGCATGATCGTGGTACTGATCCGTGAACTGCGCGCCGACCGTCAGGCCATGCTCACCCAGCTCTATCGACGCCATGGTGAAACCCCGGTGGGAGCCGATGCCTTCGAGGCTGAGCTATTGGGCGAACAGGAGCGGCTGCGTCGCGCGCCCAATGTCATCAACCGTCGTATCAATCGCCGCGAAGGCGGTTAGGAGAGATGCATCCTGGCAGCGATTGCCTGTAGCCAGCTGCGTTCGCAGGTCGTAAGCTTGAGAAGAATGGGGAATCGGACGTCTACCATGTCTCTCATCGGCTCACGCCGTCGTGCGCTTCAGCGAGGCGCCACCCGCCGTCGGCAGCCGAACCGCTGGCGTCAGAACAATTTCGATCGCTGGCTCGACCGTGCGGTGGACATTGCCGTGCTCACTGCCCTGGCGGTAGGGGGTGTGGCACTGGTACTTCACCTGTTGCTGTAGCGCCGAGGCGAGATGCGCTTTCTGCTGGTACTGATCGTGCTGATTGCTGTTGCGGGTGCGACCTGGTGGCAGTTCGAGGAGCAAATCCCCTCCCACTGGCACCCTTGGAAACCGCTGAGCGTCGACGACCCCCTGACTCCTGTCACCAAGTGGAAGCTGCACCACCTGGCCGATGATCGCGAGGCGTGTCTGGTGGCACTCGATACGGCTCCGGAGGGGACGCTGCGGATGACGCCGCTCGATGACCACGAGCCGGCACCCGGCTGCCCGCTGAGTAACGTGGTGCGCGTTCACGGTAGCGACGTCGAGTTCAATGCCAGCTTCGTCGCGCGCTGCCCGCTGGCCCTGGCCTGGGTCATGTACGAACGTCAGCGGCTGCAGCCGGCAGCCGAAGCCCATTTCGGCACCCGCGTGGCAAGCGTTGAACACTATGGCAGTTTCGCTTGTCGCAACGTCTATGGTCGCGAAAGCGGCCGGCGCAGCGAGCACGCCACGGCCGAGGCCCTCGATATTGGCGCCTTCCGCCTGGAGGACGGGCGTCGGGTTTCCCTGCTGGAACACTGGGACGACGAGGGCGCACGGGGGGCCTTCCTGCGCGAAGCGCGCGATGGTGCCTGTGACCTGTTCGGCAACGTACTGGGGCCGGCGTACAACCGCGCCCATGCCGATCACTTCCACTTCGGCATGCGTGGCTTCCGCCTGTGCCGCTGAGGTTGCCATGCTCGCACGGCGTCGTCGGCCCCCGTACACTCAGAAGCATCTACCCGCTGGCGCACGAGGCTTATGCTGGGATTCTTGCAGGGATTCGCTTACGGGCTTTTCGTTACCTGCCTACCATGGTGTCTGGTCGGGCTGGCCAACCCGCGGTTGGCGGTCGCCACGGAAAACCCCAACCGCTTACAGGTGCTGTTCCGCTACTGCCTGCTGGTGCCCTTCATCAGCATGGTGCTGTGGCTGACCTCGCTGTGGGGCGGTTTCGGGCCGAGCCTTGGCGGCTGGCTCGCCGGCCTGGTGGCGGTGGGGGTGTCGCTGCCGGTGGAGCGCGGCTGGCGTCGCTGGCGTGCGCGTCGCCACCAGCGCCGGTTGCAGGAACGGCTCGCGGCCGAAAGCGAGCGGCGGCGTGCCGAGCAGGAGCGCGCCGCGCGGGAGATCGGCGTGGCCGAGCTGGATCCGGCCCGGCCGCCGGTGGGCGCCGACGAGCTGGTGCTGTCGCTGTGCCGGGCCAAACTGCAACTGCTTGAGGTAAAGCGTGCCGACCTGGCGAGCCAGGTCGACCGCTTCTACACCCGCTATGCTCACGTGATGGAACTGCTGACAGCCCGCTTCGACCGCAGCGAGCTGGCTTTCGAGCGCTCCCGAGGCCTGATCACCGAGGTCTGTCTCGGTGCGGTGGACACCTTCACTTCCATGGCGGCCCAGGCGCGTGGCGTGATGGGGCTGGATGGCGACTACGTGCGCCGACGCCTGGAGCAGGAAGGGAGCAAGCTGTCCGTCGAGGAGCGCATCGCGCTCAAGCGACGCCTCGAACTGATCGAGGAGACCGATCGTCGCCTGCGGCGCCTGGTGGCGCGCAACGAATCGGCGCTGACCCTGCTCGACGATACGACGGTGGCGTTGGCCCGGGTCGAGACGGGGCGTCCGCAGGCCACGCTAGCTACCGATAGGGCGCTGGAGGAATTGCGGCGCTTCATCGAGGGGGCGGAGCGCTACAGCCGCAATGAACGCCGTTGAGCGTCTTGCTGGCCGATGTTGAGCCATGTGCCGGCATTGGTTGCTAAGGTGTGGGGAAAGAGCCTGAAGGGGAAGCGCTTATGAACCAGTCGTCCGAACGTGGCTCGCCGCTCTCGCTGCCGCCGGTGGAGCAGATCGCCAGTGAACTCGAGGAGGTCGCGCCCGAGCCGATGAATAGCGAAGAGATCGTGATCGACGATCCGGAGCTCGAGCAGTTGGCGGACTCCTTCGTCGACGAGGTGCTGGCCAGTGAAGGCGCTGCCCTCGAGCGTCAACGACGTGCGGTGGATGAGATGGGCCTCGAGCTGCAGCAGCAGGCGGCGCATCACAGCGAAATGCTGCAGGCACCGCTGCGCAAGCTGGCCCATCAGGGTGACGAGGGCGGCCCGGTGGCCAAGGCGCTGATCGACCTGCGTGGGCACATGCAGGATCTCGACCCGCACCAGCACCGCCTGGCGTCGGGGCCGTTCGATCGCCTGTTGGCGCGTATTCCCGGCGCCGGCAGCCGTGTACAGCGCTACTTCCGCAAGTTCGAGAATGCCCAGCAGGCGCTGGACGCCATCATTGCCGACCTGGAGGCGGGGCGCGACATGCTGCGTCGTGACAACATCACGCTCAGCGACGACCAGGAGAGCCTGCGTCAGCTGCTGGGGCGGCTGCAGCGCCAGGTCGACCTGGGGCGGCTGATCGATCGCCGCCTGGTGGAGGCATTGGGTCGGCTCGGCGACACGCATCCGCAGCGCGCCTTCATCGAGGAGGAGCTGCTCTTCCCGTTGCGACAGCGCATCGTCGATTTGCAGCAGCAGCAAGCGGTCAGCCAGCAGGGCGTGCTGGCGCTGGAAGTGATCATCCGCAACAATCGCGAGCTGATTCGCGGCGTCGACCGGGCGATCCATGTCACCGTGTCGGCACTCACCGTAGCGGTGGCCGTGGCACTGGCGCTGGCCAACCAGCGTCTGGTTCTCGACCGCGTCGAGTCGCTCAATACCACCACTTCGGAGATGATCGCCGGCACGGCGAAGACACTGCGCCAGCAGGGCGTGGAGATCCAGACTCGCGCCGCCTCGGCCCAGCTCGACATGCAGGCGCTGGAGCAGGCCTTCGACGATGTACTGGGTGCCATCGACGATCTGTCCCACTACCGCCAGGAAGCGCTGCCTCAGCTTGATGCCCAGATCGATCGCCTGGCGCAACTGGCGCGCCGCGGTAGTCATTCGATCGACAAGCTGCAACGCGGCAGTGAGGTTCACTCATCCGATGCGGAGGAGAAGGAGCCGCCATCCCCGCGCGAACCTTAGGCTACCTTGGCTGCTGGCCAGCTTTCTGTGCTCTAGGGTGAACCCCCAGGGGAGTGCCGGGGGGTGTCATCCTCGTCGACGTCCGTGGGCGGTGGCTCGTGCCGCTGGGCGTCGCGCAGCGCCTTGCGTAGCAGCTCCCAGGCATCGTCGAGTCCCTGCTGCAGGGAGTCCCAGGCGGCCTCGCTGGCATACTGCAGCTCCTCGAGCCGGCGGCGGGTTTCGTCGCGCCGCCGCCGGAGCCGTTCGAGGTCGTCATGATAGCGAGTCTGTGCCTCGGCGCTTGCCTTGCGCGCGCGGGCGGCCAGTGCCTCGATCTCGGCGTTCCATTCGTCCAGTTGGGTCTTCATCTGTTCGATGAATTCATCGCGTCTGCTCATGCGGCTTCTCCGCTCTGATTGCTACTCCTATCGATTCCCCGCTTCCGGGCCGGTTCCCTGGCCGTGCTCAGGTCTGGGCGGCCACTTGGTCGCGGCCCTGACGTTTGGCGCGATAAAGCTGGCCGTCGGCCTGGGCCATCAGCTCATCAACGCTGGCGTTATCGTGTGCCGGTACGCTGCTGGCTACCCCGAGGCTGGCGGTGAGCCGGCCGGATTGGGTCGAGTAGGCATGGGGGATGCCCAGTGCGCGAATCTCCTTGCGGATCTGGTCGGCGACGCGTAGGGCGCCCTGCAGGTCGGTGTCGGGCAACACGCAGACGAACTCCTCACCGCCATAGCGTGCCACCAGGTCGGAAGCGCGATTGACCGCTCGGGTCAGCGCCTCGGCGACGGCCCTCAGAGTATCGTCACCCGCGACGTGTCCGTAGTGATCGTTGAACTCCTTGAAGTGGTCGATATCGATGAAGACTACCGAGAGGGCATACCCGTTGCGCCGGGCGCGCTGCCACTCGCGGGCGATGAAGGCGTCGAAATGGCGACGGTTGGCGATACCGGTCAGACCATCCATGGTGGAGATCTGATGCAATTGGTCGCGCTGATCGAGGCCTTCCTGGAAGGCCAGCATCAATTGATCGACGCTCTCCACCAGATGACCCAGCTCATCGTTGCCGTGACGGCCCATGTCGGGTTTGGGCCAACGACCGGGTTGGCGCGGATCGGTACCGGCTATGGCCGCATGCACTCGGAGCAGGGGCCGGGTCACGAACCCATGGAAAACCAGGGCAAGCAGGGCCGCGATGGCCAGCGCCTTGGCGACACCCAGCGTGAAGATGAGCAGACTGCGGTCGGTGAAGTCGCTGATCAGGCGGTCGAGGGCCAAGGTCAGCTCGAGCTCGCCCACTGGCTGGGGTGAGTGGTCGGGACCAGCCAGATAGTACAGCGTTTGCTGATATTGAAGGATGTCGCCGAACAGGGCATGAGCCACCCAGCCGGAGACGGGCTCATACTCGCGTTGGCGCGTGGCCATGGCACGGCCGAAGTCGTCACTGATGGTCACGCTCGCCACTTGGCCGCCGCTGAACAGGCCATCGGCGACCTGCGTCGCCAGCTCGGGATTGAGCTGAAAGGCGGCCTCGGCGGCGGTGCCATGTACCAGCTCGAGCCGATAACTCGTGTCGCGAATGATCTCTTGGTGCATGGCCCGGGCATCGAGAGCCAGCTCTATGGTACCGGCGAGAATGCTTAGCAGCAGCGCGATGGCCAGGGTGAGCCCGGCCTGTTTGGCGGTCAGGCTGCGTCTGCCGTGCTGGCGTTCCATGCCAGGGGGGTGGCTCACTGTTGTGCCTCCATGTCGACCAACGCCCGGTCAAGCGCTGCCTGCAGTCGAGCAATGAACTGATCGGGGACCGAGGGGTGACAGGCGAGGTAGAGATCAACCTCGTTGAATACGAACAGGCGGCGCAATGGCAACTCGACTTCCTCGGCGAGGAACCGGGCCGCCTGCTCACCAGTGACCCAGACATCGATCAGCCCGGCTCGCAGGCGACCAATATTTTCGCGCTCGGCACTGGCTACGATGATGGGAACGCCTTGATTGGCGGCGTATTGGCCAACGGCATCCTCGCGAAAGCTGCCCACTCGCAGCTCCGCGAGGTCGTCCAGAGAGCTGGCCTCGATGTCGGCATCCTCGAGAGCAAAGGCAGCCCAGGTACTCGACACCAACGGACCGACCCAGGTGAACAGCGATTCTCGCTCCGGCGTACGAGTGGTCGAATAGACACAATGGCGCTCGCGCAGTTGGGCCTCGGTAAACGCCCGCGCCCAAGGCAGCAGGCGGAAATCCGCATCGAGGTCGGCGTCATCCAGTGCGGTCCGTAGCAGTTCGGTGGCGCTTCCGGTAATCCTGCCGTTATCGTCCCGATAGTTGTAGGGCGGGTATTCCTCGGTATTGAAGGCAATGGTGGTACCGCCGAGGATCTCGTTGAATACGCCCTGCTCACGCAGATGGTCCAGTGCCGCCTGCATGCGTGCGATCAGGCTGGGGTCGGTGTCGCGGTGCAGGGCATAATAGAGATCGGATTCACTGATGGTCAGCGTGGGAATGTAATCGGCAGCAGGAAGCCCCTCCTCCTGCATCAACCAGAAGGCGACATCTTCGCCGTAGGCCCACAGGTCGACGCGGCCACGTTCCAGCATACGCAGAGCGCTGACATTGGAAATCGCCGCATGGATCTGGCTCTCCGGCACTCCGGCTTCCTGTAGCCGCTGGGCGCCGATATCCTCGCGGATGACGGCGATGCGATAGCCGCCGGCGATGACATCCTCGATGTCATGCAACTGGATGCCGCTGTCGCGACGGGCAATCAGCGTGACCTTGTTGGTGGCGATGGGGCCCACCCACTGGAACAACTCCTCACGCTGCTCGGTGCGCGTGGTGGAGAATAGTACCGTGCCCGGCTCGGAGAGGGCGGTATCGTAGCCGCGTGCCCAAGGGTAGTAGAGAACGTCTTCGCGGGATAACGGAGTGTCGGTTTCGGCAAAGATACGCTCGAGCAGCTCGATGGAAATGCCTTCGAGGCGCTCGTTCTGACGGTAGTTGTAGGGTGGGTATTCCTCGGTGATGAAGGTCAGCCCGGTCAGGTTGGCTGCCGCGGGAAGGGGCAGCAGTGCCAGCATCAGTATTAGCCACTTCTTCATGCGCCCTGTTCCTGCCTGCTTGTTGTTCTGACTGTCGCATGGTGGCGTCAGTCACGGTTCTAAGCCGCTAGTCTGCGCTTGCCTACCCAGGCATGACTGCACGAAGCCGGTAGCAGGACAATACTGCTTAACCCAGGTTAACAAAGATAATGCCCGTGGGATCGTAAGAAGTGAAGAACACCGCTCTCCACGCTGCGTGAACTAGTGCGGCCGGCCTGTCAACGGGCCGGCCGAGTCAGGGATAGGATGTCATTCCTCGGGCTCAAGGCGATAGAGCGTGCCTCTCTCATCGCCGACGAGAACATAAAGATAGCCGTCGGGCCCCTGTCGCACGTCGCGAACCGGGCCTCGTGTCTCGTCGAACAGCTCTTCTACTGCGGTAACTTCGTGACTGTCGCTCATTTCGAGGCGATAGAGCTGTCCGCTGTCCAGTCCGCCGATGAGCAGGTTGCCTTCCCAGTGTGGGTAGTATTCGCCATTGACCACGGCCAGGCCGGAAGGCGATACGTCTTCGGAGAAGCGATGGACCGGCTCGATGATTTCCTCTTCGGTGAACAGCTCGCTACTGGCGACTTGCTCGAGAATATCCGAGTCTTCGTCCTCCTCCTCTGCCCAGCCATGTTTCTCACCACGCTGGATCAGAAGAAGCTCGTCATGACCGTTGCCGCGGGCTTCCACGGCCCAGACATTGCCGCGGTCGTCATCCACGGCCAACCCCAACACATTGCTATGCCCCCAGGAGTAGATCTCCGGTAGATAGCCGGCGTCTTCGAGCATCGGGTTGTCATCCGGTGCCAGACCCTGTGGGTCGAGGCGCAGGACCGAGCCGGCATGGTCCTGGGTATCCTCGGCCCGCTCGGGGGAGCCGCGGTCACCGACGGACATCAGCAGGGTGTCGTCACCCATCCAGGCCAGGCGTGCACCCCCGTGGGGGCCGGGCTCGGAGCGGCGGTTCTGTTCGAACAGCTCCTCCACCTCCACCAGCTGGTCCCCGGCCAAGCGGCCGCGCGCCAGGGCCGTGGCGGTGGCATCGTCGTCTCCGCTGGAATAGGCGAAGTAGAGCCAGCCGGTGTCGGGGTAGTCGGGAGAGGCGGCGATGTCGAGCAGGCCTCCCTGACCCTCGACGTGAATGCCAGGCAGGCCTTCGACCTCCTGTCGCTCGCCGTTGTAGAAGGTCTGGATCTGCCCCGTGCGCTCACTGACAACGAAGAGCTCGCCGGGCAGTACGGCCAGACCCCACGGATGCTCGAGGTCTTCTGCCACCGGCACCAGGCGCAGCTCCTGTTGCTCGGTGCTCAGTGACGTTTCCTCGGCATGCACCGTTGCCACGGCCATGGTCAGCACCGCCAGTGGAATAGCGCTCAAGCGTTCCATTGCTTGCCTCCAGTCGGGAATGTAGCTCTCAGTGTAGTGAAAGCACTCTTGTCGTCATTCTTGCCCCGATAAGCTGGTAGTCTAGGCGCTTCGATCAGGGCAGGCAGGGAGAGGAGGCAGGCATAGATGAGCGCGATACCGGCCGCTGGCGGTACGGCACCCCGGCAGCGGGCGCCGAAGAAGGAGATCTTCGGCTGGGCGATGTTCGATTTCGCCAACCAGGCCTATACGCTGCTGATCATCACCGTGGTGTTCGGCGAGCTGTTCACCACCGTCATCGTCGGAGACCGCGGCGACGGCTTTCGTCTGGCCAACCTGCTGTGGAGCCTGGCACTGGCCACCAGCTACCTGCTGGTGGTGATCACCGGCCCCCTATGCGGTGCGGTGATGGATTACCGGGCGGCCAAGAAACGCTTCCTCTTCATCAGCTATATCGTCACCGTGTTGGCCACTGCGCTGCTTTATTTCGTGGCCCCGGGCTATGTCATGCTCGGGCTGCTGCTGATCGTGGTGTCCAACTACGCCTACTCCATGGGCGAGTCGTTCATTGCCGCCTTCCTGCCCGACCTCGGCCCGCCGCAGGATCTCGGCAAGATTTCCGGCTTCGGTTGGGCGCTGGGCTATGTGGGCGGGCTGTTTGCCGCCGGCTTCACCCTGGTGGCGCTGGGCGAGGCTACCGCCGACAACTTCGAGCGTATCCGTTGGGTGGGCCCGTTCGCCGCGGCATTCTTCCTGGTTACCGCCATTCCTACCTTCCTCTGGGTAAAGGAGCGCAGCACGCCCCAGCCCCACGCCAAGACCTACCGTGAAATCGCCTGGGAGCGCGTCTCCACTACGCTGCACGAACTCAAGCACTTCCGTGACCTGGGCATCTTCCTGGTGTCACTGCTGTTCTCCATGGCCGGGGTCTATATCATCATCGCCTTTGCCTTCATCTACGGCGCCCAGGTGATCGGCTGGGACGAGGCGGTGCGCAACATCATGTTCATCATCGTGCAGGTCACTGCGGCGGCAGGGGCGCTCGGCTTCGGCTTTCTGCAGGACCGTATCGGCACCAAATTCACCTACCAACTGACCCTGCTGCTGTGGGTAGCGGCGATATTCGCCATCTGGGCCACGCCAGAGGTTACGGCTTTCCTCAATGCCAGCCTGGGGCTGGACTGGGAGGCGCAGCACCTGTTCCTGTTCGTGGGCTGCCTGGCGGGGCTTTCACTGGGCTCCAGCCAGTCGGCCAGCCGCGCCCTGGTGGGGCTGTTCTCGCCCACGCGCAAGGCCGCCGAGTTCTTCGGCTTCTGGGGCCTGGCGAACAAGCTGGCCGGTGTGATCGGCATCATCGGGCTCGGGCTGCTGCAGTCGGTGGTGGGGCTGCAGGCGTCGATCCTGCTGTGCGCCGCGCTGTTCATCGTGGCGATCCTGATCTGCCTGGCGGTCAACCAGGCCCGGGGGCAACAGGCGGCCGTCGAGTGGGAGGCACGTAACGGGCACGCCATACTGAGAGATGCCGAGCAATGAGCCTGGATCCCTTGCTGCTGGCGCTGGTGGCGGTAACCTTTGTCGTCGCAGGTACCGTCAAGGGGGTGATCGGCATGGGCATGCCGACAGTGTCTCTGGCACTGCTCGCCGCCACGGTTGGGTTGCCATCGGCCATGGCCTTGCTGCTGGCACCGACCATCGTCACCAACGTCTGGCAGGCAGTGGTGGGGGGATATCTGCAGCAGATCCTGCGGCGCCTGTGGCCCTTCCTGCTGGCCTCGGTGGTGACCGTATGGTTGGGCGTGGTCGTATTGGCCAGAGTCGACGTGCGCTGGCTCTCCGGCCTGCTGGGCGTATTGATCGCCTTCTATGCCCTTTCGGGGCTGTTCAATCTCGGCCTCGGCAAGCTGGTCAGCCGTGGCCGACATGCGGCTCCGATCAATGGCGCCCTGACTGGCCTACTCACCGGCATGACCGGCTCCTCGGTGTTTCCCGGCGTGGCCTATCTGCAGGCTCTCGACCTTCCGCGGGACATGCTGATCCAGGCCATGGGCGTACTGTTCGTGGTCACCACCCTGGCGCTGGGGTTCTCGATGGGAGAACAGCGCCTGCTCAGCTTGGAGCTGGCGCTGCTCTCATTGGGTGCGGTGGTACCGGCTATCCTTGGCATGCAGCTCGGTCAGCGGTTGCGCCAACGGCTTTCCGAGGCGACCTTTCGACGTGTCTTCCTCAGCGGCCTGCTGGCCATGGGCGCCTACCTGCTGCTGCGTTCCCTAGCGGGCTAGCTCGTCAGGTGCCTCACTCGGTGAGGAAGGTGCGTATCCGTTCGCCAGCCTGGTCGATGCCAAGCACGCCATCCAGATGGCCGCGCTTGCCATCCAGCGTGACCAGCTCGACGGAGGCGCCACCGTCTTCGATCAGCTCGGCGGTCTCGCGTACGCCCTCCGCTGCAAAAACCAGGTCGTTCTCGCTGTACAGGATCAAGGTGGGTGCATCGATGCGGGCCAGACCCTCCTCAAGGCTTTTACCATGGCCGGTGAGGAACGCCTGGTTGGCCTTCACCAGGTAGAGCAGGTGGTTGGCATCGGCGAGTTCGGCGCGGGAGGCGGCGATATCGTCCAAGGTCTGCTCGATGGCGTAGCGGGCGTCGAGTTCGCGGGCAGGGTCGGCATCCTCGTCGGCCCAGCTGCGATCGAAGGTCTCGTTGGCCCACTGCCAGTGGTTGGCGTTCAGCGTCACCAGCTTGAGCGATTCACGCAGGCCGTCCAGTGGCGGTTTGCCGTCGTAGTAGTCGCCCTGATTCCAGTTGGCATCCAGACGAATGGGCGCGCTCCAGGCGCTGAGGGTGGCGAGCAGCCAGGGGTCGGCAACGCCGCCGCCGATCACCGGGATCAATCGTTCGACGCGCTCGGGGTAGGCACTCGCCCACTCGTAGGCCTGCAGTGCGCCCATCGACGCTCCCATTACGGCATGCAATCGCTCGATACCCTGGCTTTCGAGCAGGGCTTTCTGCACTTCGACGAAATCGCGGATGGTAACCAGTGGGAAGTCGGTTCCCCATGGCTTGCCGGTCTCGGGGTTGGTGGTGGCCGGCCCGGTGGTGGTCACGTTGGGGGCGTGGGCGTTGAGGTTGACCAGCGTGTCCGAGGCGATGATGTAGTACTCGTCGGTATCGAGCGGCTTGCCAGGGCCGATGATGGCGTCCCAGTAGCCTGGCGCCTCGTCGTCTTCGGCATAGCGTCCCGCAGCATGGCTGGTGCCTGAGAAGAAGTGGGTGAGCAGGATGACATTGTCCTTGGCCTCGTTGAGCGTACCGTAGGCCTCCCAGCCGATATGCACCGGGGCGATGGTTTCGCCGCTGACGGTGGTGTACTCCTCCATCTCGAAGACCTGCTTTTCCACTAGTCCATCCCAGGCCGCCGCTGGCGTGCCGGCCAGCAGCAGAGTCATGCTCAGGAAGATCACGCCGAATACCGATGCGACCGTGGAATGACGGAAAGCGAAAGCGGTCGAATGTTCGATGCTATCGTGCATGTGGCTATCCTTGTTGTTATCGAATCGATGTCGTACGGCGATGGCTCGGTGCATGCCGCGAGTTGCCTAGCCAAGAAAAATTTGGCGCCCTTCATTACAGACAGCGGATTCGAGGGTGTCAAAGCGGACTGGCCGCACCAATCAGGAGTCCTGTGATGCAGCGAGAGTGCGGTTCGATCCGGCGTACCGGGATGGGCATGATGCTGCTGTTCTGGGCTGCGTTCATCGGCTTTGGCAGTTGGTGGTTCCACGGCTTCCTCGAGTCACAGCGCAACCCCAATGCCCACCTGGTCAATGCCGTGGCTGGATCAGAGGATCCGATCGTGCTCGAGCGCAACCGCTCGGGCCACTTCGTGGCGACCGGGCGAATCAACGGCGAGCCGATCGAGTTCCTGCTCGATACCGGTGCCACCTACGTCGCCGTACCTGCCCACTTCGCCGAGCGGCTGGGGCTGGAGCGTGCGGGGTCGGCCTGGTTCAACACCGCCAATGGACGTGTGCGTGGCGACCTCACCTGGCTCGATGAGGTCAGCCTGGGAGGATTCACCGCTGCTGGGGTGCGCGGTTCCATCAGCCCGGGGCTCGAGGGTGACGTGGCGCTACTGGGCATGAGCTTTCTCAATCGGTTCGACATTGAGATCCGGGATGCTCGAATGGTCCTGCGCCCCGCGCAGCGACCCTGATCCCGTGCAGGAATACTGAGGAGTGCATGGCGAAATTCTGGCGCGGCCGAAGAGCCGAAAAACCCAACCAGATACCCGGCCCTGGATGGCTGGACGTCTTCTGGAGAGTCAAGGAGCAGGCCGCGGACGATCGGGTCAACATGCTGGCGGCCGGTATTGCGTTCTACGCGCTACTGTCGCTGTTTCCCGCCATTGCCGCGGTCATTTCGCTGTGGGCGCTGGTCTTCGACCCCATGGAGATAACCGGGCAGATCGGTGAACTCAGTCGTTTCATGCCGCCTGGGGGGGCCACCTTGGTCAACGAGCAGGCCCAGCAAGTCAGCGAGAACACCGATACCGGCCTCAGTCTGACGGCCCTGTTCGGCCTGGCAGTGGCGATGTTCGTGGCCTCGAAGGGCGTGCGAGGGCTGCTGGTCGGGCTCAACGTGGTCTATGGCGAGGAGGAGCAACGTGGCCTGGTGCAGCGTATGCTGGTGGTCGCTGGGCTGACCATCGGACTGATCGTGATGTCGCTGGCAGCCACCGTTTTCGTGGCCCTGTACCCTCTTGTCGTCGACTGGCTCCTCCTGGAAGGCCCCCTCGTTACGCTGATCACCTGGCTGCGCTGGCCGGCTTTGCTGCTGCTGATGATGTTCGTGATCGCGGTGCTCTATCGTTTCGGCCCTTATCGTCGCTCGCCGCGCTGGGAGTGGGTCAGCGTAGGCACCGTTGTGGCGACTCTGCTGTGGCTGCTCGGCTCCGGTGGGCTATCGCTCTATGTCAGCCAGTTTGCCAACATGGACGAGCTGTATGGGTCGCTGGGAGCCGTGGTGGTGTTGATGCTGTGGTTCTGGCTCTCCTCGTTCGTCGTATTGCTCGGCGCCGAGATCAACGCTGAAATGGAGCGGCAGACACGGCACGACACCACGGTTGGCAAGCCTCGACCGATGGGTGAGCGCGGCGCGTTTGCGGCCGACACGCTGGGCTCCAAGCGCCCGTGGCAAAAAGATCAACGACGACAGGGGGAGAATCCATGAGCCTGACCCGCCGGATCGGTATCGAGCTTGCCATCCTGCAGGCGCCCATGGCGGGCGTGCAAGGCGGTAAGCTGGCCGTGGCCGTCAGCGAGGCGGGTGGCCTTGGCGCTTTGCCCTGCGCCATGCTCTCGCCCGAAGCCATGGAAGCCGAGCTGCAGCACATCCGCAGTGCCACGGCTCGGCCGCTCAACGTCAACTTTTTCTGCCATGTACCGCCGACGCCGGACGAGGCACGGCTAGCTCGCTGGCACCGGGCGCTGGCGCCCTACTATGCCGAGTACGGCCTCGACATCGACAGCGTGCCGGCAGGGGCGGGGCGCCGCCCGTTCGACCAGGCGGCCTGCGACGTCCTCGAACCCTTCCGTCCCGAAGTGGTCAGCTTCCATTTCGGCCTGCCGGAGCCGGCGCTGCTAGAGCGGGTCAAGGGCTGGGGGGCGTGGGTGCTGTCGTCCGCCACTACCGTCGAGGAGGCACGCTGGCTCGAGGCCCACGGTGTCGATGCGGTGATCGCCCAGGGCGTGGAGGCGGGCGGCCATCGCGGCATGTTCCTCGACGAAGACATCAGCACTCAGCTCGGTACCTTCGCCCTGTTGCCGCAGGTAGTGGAAGCCGTCTCGGTGCCGGTGATCGCCGCCGGCGGCATCGCAGATGCGCGCGGTGTGGCTGCGGCTCTGGCGCTGGGAGCGTCGGCTGTCCAGGTCGGCACCGCTTTCCTCTGCTGCCATGAAGCCACCACCTCGACACTTCATCGTCGCGCGCTGCAGAGCAAGGCGGCAAGCCATACTGCCCTCACCAACCTCTATACCGGTCGACCGGCTCGCGGCATCGTCACCCGGTTGATGCGCGAACTCGGCCCGCTCAGCGACGTGGTACCGGCCTTCCCCCTGGCCACCGCCGCCATAGCCCCACTGCGCAGTGCCGCCGAAGCGGCGGGCCACGCCGATTTCTCGCCGCTGTGGGCGGGGCAAAACGCCAGCGCCTGCCGTGAGGTACCGGCCGGCGAGGTGGTGCGCGCTCTCGCCGCAGGCTTGAGCTGAGGCGAGGCTGGCGAGATGTCGTAGGGCTGATATCATGGATGCATGAACAGTATTCCGCGCCTTGTCTCGGCCACCGCTTCGCTCGACGACCCTTTCTACTACCTGGCGAATTTTCGCTTCGTCCTGGGCTGGGTGGTCGATTATCACGCCGACCTGCTGACCGAGGACGAACACGGCTTTCTCGCCGCGTTCGAGGCTCTGCCGCAAGCCTCCCAGGCGTTGCTGGTGCGCATGGTGATGCGCAAGGGCGAGCTCTTTCGTACCGGCAGACTCGTCTATGCCGAGATTGGCGGTACCGAGTGCGCTCTGGCGCCGCTGGTGGATGGCGGCTGGGTCGAGGCGGATCCGGTGCTGACCCAGGGCGAGCTGTTTCGCCTGCTGCGTCTGGCCGAACTGCGCCGGGCGCTGGCGGAGGAGATTGCCGCCGTGGGGCTTTCGCCCAAAGCGAGCAAGGTTGCGCTGGGCGAGGCGCTGCTGGCGCAGGAGAGCCAGGCCAAGCGCTTGGCCGAGTGGTGGCCCGAGGCCAACGAGGCGCTGGCAGGAGAGCGCATCGTGCGGCTGGCCGTGATGCCGTGGTGCGATCGGCTGCGGCTGATGTTCTTCGGCAACCTGCGCCAGGACTGGGCCGAGTTCGTGCTCACGGAACTCGGGCTGCAGCGCTTCGAGCGAGTCGAGCTGACGCCGGGGGCGCGTGCTTTTCACCGCCGCGAGGAGGTGGATGCCTACCTGATGTTGCACAGGCTGCGCGAGCGTCTCGAGGCGGGCGAGCCAGCCGAGCGGCTGGTCGCTGAAGTTCCGACAATCGCGGAAGACAACGCCTGGTTGGCGCAGCGGCGGGGCCGGCTGCTGTTTCGCCTGGGCCACGCAGCCGAGCGTGCCGGTCAAGAGGCGCTGGCGTTGACGCTCTATGGTGAAAGCGGCGCAGGGCAGGGTGGCCAAGTGGAGGCGCGCATACGCCGCCTGCGGCTGCTCGAGCGGTTGGGCGAGCATCGGCAGGCCCATGTGCTGGCTAGCCAAGCACTCTCCTCGGCCGGCTGTGAGCAGGAGGTCCAGGCACTGGCACGTCTGATGCCCAGGCTCTGCCGCCGACTGGGGCTCGCGCCGCGGGGTCATGAGCCTGAAGTGACACCGCTGCGCCTCGACCTCTGCCTGCCACGCCACGACTCGACGAGCGTCGAGCAGGCCGTGGCCGAGCACCTGAGTCGTCCCGATGCCCCGGTCTACTACGTTGAGAACGCCCTCTTGACCGGTCTGTTCGGTCTGCTCTGCTGGCCGGCGATGTTCGCACCGCTGCCCGGCGCCTTCTTCCATCCCTTCCACATGGGGCCGGCAGATCTCTATCGCGACGACTTCGTGGCCCGCCGTCGTGAACGCTTCGAGGCCTGCCTGGCTCGCCTGGATGACGGTTCCCACGGCGAAGCGATCTGGTGCACCTGGCGCGAGAAGCACGGCTTGGCATCGCCCTTCGTCTACTGGGACGTGCTCGACGAGGGGCTGATCGAGCAGGCCCTCGCATGCCTTCCCGCTGAGCATCTGCGGGCCTGCTTCGAGCGCCTGCTGGCCGACCTCAAGGCCAATCGCGCTGGTTTGCCCGATCTGATCCAGTTCCTGCCACCCGGCGCCGAGGGCGGGTCGCGCTACCGGCTGATCGAGGTGAAAGGCCCCGGCGACAGGCTCCAGGATAACCAGCGGCGTTGGTTGGCCTTCTTCCAACGTCATGACATGCCCGCCGCGGTCTGTCACGTGACCTGGCAGCAGGGCGGGGCGTCATGAACGCTGTCGCGACGAGTGGCGAAGCGCCGCTCTATCGTGTGGCGGTGAGGGCCCTGTGCGACTTCACCGCCCGCGAGGGCGATCTCGACCTCCGCTTCACCCCTTCGCCCAGCGCTCGTGAAGGCATCGCCGGCCATGCCCTGGTGGCGGGACGTCGTGACCAGAGTTATGAGCGCGAACTGGCCCTGAGCGGGCATTACCGCGGCCTTGCGGTCAGCGGGCGGGCCGATGGCTTCGACTCGGCGCTGAACCGCCTCGAGGAGATCAAGACCCATCGCGGCGACCTCTCGCGCATGCCCGCCAATCAGCGCGCTCTGCACTGGGCCCAGGTCAAGGTCTACGGGGCGCTGCTGTGCGCCGAGCGAGGACTGGAGTCGCTGACCGTGGCGCTGGTCTATTTCGATATCGGCAGCGAGCGCGAGACCCTGCTGACCGAGGAGGCCAGTGCCGCCGAGCTCAGCGCCTTCTTCGAGGCCCAGTGCGAGCGCTTCCTGAGCTGGGCCGAGCAGGAGGCACGCCATCGCCAGGCACGCGATACCGCCCTGGCCGGGCTGAGCTTTCCCCACGCCGAGTTTCGCCCCGGGCAGCGCGAGCTGGCCGAGGGCGTCTACAAGGCGGCGGCCACCGGACGCTGCCTGTTGGCCCAGGCGCCTACCGGCATCGGCAAGACCGTGGCCACGCTGTTTCCTACCCTCAAGGCGATGCCACGCCGGCGGATCGACCGGCTCGCCTTCCTGACCATGAAGACCCCGGGACGGCGCCTGGCGCTGGAGGCGCTGGCGCAGCTGGGGGCCGCCAGCGACTGCGACGAAGGTGGGGAGGGGCGCCTGCCGCTGCGGGTGCTGGAACTGACGGCGCGTAGCAAGGCCTGCGAACACCCGGACAAGGCGTGCCATGGCGACGCCTGTCCGCTGGCCGCCGGCTTCTACGACAAGCTGCCCGCCGCGCGCCAGGCCGCGGCTGAGCGTGGCTGGCTCGACCGCGAAGCGCTGCGCGAGGTGGCCCTCGAGCATGACGTATGCCCCTACTACCTGGGCCAGGAGCTGGCGCGCTGGAGCGATGTCTGCGTGGGCGACGTCAACCACTACTTCGATGTCTCGGCGCTGCTGCACGGTCTGGCCCAGGCCAATGGCTGGCGCCTGGCGCTGCTGGTGGACGAAGCCCACAACCTGGTAGAGCGGGCTCGGGGCATGTACAGCGGGGAGCTGGATCAGCACGCTTTTGCGACGCTGCACCGCAGTGCCCCTGCGCCGCTGGTGAAGCCCCTCGGCCGGCTGATGCGCCAATGGCAGGCGCTGGTGCGCGAGCAGGGCGGTGCCGACGAAGGGCAGCGGGGCCGCCCCGCCTATCGGGTACTCGATGATCTGCCCGGTCGCCTGGTCGGTGCGCTGCAGCAGGTGGCGACGGCGATCGGCGACTATCTGGCCGAGCATCCCGGCGGCGCCGACCCGATGCTGCAGGAGCGGCTGTTCGATGCCCTCGGCTTCGGCCGTCTGGCCGAGTCGTTCGGCGAAAACTCGTTGTGCGACCTCTCACGCCATGGCCGCGGGCGCGCGGTGCTGGGGCTGCGCAACCTGATACCGGCGGACTTCCTGGCCCCGCGTTTCACCCAGGCACACAGCTGCGTGCTGTTTTCGGCCACGCTGTCGCCGGCCCACTATCATCGCGACCTGCTCGGGCTGCCGGACGACTGTGTGTGGCAGTCGGTGGCCTCTCCGTTTCGCAGCGATCAGCTCGAAGTGCGCATCCCGGGCGGTATCTCGACGCGGCTGCGCGACCGCGAGGCCTCGCTCGAGCCCATCGTCGCCGAGCTGGCCGGGCAGTACCGCAGACAGCCGGGGCTCTACCTGGCCTTCTTCAGCAGCTTCGCCTACATGGCGGCGGCGGCGGAGCGACTGGCGCGGTTCCACCCCGAACTGCCTCATTGGTGTCAGATCCGCGGCATGAGCGAAGACGAGCGCGACGCCTTCCTGGCCCGCTTTCGCTCGGGCGGGCAGGGCATCGGCTTCGCGGTGCTAGGCGGGGCCTTCGGCGAGGGTATCGACCTGCCCGGCGAGCGGCTGATCGGGGCTTTCATCGCCACCCTCGGCTTGCCGCCGTTCGATCACTTCAACGAAACCCTCAAGACCAGGCTCGAGGCGCGGTTCGGTAGCGGCGATGCCTACGCCTATCGCATTCCGGGGCTGATCAAGGTGATACAGGCTGCCGGCAGGGTCATCCGCAGCCCCCAGGACCGCGGCACGCTGGTGCTGATGGATGATCGTTTCCAGCGCCCGGATGTGAGACGCCTGCTGCCAGAGTGGTGGCGAGTCGGTTGAGATGAGTTACTTGGGCTTACCTGGCGTAACAGTTTCGGATTGTTACCTCTACCGCAGCGTGCTACTTCTTGAACAACACTTACCGCTGGACAAGGAGACGTCTGATGGGAATCGAAGTGAGCGGTCTGCTGGGCCTGATATGGCTGATCATCCTGGTCTGGGCCATCGTCAAGGTAGCCAAGAGTCCGGCTGGCCCCATTGCCAAGCTGCTTTGGATCATCGTGCTGCTGCTGTTTCCACTGGTGGGCCTGATCATCTGGCTGTTGATGGGCCCAAAGGGATAGGAATGGCAGGCACGAGCTGTGGGAGAGGTTTCACGGATTGTCTCGCGGCTCGCCCCGTTCGCATTTGACGCACTCAAGCTCGAGGCCGAGGCGCGAGCGGCGTCCGGCCTCTGTCGTGACCCAGGGACGCTCGAACCAGGGCGGCTGGTGACGGACATGCTGGTTGTGGCCGCACGCCAGCTCGGCGACCCAATGGTTTTCTTCGTCCCGATGGTAACCCACGATGGCTTGTCGCATTCAGGCTCCTGTGGCGAGGCGACAATAGCTTCAGCAACTCATTGCGTTGCCCGAACGCACCCGGCCGAAGTTGCTCAGTACCAGTTGGGCGCCATAACCGTGGCGGCCGCAGATACGGAAGGTACCGTTGTGTCCCGCAGGTCGCCCCAAAACGCCATAGCGTACCGGCTTACCATCCTGACGATAGCTGACGCTGACGCCGCGGCCGGCCTCGACCACCCTTAGCAGAGCATCCTCGTGGAACTCATTGCCCGACAGTGGGCCGAGCACGATGGCCAGCGGGGCGCTCCAGTCGCTGGTGTCGCAGCGCTTGCGGTCGGGGCTGGGGCAGACGATGACCGCGCTGCGCCGGGTGATGGCGGTATTGCGTCCCAAGGAGAGCGCCACCCGCAGCCGATGTGCTTCGGCGGTTACTTCCTGGCGGGCGTTCATCGCCTGCAGGCCGGGAACTGCCCAGCCCATCAGCAGACCGGCCACAACGATGACGACGAGAAGTTCGATGAGAGTAAGGCCGTGCTGGTGCAAGGCGCTAGCCGAGGTACGAGCCGCGTCCATGAAGCTCTCCTGAAGTGATGTCCCCTGGTCAAGAGGCATTCACTCTAGTCGAGCCTGCGATGCAGTCCATCAGTCATTGCCGATGGAGTTTGTAAGCGATTGCCGCCATGGCTTGCCAGCCTACTCCTCGGGACGCTCCTCCTGCAGGAAGCGATCGCGATGGGCGCTGCTGCAAAACCACTCACCCTGCTCGCGCAGGGCATCGGCCTCCGGTACGTGCACCTTGCACCAGGCGCAGCGCACCATCTGGCCGCCCTCTTCATGGGAAGCGTCGGGCAACTGGTCTTCTCGATCGAGCTTCCACTGGCGGTACATGCGATAGAGCTGGAGGCCGGCGAAGAACAGCACGGCGAAGATAATCAAGCGAATGAGCAACAGATTCATCCTTATTCGTCTCCCTGATGAGGGCTAGCGGCTTTGCCAGCCGGACGCCCTTGCGGGACAATGTAATGACTTCGGATTCTCAAGAGATTTCTACGCCCATGCAAGATTTGACGCTGGTGATGGCGCAGTTGGACCCGCTGGTGGGGGACATCCCCGGCAACGCCGATCGTGCCATCGAAGCCGTTCGCGAGGCGCGCATCGAACATGGTGCCGACATCGTGGTGTTTCCCGAGCTGTTCCTGAGCGGCTACCCCCCCGAGGATCTGCTGCTGCGCCCTTCCATGGAGACCCGCCTGCGCGAGGCGCGTTCCCGTATGGCGGCAAAAATGTCCCGCGACGTGCTGGTGATCATCGGCTATCCCGGCCGCCGCGAGGGGCTGGGCTACAACCTGGCCGGGCTGCTCTACAACGGCGAGTGGATCGGAGAGTACGCCAAGCAGGTGCTGCCCAACTACCAGGTATTCGACGAGCGCCGCTACTTTGCCACCGGCGAGCAGAGCCTGGTGATCGAGCACAAGGGTGCCAGGCTCGGCATCCTGATCTGTGAAGACATCTGGGACGGTGGCCCGGTACGCGCAGCCCGCGATGCGGGAGCCGACATCATCGTCACGCTGAACGCCTCGCCGTACCATCAGGACAAACCGGCCGAGCGCCTGTGCCTGCTCGAGCAGCGTGCATCCGAGGTGTCGCTGCCGCTGGTCTATGTCAACACCATCGGCGGCCAGGACGAACTGGTCTTCGACGGCGGTTCGGCCTGCGTTGATGCCGAGGGTCAGGTACGCGTGGTAGCGCCCTACTGGCAGGCGGGGCTGATGCCGGTGCAGTTCATCCAGGAGGCGAACCGCTGGGTGCCGCAGGAGGGCGAGATGGAGCCTGACGAAGAGCCCGAGGAGAGCCTCTACTGTGCGCTGGTCAGCGGTGTGCGTGACTACGTCAACAAGAGCGGCTTCCAGGGCGTGGTACTGGGGCTCTCCGGTGGCATCGACTCGGCCCTCACGCTTGCCATTGCCGTGGACGCCTTGGGGCCGCAGCGGGTCCATGCGGTGATGATGCCCTACCGCTATACCGCCGATATGTCCCAAGAGGATGCCGCCGAGCAGGCGCGGCTGCTCGGCGTGCACTACGAGGTGCTGCCGATCGAGCCGATGGTCGACGCCTTCATGGCCACGCTGGCCGAGACCTTCGCCGGCACCGAGCGTGACACCACCGAGGAGAACCTGCAGTCGCGCTGTCGCGGCGTGCTGCTCATGGCGATCTCGAACAAGAAGGGACTGATGGTGCTGACCACCGGCAACAAGAGCGAGATGGCGGTGGGCTATGCCACGCTTTATGGCGACATGGTGGGTGGCTTCAATGCGCTCAAGGACGTCTACAAGACCTGGGTCTATCGTCTGGCCCGTTGGCGCAACACCCAGTCGCCGGCGATTCCCGAGCGCGTGATCACCCGCCCGCCTTCGGCCGAGCTGGCGCCCGACCAGAAGGATACCGACTCGCTGCCCGATTACGACACGCTCGACGCCATCCTGGCGCGCTATATCGAAGGTGATATGAGTGCCGAGGCCATCATCGAGGCCGGTTTCGATCGCGATGACGTTTACCAGGTGGTCAAACTGGTCGATCGCAACGAGTACAAGCGGCGCCAGGCGCCGGTGGGCGTGCGGGTGACGCCGCGCGGGTTCGGCCGAGACCGCCGCTACCCCATCGTCAACGGCTGGCAGCCCGGCGACTGACGCAGCAAACGAAAGAACCCGCGAGCATGCTCGCGGGTTCTTCATCTCGTTCCGAGGGGTGACGGATCAGGCGGAGAGCGACTGGGCCCGCACGTGCTGCGGCTGGAAGGTACGGCCACGCAGACGATCGTTGCTCGGGTCGTTCTGGATCAGCACCTGGAGCACCTCACGGGCGCGGTCGCGCATGTCGAGACCGAGATAGCCCTCGACCATCACCGCCAATGCATCGCGAGTGGCCTCGGCCTCGGGATAGTTCTCGATTACCCAGCGGCCACGCTCGACGGCGGCCAGGTAGGCGCCCTTGCGCAGGTAGAAATCGGCGACGTGCAGCTCATGCCGTGCCAGCACATTGCGCAGGTAGACGATGCGCTGTTCGGCGTCGGGCGCGTAATCGCTGGCCGGGTAGCGTGCCACCAGCTCGCGGAAGTCGGCATAGGCGTCGCGTGAGGCGCCCAGGTCGCGCTTGGAGATGTCGATCAGGCGCAGTCGCTCAAGGCTGAAACGACCCGCCTGCCACGAAGCCAGCCCACGCATGTAGAGCGCATAGTCGGCCTGAGGGTGGGTGGGATGCAGCCGGATGAAGCGACTGGCAGCGGCGCGCGTGGCTTCCCAGTCCTGGGTTTCGTAGTAGGCGTAGATCAGCTCGAGTTGGGCCTGTTCGGCATGGCGGCCGAAGGGGTAGCGCGTGTCGATGGCCTCGAGGCGCGAGATGGCAGTGGTGTAACGTCCGCCATCGAGCGCACTGCGTGCTTCCTCGTAGAGCTGCTGCTCGGCGACATCTTCGAATTCGTCTTCTTCCGTGGCGGACCTGCCAGCACAGCCGGTAACCAGTGCGGTCACCAGGAGCAGGGCGACAAGGCGTGTGGCGATGGGGGAAACGCGCATCGTGATCCTCGTGTCTAACAACCCGTGTCGGCCATGGTAGGATTGGCCATAACCCGACCACTATAAAGCACCTTGCGTGAAAACGCAGTCCTCCGGTGCCTGCCGACGAAAGCCTCTTATGCCCCAGACCGTGGAAGCCCAGCAGCGAGTGCCCATCTCCCTGGCCGGGAGCCGCCTCGACCAGGCCGCTGCCGAACTCTTCGCCGATCATTCCCGCGAGCGCCTCAAGAACTGGATCAAGGAAGGGGCGCTGACAGTAGACGGCCGCCCAGCCAAGCCCAAGGACAAGATGGCCGGCGGCGAGTGGCTGCAGTTGGCGGCCATCCTCGAGGAGGAAGCGCGCTTCGAGCCCGAGGCGATTCCGCTCGATATCGTGCATGAGGACGGCCAGGTGCTGGTGATCGATAAGCCGGCCGGGCTGGTGGTACATCCAGCCGCAGGTAACCGGGATGGCACCCTGCTCAACGCCCTGCTGCATCACTGCCCGAGTCTGGCAATGGTGCCGCGGGCCGGCATCGTCCATCGCCTGGACAAGGACACCACGGGCCTGATGGTAGTGGCCAAGACGCTTGCCGCCCAGACCGCACTGGTGGAACAGCTCCAGGCGCGCACGATGTCGCGGGAATACGATGCGGTCTGCGTCGGAGTGATGACCTCGGGTGGCACGGTGGATGCTCCCATCGGTCGGCACCCGAAGGATCGCAAGCGACAGGCGGTGCACGCCAGTGGCAAACCTGCGGTGACCCACTATCGCGTGGTCGAGCGCTTCCGCACCCATACCCATGTGCGTTGCCGGCTCGAGACCGGCCGTACCCATCAGATCCGTGTGCACATGGCCCATCGGCGCTTCCCGCTGGTTGGCGATCCGGTATACGGTGGTCGTCTCAAGCTGCCGGCCGGAGCGAGCGACGAGCTCAAGGATCTGCTGCGGGGCTTTCCCCGCCAGGCCCTGCATGCCAGGAAGCTGGCCTTCCGGCATCCTGCCAACGGCGAGACGGTCGAATTTCGAGCGCCGTTGCCCGACGACCTGCTGCTGTTGATCGATTACCTGCGTAACGACCACGAGATCATGCGCTGAGGAGCCCGGATGAGCGACGCCCCCCACCTGCAACCGACCCTGATCGAGCCCGATTGGCCGGCGCCCGCCAGTGTCGGTGCTTTCGTCACTACGCGCGAGACCGGGCCCAGCCAGGACGAGTTTGCCTGCTTCAACCCGTCCGATGGGGTAGGTGACAACCCTGCCCACGTGGCGCTGTGCCGGCGACTGATAGGCAATGAGCTCGACGACGAGCGGCCGCTGTTGTGGCTCAAGCAGGTGCACGGCGCCCGGGTACAGGCGAGCTATACGGACAGCGTTCCCGAAGCCGACGCTTCGGTGGCCTTCGATCGCGGCCATGCCTGCGTGGTGCTCACCGCCGACTGCCTGCCAGTGTTCTTCTGCGATCGTCAGGGCACCCGGGTCGGCGTCGCCCATGCGGGCTGGCGCGGCTTGGCCGGCGGTGTGATAGAGGCTGCTGTGGCAGCGCTCTCATCCCCTCCGGAAGAGCTGATGGCCTGGCTGGGGCCGGCCATCTCCAATGCCCAGTTCGAAGTGGGGCCGGAAGTGCAGCAGGCCTTCGTTGGCGTGCACCCGGAAGCGGCAGCGGCCTTCGACCCCAGCCCCTATCGCCTGGGGCACTACATGGCCGATCTCTACAAGCTCGCCCGCCTGCGCCTGGAGCGGCTCGGCGTTGCCTATATCAGCGGTGGCCACTTCTGCACCGCCTGCGAGCCGCGCTTCTACTCACACCGCCGCGACGACGGCAAGACCGGGCGGATGGCCAGCGTGATCTGGTTACGCTGATCTGAGTCAAGCCTGCAATGCTTTCTCTGGCTGGCGACTTGAAAGCCGGCCACGCTGACTCCATTGAATCTGTCAATACGATATGACAGGGCCAGGCGGTGCGTCCGAACGTGCCGCTACCCCGATGGAGGAAAGCGAATGCGTTTCGACAAGTTCACCGCCAAGCTGCAGAACGCCGTGGCCGATGCCCAGTCCCTGGCCGTGGGCCGGGGCCACAACCAGCTCGAGCCCGGCCATCTGCTGTTGGCGCTGCTGGATGCTCGTGACACCGGCATCAAGGCGCTTATCCAGAAGGCTGGTGGCGACGCCGCGCGACTGCGCGACACCCTGGCCGGACATCTCGACGACCTGCCCAAGGTCGGCCAGTTCACCGGCGAGGTGCAGCCCTCGCGCGATCTGATCAAGCTGTTCAACCTGACCGACCGTGAGGCGCAGAAGCGCGGCGACCAGTACATCGCCAGCGAGCTGGTGCTGTTGGCCGCCCTGGAAATGGGACACGCCGTCACCAAGCTGCTGACCCAGGCCGGCGTGACCCGCAAGGCGCTGGAAGGCGCCATCGACAGCGTGCGCGGCGGCGAACGGGTCGATGATCCCAACGCCGAGGAGCAGCGCGAGGCGCTGGAGAAGTACACCCTCGATCTCACCGAGCGTGCCGCCGAGGGCAAGCTCGACCCGGTGATTGGTCGTGACGACGAGATCCGTCGCACCATCCAGGTACTGCAGCGGCGTACCAAGAACAACCCGGTACTGATCGGCGAGCCCGGCGTGGGCAAGACCGCTATCGTCGAGGGCCTGGCCCAGCGCATCGTCAACGGCGAGGTGCCGGAGGGGCTCAAGGACAAGCGCGTCCTGTCGCTGGACATGGGTTCGCTGCTGGCCGGGGCCAAGTTCCGCGGTGAGTTCGAAGAGCGCCTCAAGTCGGTACTCAAGGAGCTGGCCCAGGAAGAGGGCCGGGTGATCCTGTTCATCGACGAGCTGCATACCATGGTCGGCGCCGGCAAGGCCGAGGGCGCAATGGACGCCGGCAACATGCTCAAGCCGGCGCTGGCGCGGGGGGAGCTGCACTGCGTAGGGGCGACCACCCTCGACGAGTATCGCAAGTACATCGAGAAGGACGCTGCGCTGGAGCGGCGCTTCCAGAAGGTGCAGGTCGACGAGCCTTCCGAAGAGGATACCGTGGCGATCCTGCGCGGCCTCAAGGAGCGCTACGAGGTACACCACAAGGTCGATATCACCGACGGCGCCATCATCGCTGCGGCCAAACTCTCGACGCGCTATATCACCGACCGCCAGCTGCCCGACAAGGCCATCGACCTGATCGACGAGGCCTCGTCGCGCATCCGCATGGAGCTCGACTCCAAGCCTGAGGAGATGGATCGCCTCGATCGCCGCCTGATCCAGCTCAAGATGGAGCGTGAGCATCTCAAGAAGGAGACCGACGAGGCCTCGCGCAAACGTCTGGAGAGCTTGCAGGCCCAGATCGACGAACTCGAGCGTGAGTACGCCGATCTCGACGAGATCTGGAAGGCCGAGAAGGCCAGCATCCAAGGGGCGGGACAGTTCAAGGAGGAGCTCGAGAAAGCCAAGATCGAGCTGGAGCAGGCACAGCGCAAGGGTGACCTGACGCGCATGTCAGAGCTGCGCTACGGCGTGATTCCCGAGCTGGAGAAGAAGATTGCCGAGTCCAGCGAGGCCGAGGCCGACACCTCGAAGCACAAGCTGCTGCGCTCCAGCGTCACCGAGGAGGAGATCGCCGAGGTGGTGTCGCGCTGGACCGGAATCCCCGTGTCCAAGATGCTCGAGGGCGAGCGCGACAAGCTGCTGCGCATGGAGGAGGCGCTGCACCTGCGGGTGATAGGCCAGGAGGAGGCGGTCACCGCGGTGGCCAATGCGGTGCGCCGCTCGCGTGCCGGCCTCGCCGACCCCAACCGCCCCAACGGCTCGTTCCTGTTTCTCGGCCCTACCGGGGTGGGCAAGACTGAGCTGTGCAAGGCGCTCGCCAGCTTTCTGTTCGATACCGAAGAAGCGATGGTACGCATCGATATGTCGGAGTTCATGGAGAAGCACTCCGTGGCTCGGCTGATCGGTGCGCCCCCCGGCTATGTCGGCTACGAGGAGGGCGGCTACCTGACCGAGGCGGTGCGCCGCAAACCCTACTCGGTGCTGCTGCTCGACGAGGTGGAAAAGGCCCACCCGGACGTCTTTAATATCCTGCTGCAGGTGCTGGAGGACGGGCGCCTGACCGACGGCCAGGGGCGCACGGTGGACTTCCGCAACACCGTCATCGTGATGACCTCCAACATGGGCTCGGACATCATCCAGCGCATGGGCGGCGCCGAAGAGCAGTACGAGGAGATGAAGCAGGCCGTCATGGATGTGGTGGGCATGCATTTCCGCCCCGAGCTGATCAATCGCATCGACGAGGTGGTGGTGTTCCACGCCCTGCGCCAGGCGCAGATCGAGGCCATCGCCGGCATCCAGCTCGACCGTTTGCGCTCACGTCTGGCCGAGCACGGCATGCAGCTCGAGGTCAGCGACGAGGCGATGGCCCAGCTCGCCCTGGCGGGCTTCGACCCGGTATTCGGCGCCCGGCCGCTCAAGCGGGCGATTCAGAGCCGCATCGAGAACCCGCTGGCACAGGATCTGCTGGCCGGCCGATTCACTCCCGGGAACATAATACGTGTCGAGGTGGAGGACGATAAACTCGTGTTCAGTAGCTGATACACAACGTTACTCGTTAGGTTGCTACAGCTGCCGACGAGCGTCCTACACTGGTTGATAGGTTGCGTCCTGTAACCCCCTTGCCCGCCCGCGACACCGCCGGCGGGTTTTTTTAGAGTGCGCTTCCTTACAACGCCATTTCACTCTAAACCGCATCACGGTTGACACTTTCGCTAGGCTGTTGGAATCTTGAGCGTTCCTGATTTGCGGGCGCGGATTCCTGCGGGCAACCCCCCATCCCCGCGCGAAGGGTAGGCCGTGTGGCCTCTACCCGCCGAAGGACTACCGGAATGCGGCCAACCGCCGCTTCTGGCCAATGCCCCGACGCGGCGATCCGCCGTGATAGGGAAAAGCCGATTGATGCTGTGAGCGATGAGACATTGGCGACAGCAGCCAGGCGGCGTTCCCGAAGAGAGTGCAGGCCCCAATAGGGCTAAATGCCAGGGTTTGGCATCAGGTGTCGGCTTCGCCGACAGCGGCATACCGCCGCACTCGAACCCGTGCTCATCCATGGGCGCGGATCGCACTCGAGACCTCCAGGGGAGATACACAAGTGGAATTGCTTTCCGGCGCGGATATGATCGCCCGATTCCTGCAGGATGAAGGCGTCGAATACATTTATGGCTATCCGGGCGGCGCGGCACTGCATATCTACGATGCGCTGTTCCGTCAGGACAAGGTCAAACACATCCTGGTACGCCATGAGCAGGCGGCCACCCATGCCGCGGACGGCTATGCCCGAGCATCCGGCAAGCCCGGCGTGGTGCTGGTCACCTCCGGCCCCGGTGCCACCAACGCCGTCACCGGCATTGCCACCGCCTACATGGACTCGATTCCCATGGTAGTGCTGTGCGGCCAGGTCATGAGCCACCTGATCGGCGACGACGCCTTCCAGGAAACCGACATCATCGGCGTGACTCGCCCGATCGTGAAGCACAGCTTTTCGATCAAGCATCCGACCGAGATTCCAGAAGTTCTGAAGAAGGCCTTCTACCTGGCCGCGACGGGGCGCCCCGGGCCGGTGGTGGTCGACATACCCAAGGACATGACCGCGCCCACCGAGCGCTATGAGTACGTCTACCCGAAAAAGGTCAAGATGCGCTCCTACAACCCGGTGGCGCGGGGGCATACCGGCCAGATCAAGAAGGCCGTGGAGATGATGCTCAAGGCCAAGCGGCCGGTGTTCTATACCGGCGGTGGGGTGATCACCGGGCGAGCCTGCGAAGGCTTGACCGACCTGGTCAAGCGCCTCGGCTATCCCATCACCACCACGCTGATGGGGATCGGCTCCTATCCGCAAAGCGATCGCCAGTGCCTGGGCTGGCTGGGCATGCACGGCTCCTATGAGTCGAACATGGCCATGCACCACGCCGACCTGATCATCGCCATCGGCGCGCGCTTCGACGACCGCGTGACCAACAATACCTCCAAGTTCTGTCCCACGGCCAAGATCATTCATGTCGACATCGATCCCAGCTCCGTTTCCAAGACGGTGCGTGCCGATGTGCCGATCGTCGGGCCCGCAGCCAGCGTCATCGACGAGATGATCAGTCTGGTGCAGGGCAAGGAGATCGCCCATCCCGAAGCACTCGACGAATGGTGGCAGAAGATTGACGGCTGGCGCGAGGAGCGCCGCGGCAAGCTCTACGAGCCGTCGAAGCCGGGCGAGCAGCTCAAGCCACAGGAAGTGATCGAGGCGCTGTGCGAGGTAACCCGTGGCGAAGCCTACGTCACCACCGATGTAGGCCAGCACCAGATGTTCGCGGCGCAGTACTACAAGTTCGACAAGCCCAACCGCTTCATCACCTCGGGCGGCCTCGGCACCATGGGCTTCGGCTTTCCCGCCGCCATGGGCATCAAGCAGAACTTCCCCGACGAGCAGGTGATCTGCGTCACCGGGGAGGGCAGCTTCCAGATGATGATGCAGGAGCTCTCTACCTGTAAGCAGTTCGGTGGCGGAGTGAAGATCATCAACCTCAACAATGCATCGCTGGGCATGGTGCGCCAGTGGCAGGACCTCAACTACAAGTCGCGTCATGCGCACTCCTACATGGAGTCGCTGCCCGACTTCTCCAAGCTGATCGAGGCATATGGCTTCACCGCACTGCGAGTGGAAACCATGGAAGAGCTGCGCCCGGCGCTGGAACGCACCTTCGCCGACAAGCATGAACTGGTATTCGTGGATGTCATCGTCGACCCACGCGAGCACGTCTACCCGATGCAGGTGCCTCTTGGCTCCATGCGTGACATGCTGCTTTCCAAGACGGAGCGGACCTGATGCGCCATATCATCTCGATTCTCATGGAAAACGAACCGGGCGCACTGTCTCGCGTGGTAGGGCTGTTCTCGCAGCGCAACTTCAACATCGAGACGCTAAACGTGGCGCCCACCGAGGACCCGTCGCTGTCGCGGCTGACCGTGACCACCATCGGCGACGATCGGGTGATCGAGCAGATCACCAAGCACCTCAACAAGCTGATCGACGTGATCAAGCTGGTCGACCTCACCGAGGGTAATCACATCGAGCGTGAGCTGATGCTGGTGAAGGTCAAGGCGCTGGGAGCGGCGCGCGACGAGGTCAAGCGCACCGTCGATATCTTCCGCGCGCAGATCGTCGACGTCACGCCGAGCCTCTACACGGTACAGATCACCGGGGATGCCCCCAAGCTCGATGCCTTCCTGCAGGCCATGGGGCCGGTGGGTATTCTCGAGGTGGCGCGTACCGGTGTTTCCGGCATCGCCAGGGGTGACAAGGTCCTCAGTCTCTGAGCTTGCCGAATCCATGTCGACTAGCCGCCCCCAGGGGCGGCTTTTTCGTCTTCAGCGCTCGGTGACCGTATCCCACAGCGCCTGTATCAGCGGGCTCTTCAAGCGGTGATGCAGAACGCACAGCCCGACGTCGTAGTGGGGCAGCTCCGGCTTGACCGGCAGTATGCTGACTCGCTGGGCCAAGGGGCTGTTGTCGAGCACGATCTTTGGCACCACACCGATGCCGAAGCCTAGCCCCACCATGCTCACGATCGCCTCGTGGCCGGCCACCTGGGCATAGATCGTTGGCGCGACTCCCAGTGCCCTGAACCAGGTGTCGGCATACTCGCGAGACAGTCCGGCTTCGGACAGGATCATCGGCACGCCTTGCCACTGCTCCACTGAGGGGGAGTCGGGGCTAGCCGGAATCCACGCGGCCTGTTCCACAGGAGCGATGAATACCAGCGGTGATCGAGTCAGCGACTTGAAGGCCAGGCCCGCCGGTGCGCTGCGTGGGCGAGGAGTGATCGCCATGTCCTCTTCGCCTGCCAGCACACGGCCCATCGATTCTGCCGGGTCGCCGGTATGCAGCTTGAGCTCGATGCGAGGATGGCGCTGGCGTACATCGCTGAGCAAGTCGTAGAGAAAACTGTAGCTGGCGGTGACCGAGCAGTAGATGCTGATCTCTCCGGCAAGCTCGCCGGCCTTGCTGCTCAGCTCATGACGCAGCAGCTCCCAGCGATGCAGGGTTTCGCGCGCGTACGCCTGGAACGCACGCCCCTGGCTCGTCAGGGCGACATGACGGTTGTCGCGTACGAACAGCGGCACGTCAACGCTCTCCTCGAGCTGACGAATGGTGCGGGAGAGCGTCGAGGGGCTGACATGGCAGAGTTCGCTGGCACGACCGAAGTGCAGCGTATCGGCCAGAGCGAGAAACTGTTTGAGAGGGCGCGTATCCATTCCGCTATTATTGCATGATCTGGCATGTGATATTGCAAATATCGCGTTTTACGCAACGTCGATGCGGCGCTAAGGTAGGCGAATCGAATGAGCCGACTCCCAGCGCCACGACAGATGGCGCGGGTGGCCATCAACGCTGACACAACCTTCGCCAATTTCGTTTTCAGGAGCACCTCATGCACGTTTACTACGACAAGGACTGCGATCTCGCCCTCATTCAGGGCAAGAAGGTCACTATCGTGGGCTACGGCTCGCAGGGCCATGCCCATGCCAACAACCTCAAGGAGTCCGGTGTCGACGTGACCGTCGCGCTGCGCTCGGGCTCGTCCTCTGCGGCCAAGGCAGAAGCTGCCGGCCTCAAGGTGGCCAGCGTCGAAGAAGCGTGCAAGACAGCTGATGTGGTGATGATGCTGGCTCCGGACGAGAATCAGAAGGCGATCTACGAAAGCCAGATCGAGCCCAATCTGCAGGATGGCGCCACGCTGGCCTTCGCCCACGGCTTCAATATCCACTACAACCAGATCGAGCCGCGCCGCGACCTCGACGTGATCATGGTGGCCCCCAAGGCGCCGGGCCACACCGTGCGCTCCGAGTTCGTCAAGGGCGGCGGTATCCCCGATCTGATCGCCATTCATCAGGACGCTTCGGGCAAGGCGAAGGAGCTCGCGCTCTCCTACGCCGCTGCCATTGGCGGCGGTCGCAGCGGCATCATCGAGACCACCTTCAAGGACGAGACCGAAACCGACCTGTTCGGTGAGCAGGCCGTGCTGTGTGGCGGTGCCGTCGAGCTGGTCAAGGCGGGTTTCGAAACGCTGACCGAAGCCGGCTACGCGCCGGAGATGGCCTACTTCGAGTGTCTGCACGAGCTCAAGCTGATCGTCGACCTGATGTACGAGGGCGGTATCGCCAACATGAACTACTCCATCTCCAACAATGCGGAGTATGGTGAGTACGTGACTGGTCCCGAGGTCATCAACGAGCAGTCTCGCCAGGCCATGCGCAATGCTCTCAAGCGCATCCAGACCGGTGAATATGCCAAGATGTTCATTCAGGAAGGCAACAGCAACTATCCGTCGATGACCGCACGCCGCCGTCTCAATGCCGAGCACGACATCGAGCAGGTTGGCGCCAAGCTGCGCGGCATGATGCCCTGGATCGCGGCCAACCAGCTGGTCGACAAGACAAAGAACTGAGTCATCGGACTCGTTCCGCTGAAGACAAGGGCGCGGGCATTCGCGCCCTTGTCTTGTCTGGCTGATAGCTACAGCGCTTTTCGCCTCGGTATCACCGTGTAGAATGAAGGCAACACCATTGAGTGGCCCCATTCTGGCAACGGACGAGATGAATGAGTCAGGATTCCCGCAATACCGAGCATGATAGCCATCGCGATGGCGCCCAGGCAGGTCCTACCAATGGCCAGGGAGAGCGGCCTGCAGAGGAGGATCTGGCTGCCGCTTTCGTACGCGAGACCGAGGTGATCGAAGAGTCGATCGAGGATGGCAAGAAGGTCCGGCGCAGAGGGATCTACCTGCTGCCGAACCTCTTTACCACGTCGGCTCTGTTCGCCGGATTCTTTTCGGTGGTGGCCGGGATAAACGGCGACTTTACCGCAGCTGCAGTCGCCATCTTCATTGCCATGGTGCTTGACGGCCTGGACGGTCGTGTCGCCCGGCTGACCAATACCCAGAGCGCTTTCGGGGCCGAATACGACAGTCTCTCCGACATGCTCTCCTTCGGCGTGGCGCCGGCCCTGGTGGCGTTCACCTGGATTCTGCAGGATATCGGCAAGACCGGCTGGGTGGTGGCCTTTCTCTACGTCGCCTGCGCGGCACTGCGTCTGGCGCGTTTCAATGTGCAGATCGGCAGCGTCGACAAGAAGTGGTTCATCGGTCTGCCCAGTCCATCCGCGGCCGCCTTCGTGGCTGCCAGCGTCTGGACCTTCCACAGTTTCGATGCCGAGGCCTTCGGCTTCAAGCTGTTGATGCTTATCGTGGTAGCCGCAGCGGGGATCCTGATGGTCAGCAATATCCGCTACTACAGCTTCAAGGACATCGACCTCAAGGGGCCGGTGCCCTTCGTGGTACTGCTGGCCATCGTGCTCGGCTTCGTGGTGATCTCCGTAGAGCCTTCCGTCATGCTGCTGCTGCTTTTCGGTGCCTATGTTGCTTCCGGGCCGACCATCGCCATCATGCGCAAGATGAAGCATTCGCCTCCAGGAGGCTGAGTGCGAGTCTATTCTGCCAACGCCCGCCGTGCGCGGGCGTTGTCGTCTCTGCCCCTCCTGCTTTCTATCCACAGGCCCTCGCCGTTCGGGCCTGTGGAGAACGCCGGTGGACAGCTTGCCTGCCTTGGCCTGTCACGGCCTCGTCACGTGCCTGAAACTTTTTTACAGGAAGGCCTTGCGGGGCATCCGAGGAATGCGTAAAGTACGCATCCGCTGCCGGTGACGAGCAACGTTGCAGGCGGTGGGAAGAGTGGTA
>NZ_JAXQPR010000018.1:0-40888 GCF_046723295.1 Halomonas sp. A29
CGCAGGTTGATATTGCCACCGGAGATCGCTTCCAGGGTTTCGGAGAGGTGCACGACCGGCGTGCTCAGGCCCACCAGGTGGGACGGGAAGGCGATGGGCACCTGCCAGCGCACGCGCTCCTGGGCCTCGACGAAGCTGGAAGCCGCGGCGCCCGCCATCAAGGTGGCGGTAGCAACGCCGAGGGTGAGCGGACGAAGGCGAGTGGCGAGAGACGGTGTGAACGACATGTAGGCTCCTTGTGCTTTGTTGTCGCAGCGCCTTTGGTTGACGCTGTCGTTGTGCAAACTGTCTTTGTTCATATCGCGGCCAGTTCCGGCACTACGTGCCGGGCGTTGGCGCGTGCCCCAGTACAGTGCACAGGCCGTGCCATTCCTGAGAAATACAAAAAATACAATGGATTATGAGAATAGAGGGGAGGTGTCTATAAGAGAGATGTCCGGTATCTCGGACAATATTAGACTTTCGTGGATACTTATTTCGTCGGGAATCCGGTCATGTGTCCGTTTTTTCGGACAGCTTGGCAAGCTTGTCGTAGAGCACCGAGCGGGGAATGCCCAGCAGACGGGCGGTGCGCGATTTGTTGCCGCGGCAGGCAGCGAGGGCGTTGGTCAAGGCGGTGCGCTCGGCCTCGGCGACAATCTCGGCCAGCGGGCGCACGCTGGCGGTAGGCAGCGGACCGGTGCCAGCCTGGGCGGAGAGGGGCAGGGCGGCGCGCAGCTGTGGTACGTCGATCAGGCTGCAGGCTTCGTTCAGGGCCAGGGTCTGCTCGAGAACGTTGCGCAGCTCGCGAATGTTGCCCGGCCAGTCGTGGCGCTGCAGTAGCGCCACGGCCTCGTGGGTGATCTCGGCGCGGGGCTCGCCGCTCTCCGCGGCGATCCGGTCGAGCAGCGTCTCGCACAGGATTCCCAGGTCGGCGATGCGTTCGCGCAGCGGTGGGATCTGGATGCGCAGCACGTTGAGGCGATAGTAGAGGTCGGAGCGAAAGCTGCCTTCGGCGACCATGGCTTCCAGATCGCGGCTGGTGGCGGCGATCACGCGCACGTCGATGCGCTTGATCTCGTTGGAACCCAGCGGCTCCACCTCGCCCTCCTGCAGGACTCGCAGCAGCTTGGCCTGTAGCGCCAGCGGCATGTCGCCGACCTCGTCGAGGAACAGGGTACCGCCGTCGGCGAGCTGGAACTTGCCCTGGCGGGTGCGTTTGTCGGCGCCGGTATAGGCGCCCGGGGCGACGCCGAAGAACTCCGCCTCCAGCAGGCTTTCGGGCACGGCGGCCACGTTCACGGCTACGAAGGGATTGGCGCCGCGCGGGGAGTCTCCATGGATGGCCTGGGCCAGCACCTCCTTGCCGGTACCGGTCTCGCCCAGCAGCAGTACCGGTGTGACCCGTGCAGCGGCCAGGCGGGCGCGGCGTTTGACCTCGAGTACTGCGGGGCTGGCGCCGACGAAATCGGCCAGGGCATAGCGCGAACCGCGGCTGGCCAGGGCACGCCGTGCCGCCGCCAGGTCATGCTGCAGGCGGCGGTACTTGCCAATCAGCGGCGTCAGCGGCTCCAGGTCGTCGAACACGATGAAGGCCACCGCGCCGTTTACCCGGCCGCTGGCTGGGTCGTGCAGCGGCAACCGGGTGACCACCAGCTGACGCGCCTGGTATTCCATGATGTCGAGCAGGATGGGCCGCCCGCTGCGTACCACCTCGGGCATGCGGGTATGAGGAATTACTTCGGCGACCGGCCGGCCGATCACTCTGGCCGCGTCATCGATACCGAGCAGGCGGCAGTAGCAGGCGTTGATCCAGATGAGGCGGCTTTCTGCATCCACCAGGATCGCCCCGGCGCTGTTGCGCTCCAGCAGCGGAAACAGCGGGCGTATCGCCTCGAGGGTCAAGCCTTGGCTGTGGCTGGCCAGGATGCTGTCGTCTCGAGGCATTCGCGTCCTCTCCGAGTCCGCCTGCGGCGGTTGTGGGCCGCTGATCAACGCGGCGGTTTCGGGCCGCTGTCAAGCGCGGCGGTTTCGGGCCGCTGTTAGAGCGCGGCGGTTTCGGGCCGCTGTTAGAGCGCGGCGATCTTGTCGCGCTGTTCGACCAGCACGGCGCGGGCAGCCTGGTATTCCCTCAGCTTGCCGCGCTCCTTCTCGACCACCGCCTCCGGCGCCTTGGCCACGAAGCTCTCGTTGCCGAGCTTGTTCTCGATGCCGCCGATCAGCTTGTCCTGCTTGTCGATCTCCTTGGCCAGGCGGGCGAGCTCGGCCCCCTTGTCGATCAGGTCGGCCATGGGTACCAGTACCTCCATGTCGCCGACCAGCTGCGTTGCCGAGAGCGGCGCCTCGCTCGGGTCGTCGAGCCAGGTGGCGCTTTCCAGCTTGGCCAGCTTGGCCAGGAACGGGCGGTTGGCTTCCAGGCGCTCGCGGTCAGCTGGCGAACCCTTGGTCAGCAGCACCTCGAGCGGCTTGCCGGGAGCGATGTTCATCTCGGCGCGAACGTTGCGCACCGCCACGATCACGCCCTTGAGCCACTCGATGTCGCGGGTGGCCTGCTCGTCGATTTTCTCCTGCTCGGCCATGGGCCATGGCTGCGCCATGATCGACTCGCTGCCGTCCCCGGTGGCCTTGCCCGCCAGCGGTGCCACGCGCTGCCAGATCTCCTCGGAGATGAACGGCATCATCGGGTGGGCCAGGCGCAGGATGGCTTCCAGCACACGCACCAGGGTGCGGCGGGTGCCGCGCTTGGCCGCCTCGCTGGCGCCGTCGTCCCACAGCACCGGCTTGGAGAGCTCCAGATACCAGTCGCAGTACTCGTTCCAGACGAACTCGTAGAGCGCTTGCGAGGCGTGGTCGAAGCGGAACTCCTCCATCGCCCTGGTCACCTGGGCTTCGGTCTGCTGCAGGCGTGAGACGATCCAGCGGTCGGCCAGCGACAGCTCGATGCTTCCACCATCAACTCCGCAATCCTCGCCCTCGGCATTCATCAGCACATAGCGCGAGGCGTTCCACAGCTTGTTGCAGAAGTTGCGGTAGCCGTCGAGACGGCCCATGTCGAACTTGATGTCGCGCCCGGTGGTGGCCTGGGAGAGGAAGGTGAAGCGCAGCGCGTCGGTGCCGTGGGGCTCGATGCCCTCGGGGAACTCGTCGCGAGTGGCCTTGGCGATGGCCTTGGCCTTCTGCGGCTGCATCATGTTGCCGGTGCGCTTCTCCAGCAGCGTATCGAGCTGGATGCCGTCGATCAGGTCGATGGGGTCGAGCACGTTGCCCTTGGACTTGGACATCTTCTGGCCCTGGCCGTCACGCACCAGGCCGTGGACGTAGACGGTCTTGAACGGCACCTCGCCGGTGAACTTCAGGGTCAGCATGATCATCCGCGCGACCCAGAAGAAGATGATGTCGAAGCCGGTGACCAGCACACTCGAGG
The DNA here is from genome assembly GCF_046723295.1 of Halomonas sp. A29. Classification (NCBI taxonomy): domain Bacteria; kingdom Pseudomonadati; phylum Pseudomonadota; class Gammaproteobacteria; order Oceanospirillales; family Halomonadaceae; genus Halomonas; species Halomonas sp. A29. Next base: position 3,404 of record NZ_JAXQPR010000018.1, read on the forward strand.
GGTGGAAGGTGGCCAGCTCCGGGGTCTGCTCCGGCCAGCCCAGGGTGCCGAAGGTCCACAGGCCCGAGCTGAACCAGGTGTCGAGCACGTCTTCATCTTGTGTCAGGACGATGTCGTCACTCAGGCCGTGCTTCTTGCGCGCCTCGGCCTCGGTGCGGGCGACGTAGACGTTGCCTTCGCTGTCGTACCAGGCGGGAATGCGGTGGCCCCACCACAGCTGGCGCGAGATGCACCAGTCCTGCAGGTCGCGCATCCACGAAAAGTACATGTTCTCGTAGTTCTTGGGCACGAACTGGATGTCGCCGTTCTCCACCGCGGCGATGGCGGGCTTGGCCAGGCTCTCCACGGCGACGAACCACTGGTCCGTGAGCAGCGGCTCGATGACGTCGCCGGAGCGGTCGCCAAAGGGCAGGGTGTTGTTGACCGTCTCGATCTGTTCGAGCAGCCCGGCGGCTTCCATGTCGGCGACGATCCGCTTGCGCGCCTCGAAGCGGTCCTGTCCGGCGTAGGCCTGGGGCAGGCTCAAGTCGATCTCGGGCAGCGGGCGGCCCTGGATGTCGAAGGCCTCGGCCTGGGGCAGGATCGCCGCGTCCTGGGTGAAGACGTTGATCAGCGGCAGGCCGTGGCGACGACCCACCTCGTAGTCGTTGAAGTCGTGGGCCGGGGTGATCTTCACGCAGCCGGAGCCCTTCTCCATGTCGGCGTGCTCGTCGGCGACGATGGGGATGCGTCGTCCTACCAATGGCAGCTCGACGAACTTGCCCACCAACGAGGCGTAGCGCGGGTCTTCGGGGTTGACCGCCACGCCGGTGTCGCCGAGCAGGGTTTCGGGGCGGGTGGTGGCGACCACCAGGTAGTCGAGCCCAGCGTCGGTCTTTACGCCGTCGGCCAGCGGGTAGCGGAAGTGCCAGAACTGGCCCTGCTGGTCGCGGTTCTCCACTTCGAGGTCGGAGATGGCGGTGTGCAGGGTGGGGTCCCAATTGACCAGGCGCTTGCCGCGATAGATCAGGTCCTCTTCATAGAGCCGCACGAAGACTTCCTGCACCGCCTTGTAGAAGCCGTCGTCCATGGTGAAACGCTCGCGCGACCAGTCGACGCTGGCGCCCATGCGGCGCAGCTGGCGGGTGATATGGCCGCCGGATTCGTGCTTCCACTCCCACACCCTGTCGATGAACGCCTCGCGGCCCAGGTCGTGGCGGCTCTTGCCCTCTTCGGCGGCGACCTTGCGCTCCACCAGCATCTGGGTGGCGATGCCGGCGTGGTCGGTGCCGACCTGCCACAGGGTGTTGTTGCCCTGCATGCGGCGCCAGCGGATCAGCGTGTCCATGATGGTGTCCTGGAACGCGTGGCCCATGTGCAGGCTGCCGGTGACGTTGGGCGGCGGGATCATGATCGAGTAGGGTTCGCCCTCGCCCGAGGGGGCGAAGCGGCCGTCGGCCTCCCAGCGCTCGTACCAGCGGGATTCGATCTGCTCGGGTTGGTAGGTCTTGTCCATGGGGCGTTCCGGGTCCAGAAATGATCGCCGCCGGGTCGTGGGGCCGGGCGGCGGGAAGTCATCGAAAGCGTGCGAAAAATGAGCTCGATTATAGCGCGATGGGGCGCTTGACGTCAGCCAGGCTTGAAGAGAAGACCGGCGAGATAATGCTTCAGAGGGGCGCCTGGGGCGGGACTCACCCCTTGAGCTGATGTGCCTTCACGGGATAGCCGCGCTGCTTGTAGGTCTGCCAGCACTCGCGCTTGGCGACGAGCACCTGCTGATGCTGGTTGATGATCTCGGCGACCCGCTCGAAACGCGAGAACCACTCGGGGATGCCCGGGTCGAGGTTGAGCAGTGCCATGGGTGCTTCGGCGCTCGGCTCGGGCGGCTGCTCCCAGCCGATGGTCACCGCCACGCCCTCGGCCATCTCGCTGCCGAGCAGGGCATGCGGCAGGTAGGCCTCGGGGCGAAAGGTCCACAGCCGCTCGTCGAGGTCGCTGGCCATGGCCTCGTCCTCGGCGTGCAGGTGCAGCCGGTAACCCTTGCCGGCGATGGTCTCGGCCAGCCGGCAGGCGAAGTCGAGCCGCGCTTCCAGCGTGGTGTCGGGGAGGATGTAGAAATCTACTTGCGTCATCAGAGTCTGCCCGGGGCTTTCCCTCGGGGCCAGGCCTTCGCGGAGGCGCTATGAATACATCCCTGTACGCTACCGACGCCATCCCTGGCGTAGGACCTCCGCGTCGGCCTGCCCTTCGGCGCCCCTCGCCTCGGTGGGTTAGCCGTTGTGGCAACGGACTCGCGGCAGCGGGCCCATCGTGGCGCCTTCGCCGTTACACCAGGCGCGTCAACCAGCCATGCTTGTCTTCGGCACGGCCGTACTGCAGGTCGAGCAGCTTGGCGCGCAGGCGTTTGGCCACCTCGTTGCCTGCATCGGGCATGCGGATGGTGTCGTCCTCGGTGACCAGCTGACCTACCGGAGTGATCACCGCGGCGGTACCGCAGGCGAAGACTTCGGTGATCTCGCCGGAGGCCACGCCGTCGCGCCACTCGTCGATGCTGATGGCGCGCTCTTCCGGCGTCAGGCCTTCGTCGCGGCCCAGGGTGAGCACTGAGTCACGAGTCACGCCCTCGAGGATGGTGTCGGTCAGGCGCGGCGTTACCAGACGGCCGTCCTTGTAGACGAAGAACAGGTTCATGCCGCCCAGTTCCTCGACCCATTTGTTCTCAGCGGCATCGAGGAAGGCGACCTGGCCGCAGCCGTGCTTCTCAGCTTCCTTCTGGGCAGCCAGCGATGCGGCATAGTTGCCGCCGCACTTGGCGAAGCCAGTGCCGCCGGGCGCGGCGCGCTTGTAGTGCGAGGAGAGCCAGATCGATACCGGGGCGATGCCGCCCTTGAAGTAGGCGCCGGCGGGGGAGGCGATCACGTAGTAGTCGACTTCCTTGGCCGGGCGCACGCCGAGGAACTTCTCGCTGGCGATCATGAACGGGCGCAGGTAGAGGCTCGATTCGTCGGCTTCACTGCTGGGTGTCGGCACCCAGGCGTGGTCCTGGGCGAGCAGGGCCTTGAGCGAACCGACGAAATCCTCGTCGCTGAGCTCGGGCAGCGCCAGGCGACGCGCACTGCGGCGGAAGCGTTCGGCGTTCTTTTCCGGGCGGAACGACCATACCGAGCCATCGGCATGGCGGTAGGCCTTGATGCCCTCGAAGATCTCCTGGCCGTAGTGCAGTACGGCGGCGGCCGGGTCGAGGGTCAGCGGTCCGTAGGGGCGCACCTCGTGGCCGTGCCAGCCGGACTCGGCCGTCCAGCGTACGTGGGCCATGTGATCGCTGAAGTACTGGCCGAAGCCGGGGCTGGCGAGAATGTCATCGCGAATGTTGGCTGCCACGGGCGTGGCGTTGGGCAGCGTCTCGAAGGTTGCGTTGGGCACGGCAAATGGGTCTCCGCTAAGCCGGGATTCCGGCGTTTTCTTGGGCTTCTACGGCGCACCGGGTCAGTCGACCCGGTGCGCGCAATGCGTCAGGTGTAACGGTTGTCGCCTGCGTTGGCAACCTTGGCAACGTCAGGCGTCGTTCTCGACCTGGCGTGCCTCTTCCTCGCGGTCGAGCAGGTACTGGGTCAAGAGCCCTACCGGGCGGCCGCTGGCGCCCTTCTGTTTGCCCGAGGTCCAGGCGGTGCCGGCAATGTCCAGGTGTGCCCAGGGAAACTTGTCGGCGAAGCGCGAGAGGAAGCAGGCGGCGGTGATGGTGCCGGCCGGGCGTCCGCCGATGTTGGCCATGTCGGCGAAGTTGGAGTCGAGCTGCTCCTTGTATTCGTCCCACAGCGGCAGGTGCCAGGCGCGGTCCCAGGCGGCTTCGCCGGCGTCGAGCAGGTCCAGCGCCAGGTCGTCGTCGTTGGAGAGCAGGCCGGTGGCGTGGTGGCCCAGGGCGATGATCGCCGCACCGGTCAGGGTGGCGATGTCGACTACGCTGGCGGGCTCGAAGCGTTCGGCGTAGGTCAGCGCATCGCACAACACCAGGCGCCCCTCGGCGTCGGTGTTGAGCACTTCCACCGTCAGCCCCTTGAGCGTCTTGATGATGTCGCCGGGCTTGGTGGCGCGGCCGTCGGGCATGTTCTCGGCGGCGGCGACGATGAACACCAGATTGAGCTTGGGCCGGATGCCGAGCACCGCCTTGGCGGTACCGAATACGCTGGCGGCACCGCACATGTCGAACTTCATCTCGTCCATGGCCTCGCCGGGCTTGAGCGAGATGCCGCCGGTATCGAAGGTAATGCCCTTGCCCACCAGAACATGAGGCGAGTCATCGGCCTTCTCGGCGCCCTGGTACTTCATGACGATCAGCCGCGAGGGCTGCTCGCTGCCTCGGCCCACCGAGAGCAGGCTATGGGCGCCGAGTTCCTCCAGCGCCGCCTCGTCGAGGATCTCGACGCTGAGTGCACCGCCCGATTCGCGACCCAGCTGTTCGGCCTGCTCGGCCAGGTAGCTGGGGGTGCAGACGTTGCCCGGCAGGTTGCCCAGGGTGCGGGTGTAGGCCACGCCTTGGCCGATGGCTTTACCGATGCGGGCTCCCTCGCGGGCCTCGTCGGCGGAATCGCCGTCACTGAGCAGCAGGGTAACCTTGGCAAGACGCGGGCGCGGCGCCTTCTCCGACTTGAATTCATCGAAGCGATAAACGGCACGCTGTGCAGCCTCTGCGGTCATGCGCGCCTTCCAGGCGATGCTACGCTCAGGCACGGGAGCGTCGGTGAAGGCCGCCGCGACCTCTTCCACTGTCAGCCCGGCGATGGCGGAGAAGGCGGCGTCCAGCGCCTTGATGAAGGCGCGCTCCTGACATTTGCCGCTCTCGCCCAGGCCCACCAGCATGAGGCGGTCGGCGGCGAGGCCGGGAGCGAAGGGAATCAGCTGTACGTTGCCCAGCTTGGCGTCGAAGTCGCCGCGTTCGATCAACTGGCCGATCAGCCGCTCGCTGGCATCGTCGAGCTTGGCGGCGGTGGGCAGCAAATCGCCATCCTTGAAAACCGGGACCACGAGGCAGGCCGATTCGGCCTTGGCAGGATTGGCCGTCTGAACTGGGAATTCCATGGTGACTCCACAAGACAAGCGATGGGGGATTCTGGATAATGCCGGCACGGCTCCAGGCCACTGCCGAATCACCCAAGTGTACTCAAGGCATGGCGCCATTGCATGGAAGACCGCTGCATGATCATTTTTCGATACCTGACCCGCGAGATCCTGCTCACCATGGCCGCCGTCGCCGGCGTGCTGCTGCTGGTCATCATGGGCAGCCGGTTCATCCGCTACTTCACCGAGGCCGCGGAAGGTGACATACCCGCCACCATCCTCGGCAACCTGATGCTTTATCATCTGCCCGGCTTTCTCGAGCTGATTTTGCCGCTGGCCTTCTTCCTCGGCATCCTGCTGGCCTATGGCCAGCTCTATCTCAACAGCGAGATCACGGTGCTGGTGGCCTGCGGCATCAGCCCCGCCCGGCTGTTCCAGGTCAGCCTGGTGCCGGCGACCCTGGTGGCGATCATGGTGGGGCTGTGCAGCCTGTGGCTGACGCCAGCGGGGGCGCTGCACAATGCCGTGATGCTGGAGGAGCAGCGCAGCCAACTCGATTTTACCGCTTTGGCCCCGGGGCGCTTCCAGGACTTCGGGGGTGGTCGCACCGCCTATACCCAATCCTTCAGCGAGGATGGCAGCCGCATGCAGGAGGTCTTTATCAGCGAGCGCCAGCGGCGCCGTGACGGCACGCCGGAAACCGCCGTGACGCGTGCCGGCAGCGGCTACCAGACCGTGGACCCCGACACCGGCAGCCGCTTCCTGGTGCTGGCCGACGGTGAGCGCTACAGCGTCGACCCCGGCCGCTTCGAAGCCGAGCGGTTGGAGTTCGAGACATACGCCGTGCGTCTCTCGCTCGGCGGTGAACAACGTGAGCTGGAGTCAGCGGAGTACGCCACCACGGCGGAGTTGCTCGTCGATGACTCCGCCCGTGCTCGTGCCCAGCTGCAGTGGCGGCTGTCGTTGCCGCTGATGGTGTTCATCCTGACGCTGATGGCGATGCCGCTCTCTAGGGTCAATCCGCGTCAGGGACGCTTCGCCAAGCTACTGCCGGCAATCTTCCTGCACATCTGTTACCTGAGCCTGTTGCTGGCGGCGCTGGATGCCATCGGTCGCGGCACGCTGCCGGCGGTCATCGGCATGTGGCCCATCCATGCGCTTTTCCTGGCATTGGGTGTGGGGTTGCTGATGCACAACCAGCGCAGGGGGATGCGCTGATGCTGACGGATCGTCTCGACCGCTATATCGCCCGCAACGTACTGGGAGCAATCATCGTCGTTCAGGTGGTGCTGCTCGGCCTCGACCTGGTGATTTCCTACATCAACGACCTGGATGACGTCGAAGGCAGCTACGGCGCTTTTCAGGTACTGCTCTTCCTGCTGATGCGCCTGCCCTGGCGCTTCTATCAGTACGCCCCGGTAGCGGTTCTGATCGGCGCGCTGATCGGCCTGGGCAGCATGGCCTCGAGCAACGAACTGACGGTGATGCGTGCCGCCGGGCGCTCTCTCACGCGCATCCTTTGGGGGGTGATGAAGCCCATCATCCTGGTGGTGGCCGTGGTGCTGCTGACCGCCGAATACGTCAGCCCGCGCACCGAACAGTTCGCCAACGCCTGGCGCCTCGAGCAGATGCAGGGCGAGGGCACGGTGCTGGTCCAGCAAGGTGGCTGGCAGCGCGAGGGGGACAGCGTCTATCGCTTCGGCGCCATACGCGCCGACGATACCGTGCTCGACCTGACCCGCTACCGCTTCGAAGGGCGCGAGCTGCGCGAGGCCACCACGGCCGAACGCGCCGTATGGCGCGACGGCAGCTGGCTGCTGGAAGAGGTGGCCGTCACCCGCTTCTTCGAAGATCACACCGAGGCCGAGCGTCTGGCCGAGCAGCCCTGGCAGACCAGCTTGACTCCCGCCCAGCTCAACCGACTGCTGCTGCCGATCAACAGCCAAGCCCCCAGCGAACTGTGGGCCTATGCCCGCTTCCTGCAGACCCAGGGGCTGCAGGCGACCCAGCCACTGCTCTACTTCTGGCAGAAGATGCTGATGCCGCTGACCATGGCCTCGCTGGTGCTGGTCGCGGCTTCGTTCGTGTTCGGCCCGCTGCGCACCGTGGCGGCCGGCACGCGCGTGTTCTACGGGGTGGTCGTCGGGTTGTCCTTCAAGTACCTGCAGGACCTGCTGGCACCTGCCTCGACGGTGTTCGGCTTTTCTCCGGTATGGGCCGTACTGGCGCCGACACTGATCAGTGCCGGTTTGGGGCTCTACCTGCTGCGTCGCACCGGCTGACGGTCGGCACGGCGACAGCGCTCCATGAAGTCTGCGCCACCGGTACCTGCCCGTGGCGTTCCAGGAAGAGACCACGATGCAACGACGTTTCGATCAGCTCGACGATGTATGGCCGGCCGGCCTTGGACGGCGCCTGGGCGCCATGCTCTATGACGCTTTTCTGGTAGCGGCGATCTGGATACTGTTCACCGTGTTGCATGTGGCTTTCGTTCGCCATGTGCTGGGCCTGGGCGCCGAGGAGATCGGTGCCGGAACGCCTCAGCGCCTCACGCTGCAGCTGTTGCTGTTGGCCGGTGCTTTCCTCTTTTTCGCCTTCTCCTGGATGCGTGGCGGCATGACCCTGGGCATGCAGGCCTGGCGCCTGCGCGTGCAGACCCGCGACGGCCGTACCATCACCCTGGCCCAGAGCCTCATGCGTTATGTGGTAGCGTGGCTGTCACTGGCGGCCTTCGGCCTCGGATACCTGTGGGTGCTGTTCGACTCGGAGCGCCGTAGCTGGCCCGACATCGCCTCGGGCACCAGGATCGTGGTACTGCCCAAGGCGAAGCGGTAATGTGACACCGATCAAAAAATGTTCGATTCGCCCTTGCGATAGCCTATGCGAATCATTTACATTAATCCTCGTAAGCACAGCGAGGTGATGTCGATGTACGTATGTCTTTGCAAGGGCGTATCCGACCGCAAGATCCGCGAAAGCGTCGAGGCCGGTGCCCGTAGCTGGAGAGAGGTTCAGCAGGAAACCGGCTGCGGTACCCAATGCGGCAAGTGCGCCTGTGTGGGCAAGGCCATTACCCGCGATGCCATCACCTCCGAAGTCATGGCGTCTACCTGCGATCTTGCCTACGCCGTGTAGTGTTCCGAGCGGCTACCGCTCAGCGTTGCCAATCTATCTCATTCTTGTTGTCATTAATCCAACCGACTGTCTCGGTTGGATTTTTTGCGTGTTTGGGCTAATACTGCCTATCATGTCCAACTGAGCGTTACGCGACGACAAGACAGGCCCAAGACCGAGACGAGAGATAGGGAGAAAGGCAATGAAAGGCGATGCCAAGGTCATCGAATACCTCAACAAGTCCCTCGGCAATGAGCTGGTGGCGATCAACCAGTACTTCCTGCATGCCAAGATGTACAAGGACTGGGGCCTCAAGGCGCTGGCCAAGTGGGAGTACGATGAATCCATCGATGAAATGAAGCACGCCGACAAGCTGATCGAGCGCATCCTGTTCCTCGAGGGCGTGCCTAACCTGCAGGACCTCGGCAAGCTGCACATCGGCGAGAACGTGCGCGAGATGCTCGAGAGCGATCTCAAGATCGAGCACGAAGGCCGCAACGACTACATCGAGGCCATTGCCTACTGTGAGCAGGTCAAGGACTACGTCTCCCGCGACCTGTTCCGTCACATTCTGGCCGACGAGGAAGAGCACATCGATCATATCGAGACCGAGCTCGGCCTGATCGACAAGGTCGGCATCGAGAACTACATGCTGAAGCAGATGCAGGAAGCCGGCGACGAGTAACGCTTTTACCCTGCGCCCTTAAACGGCACTGACTTCAACGTCGGTGCCGTTTTCGTTTCTCGCCGCTGTGGGTTGACGAAGGGTTTCCCTGACGTTGGCCCTGCGTTATTCAGCACGGTTTGACCTCCCTCGCAATGAGCTAAGCTGGTGCATGCGGATCTGTTCATCGACATCCGCTGCACCGACCTGACGCACCCCAACTTTGACGCCATGCGCTAATGTATAGCGCTGCCTGCACGACGGTCGAGCAGATGCCGTTGGCAGGGCGATTGCATAGAACAAACACAACCAAAAAACGCTTCGCGAGGGTAGCACTCATGAGTCGTCAACTTACCGCTGGCCTGTTGGCCGGGGCGCTTGGCCTGTCCCTGTCGGGTGCCTCCGTGGCCCAGGCGGACGAAACCCGCATCCGCTTTCAGCTCGACTGGCGCTTCGAAGGGCCATCGGCGCCCTTCCTCATGGCTGTGGAGCGCGGCTATTTCGCCGAGGAGGGGCTCAGCGTCCAGATCGACTCCGGCAGCGGTTCCGCCGGAGCCATCAACCGGGTTGCCTCGGGAGCCTACGAGATGGGCTTCGGGGATCTCAACGCGCTGGTGGAGTTCCTGGCCGAGAACCCCGATGGGCCCGGCATTCAAGGCGTCTATGTGGTCTATGACGGTACGCCGGCCTCGGTCTTCGCGCGCAAGGATCGCGGTATCGAGACGGTGGCAGATCTGGCCGGTAAATCGCTTGCCGCGCCGGCCTTCGACACCGGCTATCGCGCCTGGGGTGTCTTCGCCGCCGCCAACGACCTGGAGTCCGATAGCGTCGAGTGGCAGAACGTCGACCCCACCCTGCGCGAGACCCTGCTGGTACGTGGCGACGTGGATGCGATTACTGGCTTCTATTTCACCAGCCTGCTCAACCTCGAAGGTCGTGGCATGGGCGAAGAGCAGCTCACCATCCTGCCTTTCCCCGATTTCGGCGTGCCACTTTACGGCAACGCCATCATTGCCAGCGAGGCCTTCTCCGAGGAAAATCCGGAAGCCGTCGAGGGGTTCCTGCGCGCCTTCAATCGCGCTCTGGAAGAGACCCTGGCCGACCCGGATGGCGCCATCGACTATGTCTACAACCGCGATGCGCTGATCGACAGGGAGATGGAGACGCGTCGGCTCAGGCTCGCCATCGACAGCGTCATCGATACTGAAGACGCCCGTGCCAATGGCGCCGGAGCAGTGGACGAGGAGCGGCTGCGCAACGCCATTCAACTGGTGGCGGACGCCTACGACCTGCCTTCGGTGCCGGAGCCCGAGCGGGTGTTCACCTCGCGGTTCCTGCCGCCCCAGGAGGAGCGCATGATCTTCCCGGAGCGCGCGGAGTGACGGCATTGGCACAAACCATGCCCTTCGTCGACTTCGACCGGGTCAGCCTGGCCTACGACGACACCGGCAACGCCATCGAAGAGATCTCGCTCTCCATCAAGGAGGGCGAGTTCGTTGCCTTCGTCGGCCCCTCCGGCTGCGGCAAGTCGACCTTCATGAAGCTATGCACCGGCCTGCATGGACCCACAGCCGGCAGCGTTCGCGTGGATGGCGAACCGGTGGGCGGGCCCTTGAAGATCTGCGGCATGGCGTTCCAGAGCGCCAACCTGCTGCCGTGGCGAACCACCCTGGACAACGTGCTGTTGCCGCTGGAGATCGTAAAACCCTATCGTTCGCAGTTTCGCAAGCGACGCGCGGAGTTCATCGGCTGGGCCCGCGACCTGCTGCGCACGGTGGGGCTCGAAGGCTACGAAGACCAGTACCCCTGGCAGCTCTCCGGCGGCATGCAGCAGCGCGCCTCGATCTGTCGCGCTCTTATCCACCGCCCGCGGCTGCTGATGCTCGACGAACCCTTCGGCGCGCTGGATGCCTTCACCCGCGAGGAGCTGTGGTGCGTGCTGCGTGACCTGTGGGAGGCCCAGCGCTTCACCGTGGTGCTGGTTACCCACGACCTGCGCGAGGCCGCCTTCCTGGCCGATACCGTCTACGTCATGAGCCGCCGGCCGGGGCGCATCATCGAGCGGCGCGAGATCGACCTGCCGCGGCCGCGGGAGCTGGCGGTCACCTACGAGAAGCCTTTCATCGATCTGGTGCAGGAGTTGCGCAATGTGATCGGTGATATCCGCAGCGCCTGAGGAGCGAGCATGAACAACAAAGACAAGCTGCGCGAGCGCCTGGCACCCTGGGTCGCCGTGATGGCGCTGGTGGCGATCTGGGAAGTCAGCGTGCGTCTGCTCCAGGTGCCGGAATTCATCTTTCCCAGCGCCTCGGCCACCGCTCAAGCCCTGGTGACCTTTGCCGGTCCCATCGGCATGCACTCCTGGCAGACGCTATGGACCACCCTGGCGGGCTTTGCCCTGGGGGTGGCGGTAGGATTGGCGCTGGGCTTCGTCGTCGGCTCCTCGCGCTTTCTCTACCACGCCTGCTACCCGTTGCTGGTGGGCTTCAATGCCATTCCCAAGGTCGCCTTCGTGCCGATCCTGGTGGTGTGGTTCGGCATCGGCTCGGTGCCGGCGATCCTCACCGCCTTCCTGATCTGCTTCTTCCCCATCGTGGTCAACGTGGCGACGGGGCTGGCGACCCTGGAGCCGGAAATGGAGGACGTACTGAGGGTGCTCGGCGCGCGGCGCATGGATGTGCTGCTCAAGGTGGGCCTGCCGCGCTCGCTGCCCTACTTCTTCGCCTCGCTGAAGATCGCCATCACCCTGGCCTTCGTCGGCACCGTGGTTTCCGAGACGGTGGCCTCCAACCAGGGTATCGGCTACCTGATGATGAGCGCCGGTTCGCAGATGCGCATGGCGCTGGTGTTTGCCGGGCTGATAGTGATCAGCGCCATGGCCATGGTGATGTATGAGCTGTTTGCCATTCTGGAGAAGCGGATGACCGGATGGGCGCACCGCGGCCAACGTTAGAACGCCTTTTCGAGGTCGAAACGCGGCACCGGTTCGCCTCGCACTTCGACGGTCTCGGTGAACATGGCCAGCGGACGCACCCACAGGCCGTAATCGCCGTACAGGGCACGATAGACCACCAGCGGCTCCTCGGTCTCGCTATGGTGGGCGATGCCGAGCACCTCGTAGCGGTTGCCCTTGTAGTGGCTGTAGATACCAGGAACGGGTAAGGGGTGAGACATCGCGTCGGGCTCCAGGTCAGAGGGGCATGTCGTTATCGGCGGTTGCCTTTACGGCTTGCTTGGCCAGGCGAGCGAGTACCCGAGAGGCAGCGACGAAGCCGAAACCGCCGGTGACGAAGGTGGCCGCACCCACGCCACTGGCGCAGTCGAGGCGGGTCGACTCGCCATCCCCGGGCTTCTGGTAACAGACCTCACCATCCGTATCCGGGTAGACCAGCTGTTCGTCAGAATAGACGCACTCCACGGAAAAGCGTCGTTTGGGATTGCGTGAGAAGCCGTAGTCCCTGCGCAGCCGTGCGCGCACCTTGGCCAGCAATGGGTCGTACTCGGTGCGCGCGAGATCCGCTACCTTGATGCGCGTCGGGTCACTCTGCCCGCCAGCAGCTCCAGCGACGACGATGGGCAGCTTGCGCCTTCGACACCAGGCGATCAGCGCGGCCTTGGCCACCACGCTGTCGATGGCATCGACCACGTAGTCGGTATCTTCCGGAATGCGCTGGGCCAGGTTGGACGGTGTGACGAAGGCGGTATCGGCCAGGACCTCGATACCCGGCTGTATCGCTCGGCAGCGTTCGGCCAGCACCTCCACCTTGGGCCGGCCGATGTTGCCATCGAGGGCAGGCAGTTGACGATTGACGTTGGACACACAGACGTCGTCGAGGTCGATCAGCGTGAGCCGGCCGATACCCGAGCGTGCCAGTGCCTCTACCGTCCAACTGCCCACGCCGCCGACACCGACCACCACCACATGGGCACGGCGGAAGCGCTCCAGCGCCCGGGCGCCATAGAGGCGCCGGATGCCGCCGAAGCGAAAATCGTAGTCGTCCTGGGCCGGCGGGGCGACATCGTGCGGAGGTAGTGGAGCGGTCATGGCGGCGTCTCGAAACTCCTGGGTCAGGTCAGGTCAGGTCAGGTCAGGTCAGGGCGGGTAAGGGCGTTTCCAGGCAACGTGCCGCATCGGTCGGCAGATGACCGGCCCAGCCGAAGTGCTGGAACAGGCCCGTCATGGAAACATCCAGTCTACAGCTCAACTCCAGATGATAACCGTCGACGGGATGCTCGAGGCTCAAGCCCACCGCGGCCAGCAACAGCCGTGGGCACTGCAGGCGCTCGGCGAAGAAGCGGTTATGGTTACCCTTGCCATGCTTGGCATCGCCGATGATCGGATAGCCGCGCCGCGACAGGTGGCGGCGAATCTGATGACGGCGTCCGGTCAGTGGCCGCACCTCCATCAGCGAATAGCGGCTGGAAGGATAGCGATCCACCTGTACCGGCAGCTCCACGCTGTCCAGCCGTCTCACTTCGGTAAGCGCTTCCAGGGCCGGCATCTCCGCCTTGGGGCGGCTGCCATCCTCTTCTCTCAGTGCGTAATCGAGCCACTCATGCTCGGGGCCGATGCCGCGAACCACGGCCAGGTAGCGTTTGGTGATCCGGCGCTGGGTGAAGGTCTCGCCAAGTCGAGCCGCAGTGTTCGAGTCAAGGGCCAGAACCATGACACCCGAGGTGGGGCGATCGAGGCGATGCACCGGATAGACACGCCGGCCCAACTGGTTGCGCAGACGCTGCAGCAGGAACTCGCTCTCGCCGCCTGCCAGCTTGGAGCGGTGCACTAGCAGCCCCGCAGGCTTGTGCACCGCCACCAGGTGATCATCGCAATGAAGAATGGTCAGGGGTTCCGTCATGGCGGTCCGGATATGCTCGCAAGGGGGCGACATTGTCGCCCCCGCCGGAACGCTTGTCATCTTGCGCGATGCCAGCAGGACACGCTCACTCGCTGTCCTGGCAGTTGCCACGCAGCTGAATGGCGTCGGCAATCCGTTCGATGCCCTGGCGATACGCCGCCTTGCGATAGGAGATTTCTTCCTTCTCGGCGCGCTCGAAGACCAGCTCGCTTTCACGCTCGAGGCGTTCGGCCAGCCGCTGGTTGATCTCTTCCTCCGACCAGCGTTCTCCACTGCGATTCTGGACCCACTCGTAATAGCTGACGATGACACCGCCGGTGTTGGCCAATACGTCGGGCAGCACCGGTACACCGCGTTCTTCGAGCCGCTCGTCGGCACGGCTCGAGACCGGGCCGTTGGCGATCTCGAGCAGCGCTCTGGCCTTGACCTGGTCGACGTTGTCTTCGTGCACTTGATTCTCCAGGGCCGCCAAGGCCAGCACGTCGACATCAAGCGAGAGTAGTTCATCGCGATCGAGTTTCTTCACATCCTCGGCGATGCATACCGAGTCATCGCAGTAGACCATTTCATGCAGGCGCTGATTGTGGCTCTTCTGCTCCATGATGGCGTCAGGGTCGAGGCCTTCCTGACTGTAGATGGCGCCCTTGGAGTCGGAAACGGCAACGATGCGGTAGCCCCGCTCATGGGCCAGGCGTGAGAAGTGATAGGCAGCATTGCCGAAGCCCTGGACCGCCACGGTGGTGTCCTCGGGCTTGCGCTTCTCGCGTGCGGCCCACAGGTCCAATACGTGCAGGGCGCCACGACCGGTGGCGGCCACGCGGCCCAGCGAGCCGCCCAGGGCAGGCGGCTTACCGGTGATGGCGGCGGGTACCTTGCCGCGGGCCAGGTGGTCGAACTCGTCGGCCATCCAACCCATGACCGTGGCGTTGGTGTTTACATCCGGTGCGGGAATGTCGCGATCGGGGCCCATGACATCGGCGATGGCGCGCACGTAGCCTCGCGCCAGACGTTCGAGTTCCAGTCTAGACAGCTGTTTGGGATCGACCTTGACGCCGCCCTTGCCGCCACCGTAGGGCAGGTCGACCACGGCACACTTCACCGCCATCCAGAAGCTCAGCGTGGTCACCTCCTCCTGGTTGACGTCGGGGTGGAAGCGAATGCCACCCTTGGCCGGCCCCAAGGTGGTGTTGTACTGCACGCGCCAGCCGGGAAAGACCTTGAGGCTGCCATCGTCCATGCGTACCGGCACGCTGACCTGCAGCGAAAGACTAGGCTGTCTCAGGCGCTCCTTGGCATCGCCTTGTACGTCGATGGCTTCGAATACCTCCTCCAGGCGGGAGCGGGCATCGTCGAACAGGTTGGCATGATCCCTTTGCCCTGACATCGTGACCTCCAGATTAACGTGACTCGTCGTTGCCTGATACAGCGTAGCAGTCTCTGGGCGAGGGACGGTGGGAGGCAAGAGCGTGGGAACGGGGATATCAGGCCAGCCAATCGCGACGGTCGAGGCGGTAGATGCAGCAGGTATTGCCACCCAGGTGGCGCTGCTCGACGAAGCGAAAGCCGAGGCGTTCATAGAAGCGATGAGCGCGGTGGTTGTCGGCCAAGGGATCGATCAGAACGGCGGAGACTTCGGGATCGGCAAAGCAGTGTGCCAGCGCCAGTTGCATCATGGTGGTGCCGTAGCCCTTGCCCAGTTCCTCGGGCTCGCCGATCCAGATATCGATGGCACGCAGACCGTTGGCCGATTCGCCCCAATAGCTCCCATCCTCCCGGGCGGGATCGATGATCTGGACGAAGCCGATGGGCCTGCCTTCTCGCTCGGCAATGAACTGCTGACGCCAGTCGGCCTGGTGGGCCAGCTCGGTCTTCCAATCCCAACTGTCGTCAGGGTTGGCGGAGATGACATGGGGTTGGGCGTCCCAATGCGTGAGCAGGGAACAGTCGTGTGGCGTTGCAGGGCGCAAGCGAAGCCTGCGCTTGACGTTCACTTCCATATGTCGAGGGGCAACGAGGGCCGCCGTCTCCCTTTGCATGACGAACTCATGCAAAGCATAGCAGGCGGTGGAAGGTAGCGACGCCTGGAAGTGGCCCCATCTGCAGGGGCCACTGCCGGTCACGAGATCATTCGCGATGCAGGTGCAGCGTGTAGCTCCCGCTTTCGCTGTTGCCATAGGCCCGGGCGACGGCGCGGTAGGTGCCCTCTTCCAGATGGGTACTGATGCGCGCGTTCAGCCCACCGGCTCCGTCGTCGTCACGCAGCGACAGGCCCTGGCCCTCCAGCTCGAGATAGGCATCGAAGTCGTCCGAAAGGAGGTCCAGGCGATAGTCTCCGGCGCTCTCCACGACCAGCTCATAGTAGTCACGGGCACCTGGCTCCAGCCGGGCTTGAATCGGACTGTCGACCTCCAGTTGGCCGTTGCTGGGCAGATCGTCGAGGTCGACCGCGCTGGCACGCAGTTCGAACAAGCCGCTGCCGTGACCGCCATGGCTGCGCGCGGTCACGCGATAGCTGCCGGCATCCAGAGAGGCGTAGAGACGGGCATTGAGCCCTTCGCCACCGTCATCGTCGCTGTAGGAGACATTATTGCCGCTCAGCTCGAGGAAAGAATCGAAGTCGGACGAAAGCATGTCGATAGTGACGGCTGCAGGTGAATCGAGGGTGAACTCGTAGCTCAGCGTTTCGCCGCTGAACCAGCCATGCAGCGGCTCGTCGAAGGTCAGTTCACCGCTGTTGCGCAGCGTTTCGCCACTGGCCAGCTCGTGGGGGGCAAGCTCCAGCGTGTAGAGACCGCTGTCCTGGCCGTAGGAGCTGCGGGCGGTGAGGCGATACTCACCCGGCTCGAGGAAATCAGCGATCCGTGCATCGAGGTTGCCGGCGCTGTCGTCGTCTTCGCGGCGGTAACCGTTGGGGCCTTCGAGCACCAGATAGGCATCCAGGTCGCTTGAGCGCATCTCGAACTGGAACAGGCCGCTCTCCTCGATGGTGAGCGTGTAGGTGTCACCGCTTCCTTGCAGCCAGCCATCGGCCCGTGAAGGCATCTCCAGCGTATCGCTGGTGGTGAGCTCAATGTGACGGCTGTTCAACGTGAAGGGGCCATAGCTGTGCAGGTCGTGGCCGCTGACCACCAGCATGTAGTCGCCGTCCTCGTCGATACGACGACGCAGCGAAGCGGCCGCGGGGGCGTCGTAATAGGCAGGGTTTGCGCTGGTAGCGAGTATCTGCTGTTCGGCATCGTAGAGTGCCAGGCTGCCCTGCAAGGGACCGCTGAGCTCGATCTCGATCAGAGCCCCCTCCTCGAGGGTCAGGGTGAAGCGCTCGAAGCGGCTACCATCCTTGCCGTTGAGCTCGCTGGTTGAGGTGATCTCGCCGCGCAAGCGCTCGCCAAGCGATAGAGTGGGTGGGGAGGCAGGGTCGGCGACGGCTGCTTCGATGACCGGGGCGGTCACCGAGGAGCCAGGCAACTGCCAGCCGATGATCAAGCCGAGAGCGGCACCGCCCAGGGCAGCGAGTGTAACAGTAGAGGCGCGATTGGCCATGAAAGCGTCCTTGTTCGATGGCAGGCATCGGTGAACGGACCCCAGAGACGGGGATTACATTGCGTAACCATTATATGCCGGCCTGGCGTTGAGGGATATGTGCCGAATCAGTACTTGAACTTGCCGAGTCGACCATCACACTGGAAAGCGTCCGACATTTGAGATAGCCAACATTCGAGAGAGGAGTCGTCATGTCTTCCAGGGTATTGATTACCGGGGCCAACCGCGGCATCGGCCTGGCACTGGCCCGGCATTATCACGGCGAAG
Organism: Halomonas sp. A29; assembly: GCF_046723295.1. Lineage (NCBI taxonomy): Bacteria > Pseudomonadati > Pseudomonadota > Gammaproteobacteria > Oceanospirillales > Halomonadaceae > Halomonas > Halomonas sp. A29. The sequence continues at coordinate 20,879 of NZ_JAXQPR010000018.1, forward strand.
GTTGGCAGGTGATCGGCGTGTGTCGCGCGGCCTCCGCGGAACTCAACGAAGTCGCAACGCAGATGATCGAGGGTATCGACGTGGCCCGTCCGGAGGACGTTGCGCGCCTTGCCGAGGCCATGCGTGGGCAACGCCTGGACTTGCTTATCAATAATGCCGGTCTGCTGCACGATGAGTCGCTTGGCTCGCTCGACTTCGACACCATTCGCGAGCAGATGGAGGTCAACGCATACGGCCCGCTACGGGTGACCGAGGCCCTGCTGGACAACCTGGGCGCCGGCAGCAAGGTTGCCAACGTCACCAGCCGCATGGGCTCGATTGCCGACAACGACTCCGGTGGGCGCTATGGCTACCGAGCCTCGAAGGCAGCGCTGAACGCCTTCGGCAAGTCGCTGGCCATTGACCTCAAACCGAGAGGCATCGCCGTTGCCCAACTGCACCCTGGCTACGTCCAGACCCGTATGGTCAACTTCGGTGGGCTGATCCCTCCTGAAGAGGCTGCCAGCGGCATCGCCGAGCGTATCGAGGCACTGACGTTGGAAACCAGCGGCGGCTTCTGGCACAGCAGCGGCGAACCGCTACCTTGGTAGGCCATGCTCACTGTCGTCGGGCTTGACGAAGGCTGCCTTCGTCAAAGGCGGTGGTGATTCTGGAAATTTTGTGTGTAGGCTAACGGTTTCGCCGCATGACCGGAGCCTGCCATGCCCTCCACGCCTTTCGCGTCTTCACCGTCCCCGTCCCGTGCGGAAGGCTGGTGGGTCCTGGCAGCGACCACCTGGGTACAGGTGCTGTGCAGCGGTGCCATGCTGCTGGTGCCGACCCTTGCCCCTCAGATAGCGGCGGCCTTCGGCGTCGCGACGAAACTGGTCGGTCTGCAGGTCAGCCTGTTGTATGGCGTGGCGATGCTCGCTTCGCTGCAGTCGGCGGTGGTGGCGCGTCGTCTGGGCGGTTGCCGGGCCAGTCAATGGGCCATGGCTCTGGTGCTGGCCGGCTGTGCACTGGCGCTGTTCGGCACGCCCGTGGCGCTGCTCGCCACCACCCTGATGCTGGGCCTTGCTTATGGCTTGACTAGCCCGGCGGCGGCGGAGTTGCTGACCCGCTTTACGCCCGCCGAACGGCGCAACCTGGTCTTTTCCATCAAGCAGACCGGAGTTCCCCTGGGTGGGGTCCTGGCCGGCCTGCTGGCCCCGCCGCTGGCGGCGTACTGGAGCTGGCACGCGGCCTTCCTGGCGATCGGTGTGACCTGTCTGGGCATGCTGTTGCTGTTGCAATGCCGCCGTGCCCTGTGGGACGAGGCGCGCCAACCCACCGCACGCATGCGCGGCAGCGGCAGCCTGGCCGTGCTGCGGAATCAGCTGCCGATGCGCTGGCTGGGGGCTGCCGGCTTCTGCCTGTCGGCGGCCCAGCTTTCGCTGCTCAGCTTTGCGGTGGCCTTCATGGTCGAAGAGCGCCTTCTCACCCTGGTTACCGCCGGGGTCATTGTCTCGGTGGTGCACGTGGCTGGCGTGACGGGGCGCATCGGCTGGGGCGTAGTGGCCGACCGCCTGGGTCGCAGCCTGCCGGTGCTGCTCGGTCTGGCCTTTATCATCATGGTCGTATTCCTGGTGCTGGCCTTGCTCGGTGTGTTCCTGCCCACCTGGGTGGTCGTGGTGCTGCTGGTACTGGCGGGCGCCACCGCGGTTGGCTGGAACGGGGTCTATCTGGCGGAGGTGGCCAGGCGTTGCCAGCCCGGAGAAGTGGGCGAAGCCACCGCCGCCGTGCTGGTGCTCACCTACATGGGCGTGCTGGTGGGGCCTGCGCTGTTCAGTCTGATCGTCTGGGTTACCGGAAGCTATGCCATCGGATTCCTGCTGCCCGCCGCCACCGGCGGGCTGGCGATCCTCTGCCTGCAGCAGTACCGCCGTGCCGGTCATGTCGCCGAAGCCACCGCGATTCTCAGATAATGGCATGGCGCACCTGGGCCGAGTTCCGCTCCGAGGCTGAGGCAGTAGCTGCACCTGTCAGTCGATGAGAATGGTGTTCAATCGGCAATGGGCAGACGTTTGCGGCTGAAGACGGTCAGTGCCACTAACAGAGCAGTGGTGGTGAAGACCGCTACTGCGCTCATTGCCATGCCGACGCCGGGGGAGCCCTGCTCGAACTGGCCGAACACGAAGGTCGAAACGGTGCGCATCCCTGCCGGAGCGACCATGAGTGAAGCGACCAGCTCGCGGGAGGCAATGGCGAACACCAGCAGCATGGCGACGATCAGACTCGGTGCCAGGGCCGGCAGCAATATGCGGTGGAAAGTGGTGAAGAAGCCGGCACCGCTTACCCGGGCGGCGGCTTCCAGGCTTTCGCTCATCTGGCGGAAGGCTGCCGAGGCGTAGCGTACCGGATAGGGAAGCAGCAAACAGGCGTAGGCGAGCAGCAGCATGGCGCCAGTATTGTAGATCTGGATTGGCCACCAGGTCTGGTTCCAGGCCAGAATCAGCCCCACCGCAACCACGATACCGGGCATGGTGTTGGGCAGTAGAGAGAGCAGGTCGAGCAGGCCCTTGCCGCGCATGCGCGCACGTACTACCAGGTAGCCGATCAGTGCTCCAAGTGCTCCGGTCAGGAGCGCCGTGCCGATGGCGAGCCCGAGGCTGGTAGAGAGCGCCTGCATGGCGCCGCCGCGGTTGGCCAGCAGCGCCTCGAAGTGACGCAGCGAGAGATTCTCCCAGCTCAGCCCGCCGGAGAGCGTAGTGGTGAAGGCGGTGGCTAGCACGGCGAGAATCGGCACCGCCACGGCGGTCAGCGCCACCAAGGTGAAGAAGCCGAGCACTGGCCATTTCCAGGGCCCCAGCTCGGTGCGCTCGAGCTGGGCGGGTTTGCCGGTCTGGCTGACGTAGGAGCGGCGGGTGACCAGCCAATGCTGAAGGTAGAAGGCGGCCATGGCCAGCAGCACCAGCAGCAGTGAGAGCACCGCCGCGCCGGGAATGTCGATGGGCCAGTCCGAAAAGCGCTGGTGGATGCCGGTGACCAGTACCGGGAAGCCGGCCTGGGCGCCGAGGGTTGCGGGGGTGCCGAACTCCTCGATGGTCAGCGCGAAGACCAGCAACAGGCTGGCGGCGATGCCCGGCGTAGAGAGCGGCAGGGTGATGCGCCACAGGGTACGCCAGGGCCCGGCACCATTGATCCGCGCGGCGGCGGCGTAGCGCCCGCCGACGCTCGACATGGTGCGCGAGACGGCGAAGTAGACGACCGGAAAGACATTGAGTGTCATCACGAAGACGATACCCGAGAAGGAGAACAGGAAGCCGCTGGCGTTGAACCCGAGGAGCTGCTCCGCATAACCGCGTGGCTGCAACGTCAGCATCCAGCAGAGCGCGGCGATGTAGGGCGGGATCATGAAGGGGACCAGAAAGATCAGATCCCAGGCCGCGCCGCCGGGCACGCGGGTCAGGGCGCGCAGCGCGCCCAGCGGGATCGCCAGCAGTGCGCAGGCCGCTACCACAGCCACGCCAAGGCGCAGAGTGTTGCCGAGCAGGCGCAGCAGCGCCGGGTCGGAGAGCGTCGGCGCGAACAGGGTGAAAGCACCGCCGAGTTGGCCCCGGCTCCAGCCCGGGAAGATCGCCTGGAGGATCACATAGAGCAGTGGCAAGCCCACCAGCAACAGCAGGGCCGCCGCGGTGAGCAGCAAAATGATGCCCGCCCCGTTGAGCAGGGGCCACCGGCCTCGGAGCAAGTGCGGAGCGGGTTTCGCCATCAGTCGCCGACCACCTCGCGGAAGCGTGCCAGGATCGTCTCGCGCCGTGCCCCCATCTCTTGCGCATCGACCTCGATCAAGGACAGTTCGTCGAGCAGGGGACGGTTCGCGTCGATATCGCTACGCGCCGGCATCAAGTAGCTGGCGGCCACTCGGGCTTGGCCCTGCTCGGAAAGCACGAAGTCGATGAAACGCTCGGCGGCCTCGGGCTGCTGGGTGGAGGCGAGGATCATCATCGGACGTGGGGCGATGACGGTGCCGCTCGCCGGGAAGATCACCTCGATGGCCTCACCATCGGCCTGCTGACCCAGGGAGATATAGTCCACCGCGCCGAACACCACCGACTTGGCGCCCTGCAGCACCGGGTTGAGGGCCCGGGCATTGGGGCCGGGCACGATCATGCCGTTATCGCGCAAGGCTTCGATCAGCCTCCACGTCTCCTCTTCTCCCATGGCGGTGAGCAGGCCGGTAACCAGCTCGAAGGCGGCACCGGACTGGGACGGATCGGGCATTGTCACCTGGTCGCGATATACCTCGTCGGTCAGGTCGCTCCAGTCGGCGGGTTGAGGAACCTCGCTGTTACGGTTCCAGACCAGGGCGAGGGCAGAGATGCCCTGTGCCACGTAGTGATCACTCGTGAGGAAGTCCGGTACCGTCTCGGCGTTGGGTGAGCGGTACTCATGCAGGAGCCCCTGTTCATGCAGCGCCTCGGCACTCTCCCAGGAAGCGGAGATCACGACGTCTGCCAATGGGTTGGCCTGCTCGGACTCCAACCGGGCCATCACCTGTCCGGTAGTGCCCTGGAAAACATCGACGCGGATACCGCTCTCGGCAGTGAAATCTGCGGCAAGGCCCTGGATCAGTGCATCGGGACCGGCGGAGTAGACGGTGAGCGACTCGGCGAACGCAACGCCTGGCAGGGTCAGTAGGGCGGCGGTAAGGGCAAGCGGCTTTAGAGGAGAGGCGATCATGATGGCTCCTAAGTGGCATATGGGGGCGTTGTCGAGTCGCTAGGCTTCCGCAGTACGGGTCGCTCGCGCCCCCAGCGGTTGCAGCGCGAGGAGGCGCTGCTGGCCGTCCCAGGCACGCAGGGCGGTGAGGTCGAGTTCGATGCCGACCTGCTCGTGCCGCGCGGGCGCTTCGCTGCTGTGCAGCTTGAGGAATTGCCCGTTCTCCAGCGCCAGGCGCAGGTTGAAGTGGTCGCCCTGGAACAGCCGTCCTTCGACACGGGCTTGCAGCTCTTCCCCTCCCGCGGATCGCAAGCGCAGCGCACGGCGCGGCACCAGCAGGGTTGCCTCGCCTCGGTGTTTCCCTGCGACAAGCGGGAGCTGCTGGCTGCCGATATGAAGTCCTTCCTCATCGCAGCGCACGGCAAGCAGTGTCCCTGCATCGATGAATTCGGCGATGGCGGGAGTCGCCGGCGCTCGGAACAGCGCTTCGGGCGTGTCGACCTGGCTCAGCCGGCCCTGCTGCAACACCGCGACACGGTCGGCCAGGGCAAAGGCCTCGTGCTGGTCATGGGTGACGAACACTGCCGTCAGGTTGAGTTCCTCGATCAGCGCGCGAATCTCCAGCGCCAGGCTCTCGCGGAGCCCCTTGTCGAGGTTGGAAAGCGGCTCGTCCATCAGCAACAGGCGGGGTTTGCCGACGATGGCACGGGCCAGGGCCACGCGCTGCTGCTGGCCGCCGGAGAGCGTGCCGGGGGCGCGGCTGGCGTATTCGCCAAGGCCTACCAGGGAGAGTGCCCATTCCACCTGGGAGCGACGGGCGCTGGCCCGTACGCCCTGCATCTCCAGCGGGAAGGCGACGTTGTCGGCCACGCTCATGTGTGGCCACAGGGCATAATCCTGGAACACCATGCCCAGGCGCCGGGCCTCGGGGCTGAGATGTCGACCTGGCGCGGCCACGCACTCTCCTTCCAGCAGGATCCGGCCTGCGTCGATGTCATGGAGCCCGGCGATGGCGCGCAGCAGTGTCGTCTTGCCACAGCCGGAGGAGCCCAGCAGCGCCAGGACCTGACCCCGGGGCAGGGCCAGGTCGATACCATCCAGTGCCACATTATTGCCGAAGTGCTTGCGCAGCCCTTCGATCTTCAGTGCCTCGACGGTCACTTCATCCACCTCGTCAACGACAAGCGGCCAACGTAATCGCGAAAGATGTCAGCAGGATGACGCCTGCGTGACGGAGGCGCGGCGGATCTTTCATCAGATGATGGCATGGCGCACCTGTGCCGAGATCCACTCCGAGACCAGCACCGTGGCGAAGATCATCAGGAAGATCACGCTGACCTGGCTCCAGGCCAGGCTGTTGATCGCTGCGTTGAGCTGCAGGCCGATGCCGCCGGCGCCCACCAACCCCAGTACCGTGGATTCGCGAATGTTGATGTCCCAGCGGTAGACGCTGATCCCGGCAAAGGCAGGCAGCACCTGGGGGAGTACGCCGTAGTTCAGCACCTGCATGCGGCTTGCGCCGGTAGCGCTGATCGCTTCCACCGGGGTCGGGTGGATCTCCTCGATCGCCTCATAGAGCAGCTTGCCGACGAAGCCTATGGAGCGCAGGGCGATGGCGATGATGCCGGCCAGCACGCCGGGGCCGAGGATCGTGACCAGCAGCATGGCCCAAATCAGCGAGTTGATGGAGCGAGAGGAGACAATGACCAACAGCGCGGCGCTACGAATCAGCGGGTGCGGCGAGGTATTGCGCGCGGCGAGAAAGGCCACTGGAAAGGCCATGACGATGCCCAGCAGCGTGCCCAGGGTGGCGATATTGAGAGTGTCCCACATCGGCTTCCACAGTCGATGAGCGTAGCCCCACTGCGGCGGCAGCATGCGGCTGATCAGGTCGCTGCCCTGGCGGCCGGCGTCCTCGACGAACACCCACATGGTGTTGTCCGAGATCACCTTCCAGCACAGCAGGAACAGCGAGATGCCGGCCAGCCAGGCGAGATAGCCGAGCCACTGGGCGCGGGTAGTGCGCAGGCGCCAGATGGGCGTGCCCTGCGGAGTGGTCGAGACGGGCATGGATCATTCCTTATCAGGCAAAGGCAATGAGCGAGCACAGCCATTGCATTACTGGGTCCAGCGGCGGACATGACTCGAGCTGTACTCACACAGCAACACGATGGCGATGATGATCAGCAGGATCGCGGCCGAGGTGTCGTACTCGTAGCGGCCGATCGAGGTGTTCAGGGTGGCGCCGATGCCGCCGGCACCGACGATGCCAATCACCGCCGACTCGCGGAAATTGATGTCCAGGCGGTACATGGAGAGCCCGATCAGGCGCGGCATCACCTGGGGCTGCACGGCGTGGTTCATGACCTGCCACCAGCTGGCCCCGGTCGCGCGAACCGCCTCGACCTGGCGCCAGTCCAGGTCTTCGATGTCCTCCGCCAGCAGCTTGGCCATGAAGCCGATGGTGGCGAAGGCCAGAGTGATCATGCCGGCCAGCGGGCCGAAGCCGAACATCACCACGAACAGGATGGCGATGATCACCTCCTGAAAGGTACGCGAGACGGTGATGATGCCGCGGCAGACCAGGTAGACGGGTAGCGGCGCGATGTTGCGTGACGCCCCCAGCCCCACCGGTATGGCCAGCGCCACGCCGATGACGGTGGAGGTCAGCGTCATGGTCAGGCTTTCGAGCAGGCCGTTGACGATGTCGCCGCGGCGGCTGACAAAGTCGGGCTGGGCGAAGGCCGCCAAGAAATTGAGCCCGCGGCTCAGACCGTCGGCGACACGTGCCCAGTTGACCTGGATGCTGGCCAGCGCCAGCACCAGGTAGAGCACGGCACCACCCACCAGCAGCCAGCGCAGCCGGGCGTCGGCGATGAACGGCTGTCGGCGCCAATGGCCCACCCGGGCCAGTTGCTCTCGGTTCATTGCACGCCCCCAGCAGTAACGGCGACCAGCGGCCGAGGGACGGAGAGTGCGGGCGCCACCGACTCCTGGCTCGGGGCGGACTCGCCCTGGGTGTCCCATTCTTCCTCACCGTAGATGGTGGTGAGGGTCTCGGCATCGAGCTCTTCCGGGCGGCCGTCGAAGACGATACGGCCGGCGCGCAGGCCGACGATGCGGTCGGCGAACTGCCGGGCGAGCGCCACATCGTGGATGTTGATGATGGCGGCCAGCTCGTGTTCGGCGCACAGCTCACGGATCAGACGCATGATCTGACGGGAAGTCTTCGGGTCGAGGCTCGCCGTGGGCTCGTCCACCAGCAGCAGCTCGGGACGCTGCAGCAGGGCACGGGCAATGCCCACCCGCTGCCGCTGGCCGCCGGAGAGAGCATCGGCGCGCTTGTCGATGGCATGTGGCAGGCCCACACGTTCGAGCAGGTGGAACGCCTCGGCGACGACCTCCTGCGGGTAACGGCGCAGGAAACTGCGCCAGAAGCCGACGTAGCCCAGGCGCCCGGAGAGCACGTTCTCCATCACCGTGAGGCGGTCCACCAGGGCGTACTCCTGGAAGATCATCGCCATGGACCGCCTTGCTTCACGCAGGCGTCTACCGGAGAGCCGGGTCAGCTCGACGCCGTCGAGCGTGATGCTGCCCGAGGTGGGCTCCACCAGGCGGTTGACGCAGCGGATCAGCGTGCTCTTGCCGGCCCCTGAAGGACCGATCAGGGCAAGTACCTGGCCACGTGGCAGGGCCAGGTCGATATCGGTCAGCGCATGGTCCCCGGTGGGGTAGCGCTTGTAGACGCTGGAAAGGGTCAGCATGGGCGGCTCCCTTCGTTCATTCATGACGTCAGCCGGGGCGATCCCCGGCTGCTCGCGCTTTGTGGCCATGTCTGCACAGCCGTTCTTGTCCGGCATCAATCGCAGTCGTAGGTGACGCCGTTGGCCTCATCGATGGTGCGAATCACCTCCCAGTGCTCCTGATAGGTGATGGGAACGAACTGTGCTTCGCCGGAGTTGGCAAACTCGGTCTCGAGCGCGCTGCCTTCCCAGTCGAAGCTGAAGAAGGCTTCCTTGATCCTCTCGGCCAGCTCCGGGCGCAGGTTGTAGACGTGGCCGTAGCCGGTGGTGGGAAAGGTCTGCGAGGTATAGAGCACTTCGTAGTCGCCCTCGTTGACCACGCCGCGCGAGATCATGCGGTGAGCCACCGAATTGGCGATGGCCGCCGAATCGTAGTCGCGGTTGACCACGCCAAGCACAGAGTTGTCGTGTGAGCCCGAGAAGTCGGTGGTGAAGTCCTCATCCGGCACCAGGCCGAACTCGCTGGTCAGCAGTGCAGAGGGCGCCTTGAAACCCGAGTTGGAGGTAGGCGAGGTGAACGCCATGCTGCGCCCGGCCAGGTCCTCCATGGACGCGATGCCGCTACCCGGGTAAGTGATGATCTCCATCTCGTAGCCGAAGCTGCCATCCTCGGAAGCCATCATGGCGAAGGGCACGAAGCCGGAGCAGTTCACCGCCATGGGGTTGGAGCCGGTGTTGAAGCCGGCCACGTGCAGGCGGCCGGCGCGCATCGCCTCGAGCTGGGCGGCGTTGGATTGTACGGGGAAGAACTGCACGCGCTTGCCGGTGATTTCCTCCATGTGCTCGAGGAACCCGGCCCACACCTCGGCATAGACGGCCGGGTCTTCCACCGGGGTATAGGCGAATACCAGGGTATCGGGGTCGACCCACTGGGCTTCGTTAGTGGGTGCGTCGGCTACCAGGTCGCCGTCGGCATCGGTGAAGCGCGGGGCGAGGTTGGCGCTGGCTTGAAGGGCGGTGGCAGCCAGGATGGTGGCGATCGCGGTACGAAGCAGAAGAGGAGAGAAACACTTGGGTTGCATGTCGGTCACCTGTGTTGCGGACTGTAGCGAACGGTTACGGTGCCATCCTGCTGTCTGGGCATGACGGCTTCCGGTCGTTCGTGTGACCGTTACATGACGGCGCTATGCAGGCGTGTCAGCCCGCCAGGTAGAGGCTGGCCAGGCCGAAGGCGTAACCGATGGCGGCACCGGCGACGACGTCACTGATGTAGTGCAGCCCGAGCCCGACCCGCGAGAGCGCGATGAGCAGCGCCAGCGGTACCAGCAGTGGCAGCAGCCAGGGCGCATGGGCCGCGGTCAGCACGCAGAACATCACCGCATGCATGGTGTGCCCGCTGGGAAAGCTGTAGCGGTCGCGAGCCGGTTCGCCGCACTGGATCAGGTTGACGAAGGTGATGAAGGGACGTTCCCGACACAGGCGGGTCTTGATGACGCGATAGACGAGAATGGCAACAAGCCCCGTGATGGCGTACTGCAGAAAGTAGGCGAGGCCGGCTTCGGGCTGGAGCAGCGGCTGGGCGGTGATCAGCAGCACCCACACCGGCCAGTCGCCTACGCGGCTGGCCATGCGCAGGGTGGCAAGCCACGGGGCGTACAGGCTGAGGCTGGCGAAGCGCTGGCACAGCCGCCACTCCAGCAGGTCGAGTCGGTCAAATACCGCAAGGGCGCGTGGTCGCATGGTTCACCTCCCGGGCTTGCTCGAGTACGGAAAGAAAGGTGTCGGCAATGGCAGGCCAGCGGCAGGCCTGGCTGCGCAGGCGCGCCGCGCGGCCCATCTGGGCGTAGCGCGCCGGCTGCTGGCACAGCGCCACGGCGGCCTCGCGGAATGCCTCGGCGTCGCCGGCGGACACGGTCACGCCGTTGACGCCGCTGTCGATCAGCTCGGCGGCGGCGGCGTGGCGGTAGGCCACCACGGCCAGGCCGCTGGCCATGGCCTCAGGCACTACGTTGCCCCAGGTCTCCGAGAGTGAAGGGAACAGGAACAGGTCGGCGCTGGCGTAGTGCCGGGCCAGGGCCTCCGGTGAGATGAAGCCGGTGAAGTGCACCTCCGGCAGCGCTTTCTCGAGCGAACGGCGTGCCGGCCCGTCGCCAACGACGACCTGGGCCATGTCGGGGCGCGCGCTGCGCATGGCATGGAAGGTCTCGCGCAGCAGGGTGAGATTCTTCTCCGCCGCCAGGCGGCCGACGTGCAGTGCCACCGGGCGGTGCTCGTCGGCTCCCCAGCTGCGGCGCAGCTCGGCACAGCGCAGCGCGGGGTCGAGCCGCTGGTGGTCGATGCCGCGCCCCATAACCTCGAGCCGCTGGAAGCCTTGGCGTGAAAGGTCATCCGCCTGCAGGCGGGTGGGAACCAGGGTGGCCTGGCAGCCATTATGGAAGTGGCGCAACCCGCGCATCAGCGTCGGGGCCAGCCAGGGCACGCCGTAGTCGCCGCAGTAGTGGTCGAAGTTGGTGTGCCAGCCGGCCACCAACGGGATGCCCATGCGCCTGGCCACGCGCCGCGCCGACCAGCCCAGCGGCCCCTGGGTGGCCAGGTAGGCCACGTCGGGCCGCTGCTTCTGCCACAGTCGCTGGATCCGCCGCGCGGCGGGCAGGCCGATGCGCACGGCGCGGTAGCCGGGCATCGCCATACCCGGCACTCGCAGTTCGGCCTGAATGCCCGGTGTGCGCCGCGGAGCGGTGGAGTCGGCAGGGTGTGGCCGGATGAGTTGCAGCGACATGCCCCGTACCAGCAGTTCCTGGCTCAGCTGCGTGAGGGTATGGGCAACACCGTTGATTTCGGGCGACCAGGTCTCGCTGACAAGACAGATTCGCATGGCATCCTCGCTGCCTAGGTGCTTGGGAGCGAGAATGCCTGGCATGGATGACGGCCCGGCGACAGGGCGATGATGAATGGATGACGGTGGACGTGTCGTCGAACTACAGTGCGCCCCACCATGGTCGGCTCGCACAATGAGCCAGAATTGGCGAAGCTGGTGGCCTACGCTGCCCGGAGCCCGCCATGAAGCACTCGCCCGCCTATCGCCTTGCCGCCACCATCCTGCACGGCTTCGACGAGTACCGTAACCGCTTCAAGGAGATCACTGCCGATGCCAGCCGGCGTTTTCGCGATGCCGCCTGGCGCGAGGCTCAGCAGGCCTCGGCCGAGCGCATCAACCTCTACGAGGAGAAAGTCGGCGAGACCCTGGCACGGCTGCAGCGCGCCTTGGACGAGGACGACCTGACCCACTGTGAATGCTGGCGCGAGGCGCGCAACCACTATGCCGAGCTGATCAGCGAACGCCTCGACTACGAACTGGCCGAGACCTACTTCAATTCGTTGTTCTGCTCGATCTTCCACCATCGCCACATTCGCAACGACTGGATGTTCGTCTACAGCTCGCGGGACGCCGCCGCCCACCACTCGGGGCTCGAGCCTTGCCGTCGCATGACCGTCAAGGGCGATTGGGCAGCAGCGATCCGCTGGGCGCTGGCCGTGGCCCCCTTCGAGACGCCGTACGAGAATCTGGAGCGTGACGTGCGGCTGGGCGCCGAGTTCCTGAGCGGGCATCTGCCCCGTGCGATCCTCGACGCGCCGGATGCCGAGGTCGAACTGCTCAAGAGCGTGTTCTACCGCAACAAGGGCGCCTACCTGGTGGGGCGGGTGCGTGGCGCCGGCGAGCAGGTGCCGCTGGTGCTGCCGATCCTGCACGAGCAGGGCGAAGGGTTGCACCTGGATACGGTGCTGATCGAGTCCGACGAGGTCTCCATCATCTTCTCCTTCACGCGGGCCTACTTCCAGGTCGAGGTGCAGGTGCCGGGCGAGTTCGTCGACTACCTGCAGCAACTGATGCCCGACAAGCCGGAGGGCGAGCTCTATTCGGCGATCGGTTTCTTCAAGCACGGCAAGACCGAGTTCTTCCGCGCACTCAACCGCCAGGTGGCCAAGCGCGAGGACAAGTTCATCATCGCTCCCGGCGTGCGCGGCATGGTCATGGCAGTGTTCGTGCTGCCCTCGTTTCGCACCGTGTTCAAGATCATCAAGGACCGTTTCGATCCCTCCAAGGAGATGAGCCACGACACCGTGCGTGGGAAGTACCGGCTGGTGAAGCGCCACGACCGTGTCGGACGCATGGCCGATACCCAGGAGTTTTCCAACTTCATTGCGCGCAAGGATCACTTCTCGCCCGAGTGCCTCGAGCACCTGCTGGAGGTCGCGCCTTCCACCGTGTACCTCAGGGGCGACAAGGTGATCATCAAGCACTGCTACACCGAACGCATGATGACCCCGCTCAACCTCTATCTGGAACAGATCGGCGAGGAGGAGACGCGGGCGGTGCTCAAGGAATACGGCAACGCCATCAAGCAGATGGCGGCGGCCAACATCTTCCCCGGCGACATGCTGTTGAAGAACTTTGGTGTTACCCGCCACGGCCGAGTGATCTTCTACGACTACGACGAGGTGTGCTACCTCACCGAGTGCAACTTTCGCCATATCCCCGAGCCGATGTATCCGGAGCAGGAGCTTTCCAGCGAGCCTTGGTACTCGGTGGGGCCTAATGATATTTTCCCCGAGGAGTTCGGGCCGTTCCTGTTCGCCGACATCAAGCTGCGCAAGCTGTTCTACCAGCTGCACCCCGAACTGTTTGACGCCGACTACTGGAAGGGGCTGCAGCAGGCGATCGTCGACGGGCGTGTGATCGACGTCTACCCCTATCGCAACAAGCAGCGTTTCAGTGCCAGCGAGGAGAACGGCCTGGTGTACTGACGTAACGCAACGAGGGCCGTAATGGCAGATGGTAAGCGCCCCCACCTGGTGGTCTTCACCGGCTCCGGCATCAGCGCCGAGAGCGGTATCCAGACCTTTCGTGCCGGCGACGGGCTGTGGGCCGAGCATCCCATCGAGGAGGTCGCCACGCCGCAGGCCTGGCGGCGTGACCCGGCCCGGGTGCTGCAGTTCTACAACCGGCGCCGCGAGCAGGTGCGCCGGGCGCGTCCCAACGCTGCCCACAAGGCACTGGCAGCGCTCGAGCAGCAGGGCTTTCGTGTCAGCATCATCACTCAGAACATCGACGACCTGCACGAGCGCGCCGGCTCGCGCAACGTGCTGCACCTGCATGGCGAGATCCTCAAGGCACGCTCCACTGTGGATGCCCGCATGCAGTATCCGCTGCCGCGTGGCGGGATCGAACTGGGCGACATCTGCGACAAGGGCAGTCAGCTGCGTCCCGACGTAGTGTGGTTCGGCGAGAGCGTGCCGCACTTCGCCGACGCCTGCGAGATCGTCGCCGAGGCGGACCTGCTGCTGGTGGTGGGAACGTCTCTTGCCGTGATGCCGGCCGCCTCGCTGCTCGACCACACGCCGCTGGATGCGCCCAGCGTACTGGTGGACCCAGAGGCCGAGGCGCTGGCTCCGCCGGGGGTGACGCGCATCAGCCAGTCCGCCGGCAGGGGCGTACCGGCACTGGTGCGTCACTGGCAGCGCGAGGGGAGGCTGTGGGTGCCGCAAACCCTGATTGGCTGAAGGCCAGAGCATGCTAGAATGCCGCCCCCGCTGACCCTGGATATGCGATCATGCTGGACGAGACTTGCCGGGCCGACCTTGCCGACCGCGACTCCGTGTCGAGGCTTTCGCATGACCCCGCCACGGGGCTTGCCTGTGACCCTGCAACCGGTCATCCACGTCCGCCGCGGCGCGAGTTCAAGGCGCGGGGCAGCTTTACCGAGCGCTGCGCCGGCTGCCAATTGCCGGTGTTGAACTGTCTCTGCCCCTACCAGGCCAGCGCCGAGAGCGAGGCGCAAATATGGCTGATCACCCATCCGCTCGAGCATTTCAAGCCAACCAATACCGGTCGCCTGATCCACGACGTTCTGCCGGCGACCGAGGTCTTCACTTGGTATCGCACGGCGCCGGATGCGCGACTGCTGGCACTGCTCGACGATCCGCGCTTCGCTCCCTTCGTGATCTTTCCCGACGACCAGCCCGATTATGCCGAGCGGGTGGTGGGTATCGAGGCGGTGGGCGAGATCAAGACGAACGGCAGGATACCGGTCTTCATCCTTATCGACGGCACCTGGCGCCAGGCGCGGCGTATCTTCCGCAAGAGTCCCTATCTCGACCGGCTGCCGGTGCTGCCGCTGGCTACCACGCGGCTGACCCGCTATCGGTTGCGCAAGCCGGCTTCCCAGGCCCACCTGTGTACTGCCGAGGTGGCGGCTGAACTGTTGCGTCAGAGTGGCGATGTCGATGCGGCCCAGGTGCTGGACGACTACTTCGACGCCTTCAATGTCAGCTATGACGCCAGCCGCCGCTACGAGAAGATCGAACAGCCGACCCCGGCGATGCGCCGGCTACTGGCATATCGTGCCGAGTAGAGGGCCTCACTCGTAGGCTTCCTGGGTGCGTACGCAAGCACGCCCCGCGCGTTTGGCGCGGTACATGGCACGGTCGGCGCGTTGCACCAGCTTGCGTGAGGTATCGCCAGGTTGATAGACAGCGACACCGAAGCTGGCGGTGACTTGCCCTATGGGTTCGATGTGGCATTGAGTGAGGTCGTGACACAGTCGGCAGGCTAGCTCATGCGCCTGGGGCAGGTCGCAGCCGGGGGCGACGACGACGAACTCCTCACCGCCCCAGCGGCCCAGGTGATCGCTGTCGCGCAGCTGTGACAGGGCTTCCTGGGCGACCCGGTGCAGCACTCGGTCGCCCGTTTCATGGCCATGGGTATCGTTGATCGACTTGAAGTGGTCGACGTCGAACAGCAGCAATGCCAAGGGAGTGTCGTTCCGACTGGCTATCGCCAGCTCGGCTTTGAGCACCTGCTCAATGCGGTGGCGGTTCGCCACCTGGGTCAACGGATCGGTGTAGGCCAACCACTGCAGCTTGGTGTTGCGTTCGTGAAGCAGGCGGTAGCGGTGCCGGGTTTCGCGTTTTTCGTGCAGCATTGCGCTGCGCAGCGCGGCCAGTTGGATGAGCTGCAGCAGCAGGTATCGAAGGGGCGGGGCGAGGTGGCGAGGCTGTCGATCCCGGCATATCACCAGGTTTCGACCAGGGGGCGTCTCGCCGAGATCGAGGATGAGGGCCGCGCGTGCCTGCCGAGCGGTCAGCCAGGTGTGCAGNGAGATCGAGGATGAGGGCCGCGCGTGCCTGCCGAGCGGTCAGCCAGGTGTGCAGCAGTGGCGGCGGCAGGCACAGCGGGCAGTGCGACAGGTCGGGGAGCGGGCCCGGTGCCCCGAGCAGCTCGATCGGCTCCGCCTGGCTGTCGATCAGCATCAGCGGTGCGTTGGCGCAACGGCTCACGTCGCTGGGAAGAGGCTCGAGACGAGAGCCTTCCTGACCCAACCGAATGCTGCGCCCGCCATACTCATGGCTATGGAGGATGCAGGATTCGAAACCGGTCAGTGCGTGCAATGCCCGCAGCAGTTGATCATAGAGCTCGTTGACGCTGCTGGCCTGGGATAGGCGCGTGCTCCAAGCATAACCGAGCCCCGGCAGCTCATGGCTTCTTTCCTCATGAGGCTCCACTTCGAGAATCACATGCCGTTCTACCAGATGCGCCGAGACGTAGAGATACCGCGAGGAAGCATCCGCCTGACCAGAGGGAATCGCCAGGCCGGGAGCCCCCTTTGCCAGGGCTCCCGCCAGGGCCATGACGGTATCGGCTCCCAGCACCTCCTCGGGAGGCCGCCCGAGAGCGTCGCTGGGCGACAAACCGAAGAAGCGAGAAAGATTGGCACTGGCCAGGCTCACGCCTTGCCAGTCGCTGTCAAAAGCAATGAGGCAGCCATGCGGCTGCACCGCATCGTAGATGGGCGGTACAGACGGGCAGATGCTCGCATCGAGTTCCCTATCAAGCGAGTCCGGCATGGTGCTTCCCTGTTGTGTATAGCCGGCAGCGAGAGTGGCTGCCTTCCTCCCTGCTGCATGCGTGCCGTTAAGGATGGCCGGCATGGTGCGCAAGGGTCTTCTACATGATGAAAGTAAACCACTTGTTGTTGTCGTATATCAACCATGGTTTAACCGCGAGTTCGGCGCGCACGGCACATTCCCTCGATGAATGAGAAAACTGCCTTCGCCGAGCGGTTGGCCGATGCCATGCGCGCTGCCGGCTACGAACCGCGCCCTGCCGTACTCGAGCGGGAATTCAACCTGCGCTATTGGGGTAAGCCCGTCACGCTGCAGGGCGTGCGCCGTTGGCTATGCGGGGAGACCCTGCCTCAGCAAGAGAAGCTGCTAGTGTTGGCCGAGTGGCTTGGGCTCGAGCCGCAAGTGCTGCGCTTCGGTGAGGCCGGCGGTTATCGGATCAGTGAGCCGCGCGGCTCCTGGGACGTGTCGGTCAGCATCGAGGAGCGCCGCGTGCTGCAGCGCTACCTGGCCCTGCCAGTGGAACAGCGCAAAGTGGTGGCCCAGGTCATAGAGGCCTTTGCCCGGGCCGAACGCAGCGACTCGGGAGAAGGCCAGACCGGCGATGGAAGTGTCCCTCGCTAGGCGGTGCCCAGCAGCGCCCCGGCGATACGGAAGCCGGCGATCCAGGTGCCCGCGGCGGAGCCCAGGGTGGCGAACAGGAACACCAGCAGCGTGCGCGAGACCCGGTTGCGCCACCAGCCCTTGAGCTCGGTAACGTCGTGGCGCAACATCGAGAAGTCATGCACCTTGGGCTTGCGCATCCATAGCTCGACCCCGGCGGCAACGAAGCCGGCGCCGATGGTGGGGTTGAGCGAGGTCAGCGGCGCCGCAAACATCGTGGCCACCACGGTGACCGGGTGCGCCAGGGCTGCCAGGGTGGCGATTCCCGAGAGCACGCCGTTGATCAGGAACCACTCGACGACCAGTTGCCAACCAAGTTCGGTGTTGCGCGAGAAGCCGATGGCAAACCCGGTCAACACCAGCGCCGTGATCAGCCATGGCAGGGCGCGCCAAAGTTTCGAAGGCGGCGGAGTGGCTTCCAGGGCTTTACGTTCCACTTCGGGTTCGGCGGGCAGGGGGGCGCCGAAATGCTCCACCATGCCCTTCATGTGGCCGGCGCCGATCACCACCAGTACGTTGCGGTAGCGCCCGGGGGGCGCCTGCTCCGCCAGGCGAAGCACCATGTAGCGGTCGCGCTCGGAGATCAGCGGCGTGTAGAGCGCTTCCGATTCGGCGGCGAATTCGCTGAAGGTCGACTCCAGCACGTCGCCCTCCTTCAGTCGCTCGATCTCCTCGGGCTTGATCTCTTGACGCGACATCACGCTGCCGAGCAGGCCAGTGAACAGCGACATGCGCTGCCACCATGGCACGTTGCGGTAGATACGCTTGAGCGTGATGCCAACGTCGCGGTCGATCAGCAGCAGCGGCAGCTCATGGTTACGCGCCTCTTCCAAGGCCGCACGCATCTCGGCGCCCGGTTCGATACCGGACTGCTCGGCGACGCGCTGTTGGAAGGCGCCCAGTGCCAGGTTGGCGGCAACCATGCCGGCCTTGCCCTGGCGGAAGATCTCGAACAGGTCCTGCTGAGCCAAGGCGTCCGGGTTGCTGAGGTTGTGATGGCGCGCATCGCACAGCTCGATGGCCACGGCGTCGAATTCACCGGAGCGGATCAGCCGGCGCACGTCCTCGGCGCTTTCGGCGGAGACATGCGCGGTGCCCAGCAGGGTATAGCGGGTGCCGCCCACCTCGACGACACGATGGGGGCCGCTGAAGGCGCCTTCCTGGCGCGGGTCGGTCACGGGTTCCAGGGAGTCGGTCATGTACGCTCGGGTCGCAAGGGGTGAAGAGTTCGATTATCCATGAAGCGGCGCGCGGGACCAAACCCGGCCAGGACTCGGCTCACTTGCGCCAGAAGGCGGGCGTGAACAGTACCAGCACGGTGAAGATTTCCAGGCGGCCGAGCAGCATCGCCACCACCAGGATCCATTTGGCCGCAGCGGGCAGATCGCCGTAGTGAGCGGCCGCCTCACCCAGGGCGGGGCCCAGGTTGTTGAGGCAGGAGGCCACCGTCGACCAGGCGGTGACCTGATCGACGCCGGTGGCCATCACCCCCACCAGCATCAGGAAGAACAGCATCAGGTAGGCCGAGAAGAAGCCCCACACCGCCTGGGCGATGCCGTCGGGCACGCTGACCTTGCCTACCTTCACCGCGATCACCGCGCTGGGATGGATCAGCCGCATCACCTCGCGCATGCCCTGCTTCAGGATCAGGATGATACGGATCACCTTCATGCCGCCACCGGTAGAGCCGGAGCAGCCGCCGACGAAGGCGGCCATGAACAGCAGGAAGGGTAGCGCCCCGGGCCAGCCCGAGAAGTCGGCCACGCCGAAGCCGGCGGTAGTAGCGATGGAGACGACCTGGAACACCCCGTGACGCAGGCCACGCTCGGTATCGTAGGTGCCGGTCAGCCACAGCGATACCACGGCGATGACGGAGAGACCGGCGAGGAAGATCAGCAGGAAGCGAGCCTCGGGGTCGTGCAGGTAGTGGCTGAGCTGCCTGCCGCGCCAGGCCAGGAAGTGCAGGCTGAAGCTCATCGCCGAAACGATCAGGAAAGAGACGCAGATCAGCTCGATGACGGCGCTGTCGAAATATCCGATGCTGGCGTCGTAGGTGGAGAAACCGCCGATGGCCACGGTGGAGAAGCTGTGGCCCAGGGCATCGAACCAGTTCATGCCGGCGGCCATGTAGGCCAGGAAGCAGGTCAGCGTCAGCGCGGCGTAGATGTACCACAGCGCCTTGGCCGTTTCGGTGATGCGCGGGGTCAGCTTGGAGTCCTTCAGCGGTCCCGGGATCTCGGTGCGGTAGAGCGCCATGCCGCCGACCCCCAGCGTGGGCAGGATCGCCACCGCGAGAACCACGATCCCCATGCCGCCCAGCCATTGCAGCTGCTGGCGGTAGTAGAGTACCGACTCGGGCAGGAACTCGATGCCGGTGATCACCGTGGCGCCGGTGGTGGTCAGCCCCGAGAAGGATTCGAACACGGCGTCGGTGGGGGCGAGGGCAGCGTCGCCGGTGAGCATCAGCGGCAGCGAGCCGAACAGCCCCAGTACGCTCCAGAACAGTGCGGCGATCAGGAATCCGTCGCGGATGCGCAGCTCCTTGCGTGCGCGTCGATTGGGCAGGTACATCACCAGCCCGGTCATCACGGTGATCAGGATGGCGATGGTGAAGGCATCCCACTGGCCGTCGCCGAACAGCAGCGAAACCAGGATCGGCGGCATCATGGTCAGGCTGAACATCATCAGTAGCAGGCCGAGGATGCGAAGGATCACTCGCAGGCTCATCGGGCGGCGTTCCCTGCGTCGCGGATTGTCATCGAGCCCGTCATCAGAAGAACGTCAGCCCGACCTGGAACAGCCGCTCGACGTCGCGGATGCGGCGCTTGTCGATCACGAACAGGATCAGGTGGTCGCCCGATGCCACCACCACGTCGTCATGGGCGATCAGCACCTCCTTGCCGCGCACGATGGCGCCGATGGTAGTGCCCCGGGGCAGGTCGATCTCGCCGATGGCCCGGCCCACCACCTTGGACGACTGCATGTCGCCGTGGGCGATCGCCTCGATCGCTTCGGCGGCGCC
>NZ_JAXQPR010000019.1:0-39708 GCF_046723295.1 Halomonas sp. A29
CGCCGGAGACCCAGTCTCCGGCGGCTTTACCGGCTTGCGGCAATATGAGGCTGCTCGATGTCCACACCGCGTCTCGACCACTCTTCGAACGATCCTGACCACTTCCAGCCGGAGCTGCCCACGAATCGCGTGAGCCATGCGCTGGACACAGCCATTGCGGTTATCGGCAAGGGGCTTTCCTGGCTTTGGCTGGCTACGCTCATTGTGGTACTCACCAACGTGTTCAGCCGCTTCATCCTGGGGCGGGGCTCTATTGCCCTGGAAGAGCTTTCCTGGCACTTCTTCGGTGCCACCATGATCCTGACCCTGGCCTATGCCGTGGTCACCGACGATCACGTTCGGGTCGACGTGCTGCGTGAGAAGTTCACGCTGCGCTTCCAGGCCTGGGTAGAACTGCTGGGCATCCTGCTGCTGGTGCTACCCGTCCTCTACTTCATGATCGACGGTCTTGGCGAATACGCCTACCGCTCCTTCGATCGGGGCGAACGCTCCCAGGCCCCCAGCGGCCTGCCCTATCGCTTCATCATAAAGACCACGCTGCCGATCGGCATGGCGCTGATTGCTCTTGCGCTGTCGTCTCGGGCACTGCGCTGCTGCACCCTTCTCTTCGGTTTTCCCCGGCAGCTGCTCCAGCGGCGCCCGGTGGATCACCGCTAACGTGCCTTCGCGAGGATCGTCATGGGTCTCGAACAAATTCTCGTCATCGGCATGTTTGCCGGCTTCATGGGCTTGTTGCTGATAGGCTTCCCCGTGGCCTGGGCACTGGCCGGCATCGGCTTCCTGTTCGCCGTCATCGGCCATGTCCTGGTCGAATACATGGGGGCCAATCTCTGGTTTTCCTGGGGCGGTACCATCGGCGTTCTCGACAGGCGGCTGTATGGCATCGTCGCTAACGAGCTGATGGTGGCTCTGCCACTGTTCATCTTCATGGGCATCATGCTCGACCGCTCGGGTATTGCCGAACGGCTGATGAACTCCCTGGTACGCGTTCTGGGCGGGCTGCGCGGCGGCTACGCGGTCACTGTGGTCATCGTCGGCGTGCTGCTGGCGGCCTCGACCGGTATCGTCGGCGCCTCGGTGGTACTGCTGGGCATGCTTTCGATCGGACCCATGCTGCAGGCCAAGTACAACAAGTCGCTGGCCGTGGGCACTGCCTGCTCGGTGGGCACGCTGGGCATCCTGGTGCCACCGAGCATCATGCTGGTGCTGATGGCCGACCGCCTGGGCACCTCCGAAGCTTCGGTCGGCCGGCTGTTCATGGGCGCGCTGATTCCCGGCGTGATGCTGGGGGTGATGTACATCGCCTTTATCCTGATCGCCGCCTATATCAAAAAGGACCTGGCACCGGCACCGGAAAACAGGCAACCGCTGAATATTCGTGCACTGCTTGAGGTACTGATCGCCGTGTTGCCGCCCCTGGCGCTGATCGTGGCGGTGCTAGGCTCGATCTTCACCGGTTTTGCCACCACCACCGAAGCCTCGGCAGTGGGCGCGCTCGGCGCCATGCTGCTCGCGCTGTTCAATCGCCGGTTGAGCTTCGATATCGTCTCCAAGGCGCTCTACCAGACCACTCGCACCACCGCCTTCATCTTCGGCATCTTCGTCGGTGCCACCGTTTTCGCCGTGGTGCTGCGTGGGCTTGGCGGCGATGACGTCATCCGCGATGCAATCACCGGCCTGCCATTCGGTCCAGCCGGCGTGGTGCTGACGATCATGCTGGTGGTCTTCCTGCTCGGCTTCTTCCTCGACTGGGTCGAGATCACCCTGATCATCCTGCCGCTGGTCGCCCCGGTGGTCTTCAGCCTCGGCGTCGACCCGGTATGGTTCGCCATTCTCTTCGCCATCTGCCTGCAGACCTCGTTCCTGACCCCACCGGTGGGATTTGCCCTGTTCTACATCAAGGGCGTCTGCCCTCCGGGGGTCAGCACGCTCGATATCTACAAGGGCGTCGCCCCCTTCGTGGCCTTGCAGCTATTGGGGCTGTTCCTGGTGTTCTTCTACGAGCCACTGGCAACCTGGCTGCCCGCCCAAGTCTACAGCGGACGCTGAAGCCACGGCACGGAAAGGCGCCCGAGCCGCTCGGGCGCCTTTCCGGCTCTGCCCACCCACCCAATCAGACTTTGGTCTATCGTCCCTTCCGCCCTGCCCGCCGCTTCGGTATAGCCCACATGTTGTCACTTTGCCTTTCAATACAGACACATCTATCTGCCACCTTTCTTAATTAAATGTGGCTGATGGCCGGCACGGCCGGCCTCGAACCGCTACCCTTGCCAAAGCAGGCTATCGATTCCGGTCATGCCAGCATGCTAGCTTGTCGAAGTTTGCCGAACGGCCGAACCGGCGATCCCGGAGGGCCTCGGTCGCCTTCCGGCACACTGCTTCGGCATGGCTCATCTATTGCGGCAACACAATAAGACCCACAAGGGAGCACGACATGAAGATGAAGTCGAAATTCGTACTGTCCGGCCTGGCTGCTGGCATCGCCCTGGCGGCCTTGACCTCCACCGCCCAGGCCCAGGAACGCTGGACCATGACCTCCACCTGGCCGGACAGCATCGATCTGATCCAAATCGATCGCCACTGGGTGGAGTTGGTCAACAAGCTGGCCGGTGACGAGTTGCAGATCGAGTTCCGTGCCGGTGGCACCCTGATGCCCGGCACCGAAGTGTTCGACGCCACCGAGACCGGCAGCATCGAAGCTGCAGGTGACTGGCCCGGCTACTGGGCAGGACGCAGCTCTGCCTTCTCCCCCCTGGCCGCCACGCCCAGCTTGTTCAATGGCTTCGACTACTTGAACTGGATTCAACAGTGGGGTGGATTCGAGCTCTATCAGGAGGTCTACGGCCAGTACGATATGATCTACCTGCCCTACGGCATCACCAACAACGAGTCGGGCTTCATGGGGCGCACCCCCATCGAGAGCCTGGCCGACCTGGACGGTAAGCGTCTGCGTCTCTCTGGCCGCGACCAGGGCCGGGTGCTCGAGCGGCTCGGCGGTTCCCAGGTCACGCTCTCGGGCGGTGAGATCTACCAGGCGGTGGAGCGTGGCGTAGTCGACGGTGCCGAGTTCTCGACTCCCGGCGTCGATTACAACGCCGGCTTCGCCGAGGTGGTCGAGTACTGGGCAACGCCCGGTTGGCACCAGTCCGCCAGCGTGTTCGGCGTAATGATCAACAAGGACGCCTGGGAGGCCCTCTCCGAAGAGACCCAGGAGAAGCTGAAGATCGCCGCCGATGCCACCCTGGCCTGGTCATTGGCCTGGTCCGAGCGCCAGTCGACCGAGGGCACCATCAAGTTCCAGGAAGCCGGCGTGGAGATCTCCACCTATGGCGAAGAGGACATGGCCCGTATCCAGGAAGTGACCAACGAAGTGATCGTGGAAGGCGCCTGCGAGGACCCCATGCACGCCAAGGTCTACCACTCCATGGTCAGCTACCTGCAGCACTACGCCAACTGGCGTGATGTCTCGGTGCCCTACAACATGAGCCGCAGCTTCGACAATCTGCCCGACCTCGAGGCCATCGAAGCCTGCCTGTAAACCACTCCTCACGTCGCCCCGGTGCCTGCGCCGGGGCGTTTCAGTCCCGAGGTCGGAGACTTGACCCATGAATGCGATTGCCAAGGCGATCGACACTCTCAACGAAGTGTTCGGGCGGGTCATTGCGCCGCTGATCGCCGTCATCACCCTGGTGGTGCTCTACGATATCGCCCTGCGCCTGTTCACCGGGCGTCCCAGCGACTGGGCCTTCGACATCACCAAGATGCTGTTCGGCGCCCACTTCATGCTGATGGCGGCCTACGGCCTGCGCCATCACGCCCACGTCGAGGTCGACGTGCTAAAACGCCTGCTCTCACGCAGGAAGCAGGCCGTCATCGAAATCCTCGGCTATCTGATCTTCTTCGTGCCTTTCATCTGGATGCTGGTGACCCTGGGTTGGAGTTTCTTCATGCGCTCCTACAGCCGTGGTGAAACCACCTATGGCATCGTTTCGATTCCCATCTATCCGGTGAAGGGTGTGATCGTGGTGGCTGCGGTGCTGATCCTGCTCCAGGCCATCGCCATCGTGATTCGCGCCATCCAGCAGTTGCGGGAGGAAGCCGCATGAACCTCAGCCCCGAAATGCTCACCCTGGTGATGTTCGGCGGCCTGCTGGTGGGCCTGTTCATGGGCCATCCGTTGGCCTTCGTGCTGGGTGGCGTGGCCGTCATCGGCGCCTACCTGGGCCCGGGCGAACGCGTGCTCGGCACCATCATCAACAATATTTTCGGCAACGCCATGGACAACTATGTCCTGGTGGCCATTCCGCTGTTCGTGCTGATGGCGCGCTTTCTCAATGACTCGGGGGTCACCGAGAAGATGTTCGCGGTCATGCGCCTGCTGCTGGCCAACCTGCGCGGCGGCTTGGCCCTCACCGTGGTCATTGTCTCGGTACTGCTCGCCGCCACCACCGGCATCGTCGGGGCGTCCATCGCGGTGATGGGCATGATTGCCCTGGTGCCGATGCTCAAGCACGGCTACAACAAGGAGCTCAGCACCGGCGTGATCATGGCCAGCGGCTGCCTGGGCATCCTGATCCCGCCGAGCATCATGCTGATCCTGATGGCCAGCTACTCGCCGGTATCGGTGGGAGCGCTGTTCGCCGGCGCTCTGGTGCCGGGACTGATGCTGGGCGCCATGTACGCGCTCTACGTGCTGGTGATCTGCTACCTCAAGCCGTCCTACGGCCCGCCGGTGCCCACCGCGGAACGCGCCGAGACCACGACCGCTCAACTGTTGGTCATGCTGGCCAAGTACGTGCTGCCACCGATGGCCCTGATCCTGGGCGTGCTGGGCGCACTGTTCACCGGCGTGGCCACCGCCACCGAGGCCTCGGCCATCGGCGTGGGCATCGCCTTCCTGCTGTTCCTGATCTTCGGCGACCGCAAGCTCACCACCTGCTTTCGCACCCTGATCGACGCCAGCAAGACCACCACCATGGTGATGCTGGTGCTGGTCGGCGCCACTGCCTTTACCGGCGTGTTCTCCCGCGGCGGCGGCATGACGGTGATCAGCGAGCTGGTCTTGGCCATGCCCGGCGGCACCACCGGCGCCTTGATCCTGATGCTGTTCCTGGTCTTCGTCCTGGGGATGTTCCTCGACTGGACCGGCATCGTGCTGCTGAGCTTCCCGATCATGCTGCCGATCGTCAATCAGATGGGGGTCGACGTACTGTGGTTCGTGGTGATGGTGGCGGTAGTGCTGCAGACCTCCTTCCTGACGCCACCCTTCGGCTACGCCTTGTTCTACCTGAAGGGCGTGGCGCCTAAAGGGGTCGAGATCATCGACCTCTACAAGGCGGTGATCCCCTTCTGTGCGTTGATCGTGCTGGCCTGCCTGCTGATGGCCTTCTTCCCGGTGCTGGTGACGGGCCTGCCCTCGCTCATGCTCGGCTACTAGGCTTTCGACCTCGCACGACTTGAGCGCTCGTATCGCAGATACGGGCGCTTTTCCTTGATGTCGGTCAGCTGACACGAGCTGCAGCAACACGCGCCAACTGGTATCATTTCCAGCCGTTACCGCCTCGCATTACTGCGCTGCCGCGCCGGCCAGTGAAGGAGTTCCTGCTTGTTCCGATCCGCGACTACCGGCCTTTCCTCCTTGTCTCACCGCCTGAGCCCCTGGACACTGCTGATCCTGATCGTGGCACTCGTCGTCGCGCTTCCGGTCATCGTGGTACTGGCACATATCGTGATGCCGACACAGGGGGTCTGGCAGCATCTGGCCAGTACGGTACTGGGTCGCTATCTGGGCAACACCTTCTATCTCGCCGTCACGGTGGGGCTCGGCACCATGGTGATCGGCACCGGTAGCGCCTGGCTGGTGGTGATGTGCCGCTTTCCCGGGCGCCGCATCTTCGAGTGGGCGCTGCTGCTGCCGCTGGCCGTGCCTACCTATGTAATCGCCTACGCCTATACCGACTTCCTGCAATACGCGGGGCCCGTGCAGAGCTGGTTGCGCGAGATCTTCGAGTGGGGGCGCGGCGATTATTACTTTCCCAACATCCGTTCATTGGGCGGTGCCGCCACGCTGATCACACTGGTGCTCTACCCCTACGTCTATCTGCTGGCCAGGGCCGCGTTCCTGGAACAGTCGGTATGCGTGCTCGACGTGGGACGCACGCTGGGGCGCGGTCCGTGGAACCTGTTCGCCACGGTAGCCGTGCCACTGGCGCGCCCGGCCATCGTCGGCGGGGTCTCGCTGGTACTGATGGAAACCCTCAACGAGTTCGGCGCGGTGCAGTTCTTCGGCGTCGATACCTTCACCACCGGTATCTATCGCACCTGGTTCGGCCTGGGCGAGCAGGTGGCCGCCGCCCAGCTCGCAGCCTGTCTGCTGCTGTTCGTCATCGTGCTGGTACTGCTGGAACGCTGGTCGCGGGGCAAGCGACAGTATTTCCACACCACCAACCGCTACCAGCAACTGCCCGAATACCGGTTACGCGGCTGGCGGGCTGCGGCAGCCTTCACTGCCTGTGCCCTGCCGGTGCTGATCGGCTTCCTGATTCCCAGCGGCCTGCTGTTGCAGATGGCCATGGCCAAGGGAGATGCACTGTTCGGCACCCGCTTCCTCGACTTCGCCTGGAACAGCCTGTTGCTGGCCGTCATCGCATCGCTGATCGCGGTGGGCCTGGCCGTGGTGCTCAGCTACGGGGTGCGCCTTCACGACAGCCCGCTGACACGCATCGCCACGCGGGTTGCCTCGATGGGCTATGCGATTCCCGGCTCGGTGATCGCGGTGGGTATCCTGATTCCCTTCGCCTGGCTCGACAATACCCTCAACACCTGGCTGCACGCCCACTACGGCAAGATCGTCGGGCTGATCTTCAGCGGCTCGGCGTTCATCCTGGTGTACGCCTACGTGGTGCGTTTCCTGGCGGTGTCGTTCAATACCGTGGAGGCGAGTCTAGGCAAGGTGACACCGAGCATGGATGCCGCCTCGCGCACCTTGGGCCAGACGCCGGCCGGCACGCTCAAGCGCGTGCACACGCCGATCATGCGCGGCAGCCTGATCGCCGCCGGTATCCTGGTCTTCGTCGACGTCATGAAGGAGCTGCCGGCGACCATCATCCTGCGCCCCTTCAATTTCGATACCCTGGCGGTAAGAGCCTACAGCCTGGCGTCGGACGAGCGGCTGGCCGAAGCCTCGACGGCCTCGCTGGCGATCGTGGTCGTAGGGATCATTCCGGTAGTACTGCTGAGCATGGCCATGCGCCGCTCGCGCCCCGGCTCAGGCAGCCACTGAGGGGAAGACGAAGACCTGCGACAGGTCGAGGTGAATGTCCACCCGCTGCCCCTCGGCGGGCAGGAAGACGCCGGGCACCCTGGCATGCAGGTGGGCCTCGCTGCCATCCTCGCCGTGGGCGCAGATGTGCAGCAGACTGCTGCGCCCGAGCAGCTTGGCCATGACCACATGGCTGTAGCGGTGCTCCGGCGCCGGCTCGAAGTGCTCGGTGATGCGCAGTGCCTCGGGCCGGATCATCACCAGGGCCGGGCTCCCTTCGGGCAACCAACCGGCCTCCACCGGCCCCACCGGGGTCTGGACACGACCGCCCTGCACCACGCCACTCAGCTCGTTAACCTCGCCGAAGAATGCCACGACGAAAGGGTCGCAGGGCGCGCAGTAGAGCTCCCGAGGCGTACCCATCTGCACGATACGTCCATCGCGCATCAAGGCGATACGGTCGGCCATGAACATGGCCTCTTCGGGGTCGTGGGTCACCAGCAGGGTTGCTGCCCCCACCTTCTTGAGTACGTGCAGGGTATCGTCGCGGATACGATCACGCAGACGCGCGTCGAGGCTGGAGAAGGGCTCGTCGAGCAGCATCAGTTGCGGAGCCGGCGCCAGGGCGCGGGCCAGCGCCACACGCTGCTGCTGCCCACCGGAAAGCATGTGCGGATAGGAATCGGCGTAGTTGGCCATGCCCAGCTGCTCGAGCAGCGTCAGCGCCCGCTCGCGGCGCTGACGCTGCGGTTCGCCCTTCAGGCCGAAGGTGACGTTCTCGATCACCGTGAGATGTGGAAACAGCGCCGAGTCCTGGAAAGCCAGGCCGACGTTGCGCTTCTCAGGCGGCACGTGACGCCCTTTTGGCACGGCGATCTCACCGCCGTTGAGGGTCACACGACCTTGCTGCAGCATCTCGAGCCCCGCCGCGATACGCAGCAGAGTGGTCTTGCCACAGCCTGATGGCCCCAGCAAGCAGACGACCTCACCGGGCGCCACGTCCAGGTTGACACCACGCACGGCGGGCAGGCTGCCGAAGGAGTGGTGCACCCCCTCCATGGTCAGTGCAGTGGCCTGCTGGTAGGGAGCGTGTCCGACTTCCATTGGCTTCGATTGGCTAGTCATAGAACAAACGACATGATCCGAGGGGAAATGGCAACCTTCATCCTACCCGAAATGTCCAGCGAGTACGTTTGGAATTAACTCGCATTCGCCAACTTTTTCGCATTTCCTTGCTTCCCGTCAGCTCTACAGCGCCGCGCCGTAGTGGGCTCTTCGCAGCAGGCTTGACGGCCTGTTCGCAAAACGCTTCAATAGCGTTCAGCGTAATGCAACGTATTATCATTAGTTTTGCACTCCCATCCGTCAGGCTCTCGAGGTAGAAAATCATGACCCAGCGTAACCGCCTCATCGCTCCGCTCGCCGCAGTGCTCGCCGGGTCGGCCTTTGCCACCGGGGCAACGGCCGACGAGGTCAACCTCTATTCGGCACGCCATTACGATGTCGACGAGCAGCTCTACCAGGCCTTTACCGATGAGACCGGGATCAAGGTCAACCTGCTCGAGGGTGACTCCGACCAGCTGATCGAGCGCATCCAGCGCGAGGGCGTGGCCAGCCCCGCCGACGTGATGATCACCGTCGATGCCGGCCGTCTGTGGCGTGCCGAAGAAGAAGGCATCTTCCAGGGCATCGAATCCGACGTACTCAACGAGCGTCTGCCTGAATCCATGCGCCACCCCGAAGGCATGTGGTTCGGTTTCAGCCAGCGCGTGCGGGCAATCTTCTACAACCCGGAGAACGTCGACCCCAGCGAGATCACCTCCTACGAGGACCTGACCGATCCGCGCTGGGAAGGAGAGGTATGCATTCGCTCCTCCAACAACATCTACAACCAGTCGCTGCTGGCCGCGATGATCGACCATCACGGTGCCGAAGCTGCCGAGGAGTGGGCCAAAGGCATCGTCAACAACCTGGCGCGCCAGCCTGAAGGCGGCGACACCGATCAGATCAAGGCAGTGGCCGCCGGCGAGTGTGACCTGGCCGTGGCCAACCACTACTACTACGTGCGCCTGCTCAACTCCGACGACGCCGCCGATCGCGAAGTGGCAGAAAAAGTCGGCATCTTGTTCCCCAACCAGGACGACCGCGGCATTCACGTCAACGTGGGCGGAGCAGGTGTCGTTGCCACCTCGCCGAATCGCGAGAACGCCATCCGCTTCCTCGAGTTCCTCTCCTCCGATACCGCCCAGGAAATCTTCGCCGCCGGCAACTACGAGTACCCGGTGGTGGACGGTGTGAACATGGATGAGACGCTCAAGTCCTGGGGCGAGCTGCACAAGGACGATCTGAACATCAGCGTACTGGGCGAGAACAACCCCGAAGCGATCCGCATCTTCGATCGTGTCGGCTGGCGCTAAGCCTGAGCTGACAAGCTCGAACCGAAAACGCCACCGCAGCCGCGGTGGCGTTTTTCATTGGAGGTGTCGGGAATGACTACGCGAGTCGATGCTGACCAGGTTCAATGGACAGCATCGCCTCGCGTAGCCGTTCCGCCAGGACAGAGGTCGCCATGGGCAGGGCACGGTCACTATGGGCACACAGGGTCAACTGGGCCTTGGCGATATGCCGATCGAAGAGCGGCTTGAACACCAGCTCGCCATGGGCAAGCTCCCGGGAGATGTCGAGCCGATTGAGGAAAGCGATGCCAAGTCCAGCGCGAGCCAGCGACTTGAGGGTCAAGATTCGATTCCCCGCTGCGACTGGCTCCAGCTCGAGATCGGCCTTGGCCAATACCTGCTGGAGCGTGGAACCATGAAACATCTCGGGGCTAGGCAGAAGCGCCGGGTAGGCCAGGCATTCCCTTAGCCACAACGCTTGCCGTTCGGCCAACGGATGGCTTGGCGCCAGCACGGCTCCGAACTCCAGTCCAACCTGCTCAATGAAACGGACCCTGGGTGTAATAGGGGGATTGATGCAAATTCCGATATCGGCATCTCCAGTAACCACCTGCTCGAGGATGGTATCGGTCATCCCCGTCATCAGCCTGAAGCGCACCTGCGGAAAGCGTTCACGAAATGCGACCAGCACCTGGGGTAGCAGTTGGTCGGTCAGCGACTCCACGCTGGCTACACGTACCTCTGCACAACCAGTGCCGCGAATCTCGCCGAGATACTCCTGCAGACGCCGCTCATCGCGCTGCCATTGGCGGATCTGGTGAAGCATCAGCTCACCCGCCGGCGAAAGCCGCAATCCGCGAGGTAGTCGCTCGAAGAGCGGAACGCCGAGCTCATCTTCCAATTTGAGGATCTGTCGATTGATTGCCGAAGCTGCCACATGTAACCGCTCGGCAGCCTTTCGCAGAGACCCTTGCCGTGCCACTTCTTCAAAATAGCGCAGTCCCGGCAGAAGCAGATGCATGCTCTCCCCCCCAATCCCCATCGTTGCCTTTTTGGCAACAGATAACACGAAACTCTGTTATGGACCAGAACAGAAGCCCCCCGCTAGGGTGATCTCAGGACCACTGAGTCTGTAGCCGCGCCCCGGCCCCGGCCCCGGCCGAGGCCGAGGCCGTCACAAGCCTTCACAACAACAAGAGGACCCACCATGAAGACCACCCATAGCCCACCCGAGGCAGCGGTCGAGCCCGTCGATGAGCGCTTGCCGCTGGGCACCATGCTGCTTTATGGCTTCCAGCACGTTCTGGTGATGGCAGCGGCACCCATCACCGCCGCCTTCCTGATCGGTCACACCCTGGAGCTGCCGGACAATGTCACTGTCGGCCTGATGAGCGCCATTTTTCTGGCCTGCGGCCTGGCCGGCATCCTGCAGTCGGTAGGCGTATCCGGCTTCGGTGCCCGCCTACCCTTCGTTCAGGTTCCAGGAGGCGCCCCGCTGGTGATCTTCCTGGCCATTGCCCAGGCCACCGACCTGCAGACGGCCACCGGCGCCGTGATCCTGACGGGTCTCTTCTATTTCCTAGCCCTGCCCTTCTTTACCCGAGTGCTGAAATTTTTCCCGCCCATCGTGATCGGCACCATGTTGCTGCTGGTGGCCGTAAACCTGATTCGCATCTTTGGAGGCCTGATCACAGGCCGCCCAGGGTCACCGGAGTTCGCCGCCATGGGCAACATCGGCCTGGCCCTTGTCACTATTGCCTGTACCGTGATCTTTGCCCGCTGCCTCACCGGCATGTGGCAGCGCATCGCCGTGATGCTGGGACTGCTGGCCGGCGCTGCAGTGGCGGTTGCCACGGGAGCCATGACCTTCTCGGGCGTGCTGGAGGGTCCGCTGGTGGCCTTTCCCCAGCCCTTCCCCTTTGGCATGCCGAAGTTCGACCTCTTCGCCTCGTTGCCGCTGATCATCTTCTGTGTGGTGTCGATGACCGAGGCCACCGGCCAGACACTGGCAACAGCCGAGATAGTCGAGCGCAAGGGCGACCACAAGGCCATCGTGCCGCGCAATATCCGCGCCGACGCCTTGGGCTCACTGTTCGGTGGCTGCTTCGGCACTTCACTGATCATCACCAGCGGCGAGAACATCGGCATCATTCGCGCCACCGGTGTGCGCTCCCGATACGTGACCATCGCCGCCGGCGCCATGCTGGTGTTGCTGGCACTCTGCGCTCCCCTAGGGCGGCTGGCCTACGCCATCCCCACCGCAGTGGTGGCCGGCACGGCGGTCATCGTCTTCGCCATCATCGGTGTCATGGGTATCAACATTCTGCGCCGAGTCGACTTCAACCAGAACGGCAACATGTTCACCCTTGCCGCTGCCCTGGCCATGGGCCTCACCCCCATCGTGGTGCCGGGCTTCTACAGTGCCTTCCCCGGTCATTTACAGATCATCCTGGGCAACGGCCTGGCCATGGGCACCCTGACAGCCGTACTGGTCAATATTCTCTTTCATCACTTGGGGCACACGCCGCAGCAAGACCGCGACAGCAGTCCCGCCCCCATCGAAGCCACCAAGGGAGACTAAGGCATGTCGAGCCTCTACCCCGGCACGCCGCTGCCATCCCCTGAGCGCCTGAGCGGCGAGACACTGCTGCTATGCCCCGAAGAGGTGCTGCTGACGGAAGGCTGCCGGTGTGACCGCGCCGTGCTTGTCG
This sequence comes from Halomonas sp. A29, assembly GCF_046723295.1. Taxonomy (NCBI): domain Bacteria; kingdom Pseudomonadati; phylum Pseudomonadota; class Gammaproteobacteria; order Oceanospirillales; family Halomonadaceae; genus Halomonas; species Halomonas sp. A29. Next base: position 12,369 of record NZ_JAXQPR010000019.1, read on the forward strand.
CCAACGGGGTCTTTCAGGAAATAGGGCCTGCCGAAGAGCTGCGCCGGCGCCACCCCGGTCTCGTCCCTGTCGAATTGCCTGGCCAGTTGCTGATGCCAGGCCTGATAGACACCCATCACCATCTGACCCAGTCGCTGGGCAAGTCGCTGGTGTTCGGCGAGCCTTCGGAGATCTTCAAGCGCGTCTGGGTTCCTCTGGAGGCCAGTCTAGACGAGGAGCTGCTACACCTGTCCGCCAAGCTGGCCGCCCTGGAAGCGCTGCGTGGTGGCTTCACCACTGCGGTGGATGCAGGCACACGCTCCGCTGCCGACACGGCCTCCATCGCTCAAGCTGCCGGGGAGGTCGGACTGCGCTGCGTACTGGGACTGATCTGCAACGACCTTGGCGGCACCGCCAACGCCCCCCAGGAGGGGGCGGTCGCAGCGATTCTGCAGCGGGCCGAGAGACACCTGGCGCATTGGGAAAACCACCCCCTGATTCGGCCGTCGCTCGCGGTGTCGATTCCAGAGGCTGGTAGCGACGCCATGCTGCATGCCGCCTCTTCGCTCTGCGCCGAGGCCGGCACTATCTTTCAAACCCACGTCAACGAGCACCTCCAGGCCGTGGAGCGCTCCTTGGTCGCACGTCGTCAGCGCCCCCTGGAACATCTCCACAGCGTCGGCGCACTGGGTCCGCAAGCACTGGTGGCCCATGCCACCCTGGTCACACCCGATGAGCTCAACCTGCTGCGTGGCACGAACACTGCTGTGGCCTTCAACCCAGTGGCCAGCGCCTGGAAGGGCAATGCGGTGGCTCCGGCACTGCAGATGGCGGCGCTCGGCATCCGCTTCGGCCTCGGCACCGATGGCACACGCAGCGACGGCTTCCGCCTGATGGACGCCGCCGAGACCAGCCAGCGGCTAGCCTTCGGTCTGGCCAGCGGGGACTCCTCCTGTGGCGGCGGCTGGCGCTGGCTGGAGCACGCCACTCGCTGTGGTGCCGATGCTGCCGGGCTCGGGGGACTTGTCGGTGAGATTGCCCCCGGGCAAGCAGCCGATTTCCTGCTGGTAGATATCGATATACCGGAAATGACACCGTCCTGGGACCGCCCCTGGGAGCTGGTGCGCTATGGCAACCGCGATCAGATCAGCGCCGTATTCACCAACGGTCGTCTGCGGCTGTGGCAGGGCTGGCCAGTGGAATGGGATGGCCATGCCTTGCTGAATCAGGTGCGCGAGGCCGCAGCGGCAGTAAAAAGTGCACCTATCTTTCGTGTTCATCCTGTCGCCTCTGAACATCGTGCTCGCTTCCGGCCCGAGGTGCTCAGCAGCACAGGCAATGACAATGCAAGGCTGTCTCACCCATGAGCGAAGCAGCGATATTCATGGTCCTGGCGTCGGCCGTTGCCGTCGCCGCTTTCATCCAGGGCGCCGTGGGGATTGGTTTCGCCCTTGTGGTGGCACCCGTGATGGGACTTTTGAGGCCGGACCTGCTGCCGGTGGCCTTGTTGATACTGATGTTGCCGCTCAACGGCTATGTGGGGCTGCGCGAGCGCGATGCCATCGACTGGCGGGGGGTGGGTTGGGTCAGTCTGGGACGTCTGCCTGGCACCTTCGTCGGCCTCGGTATTCTGCTGGTGGTATCCACTAACGGACTCAACCAATTGATAGGCGCTTCGACCATCCTTGCCGTGCTGGCCGGACTGTTCGCCCCAGTCTTCCAGCCGAGCCGAGCCGCTTGCACCGCGGTTGGGGTGGTCACCGGAGTGACGGAAACCGCTACCGGAGTCGGTGGTCCACCGCTCGCCCTGCTCTACCAGCACCGGCCGGGGCCGGTGCTGCGCGCCACCATCGCACTCTGCTTCCTGATTGGCGAACTGGTCTCCCTGGCTATCCTCGCCCTTGCCGGTCAGTTCCAGCTCCACCAGTGGCTCTGGGCGTTGGCTTTATTGCCAGCACTGGCTGCAGGAAGCATCGCCAGCCGACTCGTCCACCATCGCCTCGATGCACGGCGGATGCGGTTAGGTGTGCTGTCGTTCGCGATGCTCTCGGGAATTGTGCTGTTGATTCCGCGCTAGGCAAGAAGAGGCCGGGGTCAGTGCGCTTCGTCCCAGTTGACCCCATTCTCGGCCTCGACGATCAGCGGCACGCTGAGTTCGGCGGCGGCCTGCATGCGCGTCTTCACCTCGCCGATGAATTCTTCCACCTGGTTCTCGCCGACCTCGAACACCAGTTCGTCGTGGACCTGCATCACCATGCAGGCGTCGAAGGCGCTCTCCTGCAGCCAGGCGTCGACCTCGATCATGGCGCGCTTGATGATGTCCGCCGCGGTGCCCTGCATCGGCGCGTTGATCGCGGTGCGCTCGGCGGCCTGGCGACGGGCGTGGTTCTGAGCGCGGATCTCGGGCAGGTAGAGCCGGCGCCCGAACACGGTCTCGACGAAGCCGTCGTCGGCGGCTTGGGCGCGGATGCGCTCCATGTAACGGGCCACGCCGGGATAGCGGTCGAAGTAGCGATCGATGTAGGTCTGCGCCTGGCTGCGCTCGATGTGCAGCTGCTTGGAGAGCCCCCAGGCGCTCATGCCGTAGATCAGGCCGAAATTGATCGCCTTGGCGCTGCGGCGCTGCTCGCCTGAGACCTTCTCCAGCGCCATGCCGAAGACCTCGGCGGCGGTGGCGGTGTGGATGTCGCGCCCCTCGGCAAAGGCGGAAAGCAGCCCCTTGTCTTCGGAGAGATGGGCCATGATGCGCAGCTCGATCTGCGAGTAGTCGGCGGCGACGATGCGATAGCCGGGCCGGGCGATGAAGGCCTGGCGGATCTTGCGCCCTTCCTCGGTGCGGATGGGGATGTTCTGCAGATTGGGGTCGCTAGAGGAGAGCCGGCCGGTGGCGGCGACCGCCTGATGGTAGCTGGTGTGCAAGCGCCCGGTGCGCTTGTTGACCAGCCGCGGCAGCTTGTCGGTATAGGTCGACTTGAGCTTGGCCAGGCCGCGATGCTCCATGATCACCTTGGGCAGCGGGTAGTCCAGCGCCAGCTCCTCCAGCACGGCCTCGGCAGTGGAGGGCGCACCCTTGGGTGTCTTCTTGAGTACCGGGATCTTCTGCTCGTCGAACAGGATTTCACCCAATTGCTTGGGCGAGCCGAGGTTGAACTCGCGCCCGGCCAGCTCGAAGGCGCGCGCCTCGAGTTCGGCGATGCGCACTTCGAGCTCCTGGCTCTGGGCATGCAGGCGCACGGGGTCGATCGCCACGCCGGTGCGCTCGATGCGCGACAGCACAGGGATCAGCGGGCGTTCGATATGGTCGAGCACTTCGGCCAGGCGCCCTTCCGCTTCGACTCGCGGGCGCAGCTCGCAGTGCAGCCGCAGCGTCACGTCGACATCCTCGCAGGCGTAGGGCACGGCCTGCTCGAAGTCGATCTGGTTGAAGGTGAGCTGCTTGGCACCCTTGCCGGCGATCTCCTCGAAGCTCACCGTCTTCTGGCCCAGGTACTTGAGCGCCAGCGAATCCATGTCGTGACGGGTGGCGGTGGAGTTGAGCACGTAGGATTCGAGCATGGTGTCGGTCAGCGGTCCACGCACTTGAATGTCGTAGTTGGCCAGTACCGAGATATCGTACTTGAGATTCTGGCCGATCTTGCCGCGGCAGGGATCCTCGAGCAGCGGCTTGAGCGCGGCCAGCACGCTGTCACGGTCGAGCTGATCGGGCACGTCGAGATAGTCGTGGGCAAGCGGCACGTAGGCCGCCTCGCCGGGTTCCAGCGCCAGCCCCACGCCGACGATCTCGGCATCCATGTAGTTGAGACTGTTGGTCTCGAGGTCGAAGCAGAAGGCCTCGCAGGCGCCGAGCCGGGCCAGCCACTCGTCGAGCTCCGCCTGGGTCAGTATCAGGTGGTTCTGGCACGCCGCTACGCTTGCCGGCGGCGCATCGGGGTCGAGATTGCCCGCCGCCGCCGTGCCTGCGACCCCCGTGCCACGCTCGACATCGTCAACGCCCTCGTCCTTGCCCGCCAGCAGCTCGGAGAGCCAGACCTTGAATTCGAGCTCGGTATAGAGCTGCTTGAGCGCTTCGCGGTCGGGGTGGGCGATGTCGAGGTCGTCTAGCCCCACCGGCAGCTCGCAGTCGGTCTTGATGGTGGCCAGCTGGTAGGAGAGATAGGCCATCTCGCGATGCTCGTCGAGCTTGGCCGGCAGCGTTTTGGCGCCGCGAAAGTCGAGCGTCTTGACCTTGTCCAGATCGGCGTAGATGGCATCCAGCCCCCCGCCCACGCCCTGCAGCAGGCCCAGCGCGGTCTTCTCGCCCACCCCCGGCACTCCGGGGATGTTGTCGACCTTGTCGCCCATCAGCGCCAGGAAGTCGATGATCAGCTCAGGCGGCAGACCGAACTTGGCCTTGACCCCCTCCACGTCGAGGAGCTCGTCCTTCATGGTGTTAACCAGCGTGATATGGCCATTGACCAGTTGCGCCATGTCCTTGTCGCCGGTGGAGATCACCGCGTCGCGGCCGGCCTCGGTGGCAAGCCGGGCCAGGGTACCGATGACGTCGTCGGCCTCGACGCCCTCGATGCACAGCAGCGGCAGGCCCAGGGCACGCACGCAGGCATAGAGCGGCTCCACCTGGCTGCGCAGGTCGTCGGGCATCGGCGGGCGCTGGGCCTTGTAGGCCTCGAACAGCTCATCGCGGAAGGTCTTGCCCTTGGCATCGAAGACCACCGCCATGGGGCTGTCCGGGTAATCCTTGATCAGCCGCTTGAGCATGTTGATCACGCCCTTGATGGCACCGGTGGGCTGGCCGCTGGAGGTGGTCAGCGGTGGCAGGGCGTGAAAGGCGCGGTAAAGATAGGACGAACCGTCGACGAGAACGATGGGCGTATCGGCCATGAATCGGCATCCGTTGGGTCTGTGCAAGAAAATGTGATTCTGATCAGCCATGATACGCATTGCACGCCGCTTTTGCCGCCATCGTTGGGATCATGCTGTCCAACGTCATACACTGGAGACAATCAGTGGCAGCGATCGTCGCATGCGCTCTTGGGAGGCCATCATGAACGTTTCTCGCCGTTTCCTGGCTGTAGCACTGCTTTCCCTCGGCCTCGGCCTGGCGGCAGCCACGCCCGCCTTGGCCCAATCCTCTGCCAATGTCGAACCCGACATCACCATTCGACAGGAGGAGGACCGCACCATTCGCGAGTACCGTGTCAACGGTCAGCTCTATGCCATCGAGATCCGTCCGAACCGCGGCTCTAGCTACTTCCTGGTCGACCACGATGGCGACGGCAACTTCGAACGCCAGGAGGGCGACAGGATCGCCGTGCCCCAGTGGGTGCTGATGCGCTTCTAGCCGCCATGCCGGGCTTCATACGAGGTGAATGCCGGAAGGTGTCCAGGAGACGTGCATCGAGGTGCCAAGACGCTACAATAGGCGGCTTGGCAACCTGGGCGAGAGACACATGGCCGTATTCACCCCGTTGAGCGACGCACAGGTCGCAGAGTTTCTCAGGCGTTTCGACGTCGGCGATCTGGTATCCCTTCAGGGGGTCGCCGGCGGTACCGAAAACACCACTTTCTTTGTCACCACCGACCGCCGCGAGCTGGTGCTGACCCTGTTCGAGCAGGGCGAGCACGAAGAGCTGCCGTTCTTCGTCGACCTGCTCGACTACCTGGACGAGCATCGATTGCCGGTCGCGGGTCCGGTGCACGATCGCGAGGGCATTGCCCTGCACAGCCTGGCCGGCAAGCCCTCGCTGCTGTTTCCGCGCCTGCCCGGCCGCCACCCCGTGGCGCCCAATCTGCTGCAGTGCCAAGCCCTGGGCGACGCGCTGGGGCGCATGCACATGGTGTCCCAGCACTTCCCCGGCCATCGCCCCAACCCCCGCGACCTGAACTGGCTCGTGGCCATGCACCACAAGGTGCTGGGCTACCTCTCGCCCGAGGACCAGGCCCTGATGAAGGACGAGGTGGATATCTATCAGGACGTATTCGGTGCCGCTCCCGAGCTGCCCCATGGCGCACTGCACGGCGACCTGTTTCGCGACAACACACTGTTCGAGGGCGACCGCCTCGGCGGCATCATCGATTTCTACAATGGCTGCACCGGTGACCTGCTGTTCGACCTGGCCATCGTGATCAATGACTGGGCCTCGGGCCCCGACGGGCAACTGGACCGCGAGCGACACGACGTGATCCTGGGCGCCTACCAGGCTCGCCGCCCCCTCTCCGCCACCGAGCGCGAGGTATGGCCGACGATGCTGCGCATGACGGCACTCCGCTACTGGCTGTCGCGCCTGCTGGTGGTCTACGTGGATCCACCGGCTCACGACCTGACGCCCCACGACCCGGCGCAGTTTCATACCATTCTCACGGCACGCCTGAAACATGGCGCTCTGCCCCTGCCTGAAGCGAGCAACACATGAGCCTATCCATGGGAGCTGCCTCCGGCCCCGCCCAACGGGCGCGCCGTACCTGGAACATCGACCAGTGGGGCAGCGGTTATTTCGACGTCGACGACAGCGGCCACGCCTTGGTGCGCCCGCTGGGCAGCGAAGCCGAGGGTCCGGCCCTGCCGCTGGCCCCCCTAGTGGACCAGCTTCGCGATGCCGGCCTGCGCCTTCCGGTACTGGTGCGCTTCAGCGATATCCTGCACGACCGCGTCGAGCAGCTGTGCGAAGCCTTCGACCTGGCCATGAGCGAGGAGGAGTACATCGGCGGCTATACCGCGGTCTACCCGATCAAGGTCAACCAGCAGCGCCGCGTGGTCGAGGAGATCCTGGCCACCCGCGAGCGCGGCCATGGCCGGGTCGGCCTCGAGGCCGGCAGCAAGCCGGAGCTGCTCGCCGTGCTGGCACTCTCCGCCGACGGCCCGTCGCTGATCGTGTGCAACGGCTACAAGGACCGCGAGTACATTCGCCTGGCGCTGATGGGTGAGAAACTCGGCCACCGCGTTTATCTGGTGGTGGAAAAGTTCTCCGAACTGCCACTGATCCTCGAGGAAGCCCAGAACATTGGTGTCACCCCGCGCATCGGCCTGCGCGCCCGCCTGGCCTCGGTGGGCATGGGCAAGTGGCAGGACACAGGCGGTGAAAAGTCAAAGTTCGGGCTCACCGCCAGCCAGATGCTGGCGGTGGTGGAGCGCCTGCGCGAAGCCGATTCACTGGCCAGCCTGCAGCTGGTGCACTTCCACCTGGGCTCGCAGATCGCCAACATTCGCGACATTCAGGTCGGCCTGCGCGAGTGTGCGCGCTTCTACCAGAGCCTGCTGGCACTGGGAGCGCCGATCGACACCGTCGATGTGGGCGGTGGTCTGGGCATCGATTACGAAGGCACCCGCTCGCGCAGCTTCTGCTCGATCAACTACTCCATGCGCGAGTATGCCCGTAACGTGGTCAGTGCCTTCGCCCAGGCCTGCAACGAGGCAGAGATTCCCCATCCTCACCTGATCAGCGAGTCCGGCCGCGCCCTCACCGCGCACCATGCGGTGCTGATCGCCAACGTGATCGGCGAGGAGCGGGTCAACGACGAGGCGCCTGCGCGCCTGGCCGAGGACGACCCGCAGTTGGATGAACTGTGGCGCGTGCACGATCTGCTGGGCAACTCAGTGGAACCGCGCGAGTTGGTGGAGGCCTGGCACGACCTGCTGCAGGCGATGAGCGAGATGCACGACCGCTTTCTCATGGGGCTCGCCGACATCACCGTTCGCGCCGAGTCGGAAGGGGTCTACTTCGCCGCCTGTGCACGCCTGCGCCAGCGGCTCGACAGTCGCAACCGTGCCCACCGCGAGATCATCGACGAGCTGGCCGAGAAGCTAGCCGACAAGCTGTTCGTCAACTTCTCGCTGTTCCAGTCGGTACCCGACGTGTGGGGCATCGATCAGATCTTCCCGGTGCTGCCGCTGACCGGGCTCAACCGCGAGCCCACCCGGCGCGGCGTGATCCAGGACATCACCTGCGATAGCGACGGCCGTATCGACGGCTACGTCGACGGCCAAGGCGTGGAAACCACTCTGCCGCTACCGGAATGGCATGAAGACGAGGAGCGCCTGCTTGGTTTCTTCCTGGTCGGCGCCTATCAGGAGATCCTTGGCGACCTGCACAACCTGTTCGGCGACACCGACTCCGTCGACGCCGCCCTGGACGAGAACGGCGAGTGGGTGCTGAGCCATGCCCAGCAGGGTGACCGCGTCTCCGACGTGCTCGCCTACGTCAACTTCGACGCCAAGGTCCTGCGCGACCGCCTTGCCGGCCAACTGGCCGACAGCGGCCTTTCCGCCGAAGAGCAGGCCCACTTCCTCGACGATCTCTCCGCCGGCCTGCAGGGCTACACCTATCTCGAATAGACCTGGCTCGAGTAGCGACGCACCCGGGGCAAACGACACGACGCCCCCGCGGCCAGGCCGCGGGGGCGTCGTCTGTTTGGTTCTGCGTACGGGATCGGGCGAGGCATTACTCGACGACTTGGGCCCTGACTTCGAGGCCACCGGTAAGGGTCAAACGCAGCTTGGCGCCACGCGCCAGCTCGCCGACGCCCTCGGGTGTGCCTGTAATGATCACGTCGCCCGGTTCGAGGGTGAAATGACGGCTCATTTCCGCCACCAGGGTCGGCACGGGGAACAGCATGTCGGAGCCCTCGCCGTGTTGGCGCAGCTCACCGTCGATTTCCAGCTCGAAGGTCAGCGCATTCCAGTTCGGCACGCGGCTCAGCGGCAGAAAATCGCTCAGTGGGCAGGCACCGTCGAACGACTTGGCGATCTCCCAGGGATGCCCTTTCTCCTTCAGCCGCGTTTGCACGTCGCGCAGGGTCAAGTCCAGCGCCAGGCCAATCCCGACGATGGCTCGCTCGGCCTCATCGGAGGTGGCATGGGTCAGCCGCTCGCCGACCAGCAGGGCCAGCTCCGCCTCGTAGTGCACTTCACCGCGAGAAAAGGGCGGATCGAGGGGCTCGTCGAGGCGTACCGCACTGGTGGCCGGCTTGATGAACAGCAGCGGCTCGGTGGGTATCGGGTTGTCCAGCTCCTTGGCATGGTCTGCATAATTGCGGCCGATGCAAACGATTTTGCCCAGCGAATGGGGAAACTCCTGGCCATCGGTGAATCGGGGGACAAAGCGCATGGCGGGTCTTCTCCTTCTCGTTATGCGTGCCGCTTCTCAACGACAAGCCTCACAGTTTACCGCACCATGCGCCCTGTTCCACCCTGATGACGCTATCGAGACGTCAGGCGTCAATCTGCGGCGTCCACAGCTCGTCCGGCCAATGGGCCAGGAAGCTCGGCCGACGGCAGCGTGCGGCGAAGGGCTCGACGCAGGCGTTGTCGCATCGGTTGTAGACGAAGAAGACGTTGCTGCGCGGGTCCGGCGACATATTGGCGTTGGAGCCATGCAACGTATTGCAGTCAAACAGCAACAGCCCGCCCGCTGCCCCCTTGGGCGCTTCGATACCGTGACGCGCGACCAGTTCGCGCAGCGCCTCGCGCCCCGGCACGCCAAACTCCTGACGCTTCAGCGACTGGCGATGGTGATCGTCGGGCGTCTCGCCCAGGCACGGCACGAACACCTTGTGGGAGCCCGGGATCAGCATCAGTGGGCCGTTGAACTCATGATTGTCGGTCAGCACGATCGAGGCGCTCACCGCGTGCATCGCCGGCATGCCGTCCTCGGCGTGCCAAGTCTCGAAGTCGGAGTGCCAGCTGAAGCCCTTGCCCACGAAGCCCGGCTTGTAGTTGATACGCGACTGATGCACGTAGGCTTCGCCACCGAGGATCTGACGCACCCGGCCGATGAGGCGCTCGTCGCGCGCCAATCTGGCGAATCGCCGAGAAAGGAAATGCACGGCGAACAGCGAACGGATCTCCTGGCTCTCGGGCTCGGTGATACTGAAGTCGCGGCCGCGGAAATCGTCGCGACTGAGCAGGGCATCCAGCTCGCTGCGCAGCTCGTCGAGCTCCTCACCGCTGATGAAGCTGGGCTCGAACAGGAAGCCCTTGCGCTCGAACTCGTCGAGCTGCGCCTGAGTCAGCGGCCCGTCCTCGGTACTGCCCCGTACCACGCCTTCCTGGCGCTCGAGCCAGAGGCTATCGAGCGGCTTGGTCAGGCGGGTGGGATAGGCATCGCGAATGCGCCCAAGCGCGCTGTCGACCGGTGAGGTCAGGGTTTCGCTTCCAGCGTAATCGGTTGCCTGTTTCAGCTTTCGGCTGGACGAAGTGTGCACTGTCATTCCAATCACCTCCTGTGTATCCGTGATCAGTTTCAGTCCCGACTCGTGCAACGGCGTGCAGTCGTGGTGGGAGGCCCCCGGGGAGACCTTGCAATAATGATGTAGTGGCGAGGCGCTGCGCTTTCAAGAGACACAAAAAAACCGCCTTCGAGGGCGGTTTCTAATACTGCAAGCTGTTGATATCCCGAATGGTGCCGGCACCAGGAGTCGAACCCGGGACCTACTGATTACAAGTCAGTTGCTCTACCAACTGAGCTATGCCGGCTCGGGACCGATCCAAACGAGCTGCAGAATCGGAAAGAGATGTTGGCGTGGCTGGGGTACCAGGATTCGAACCTGGGAATGCCGATACCAAAAACCGGTGCCTTACCACTTGGCGATACCCCAGCAGATTGGTGGCCAGAGACGGAATCGAACCGCCGACACGGGGATTTTCAATCCCCTGCTCTACCGACTGAGCTATCTGGCCGCTGCCAACGGTGCGTATTAAACAAGATCATATTCGCAGCGTCAAGCCTTTCGTTTCATGCAGATGCCGCAGCCCAACCAGCGTCGTTCGGCTAGCGCTCGGGCGGCACGTAGCCCTCCGCCTGATCGGTTTCGCGATTGTCGAGGAATCGCTCCATCTGCTCGTTGAGATAGGCCCGCGCCTCGGGATCGAGCATGTTGAGGTGCTTTTCGTTGATCAGCCGGGTCTGCAACGCCTGCCACTCCTCCCAGGCGCGCTTCGACACGCTGGCCTGGATATCCTGGCCCTTCTTCCCCGGCAACGGCGGGAAGGGCAGCGCCTCGAGCTCCTGCTGGTACTTGCGACAGAAAACGGTCTGGCTCATGACGTACTCCTGTGGGTAATTGGCCGGACGCTCAAGGGCCCTCCGGTGCGGCCAGGGCGAACGGAGCGAGCGAGACCAGCAGCGACTTCACCGGCGCCGCCAGGCCGATGCGCCCAGGATTGCCTGGATCGTACCAGCATCGTGCCTCGCCCACCGAATCCAGCCGACCGATACGCGCCGGCTGCGGTGTGATCTCTAGCCTGAAGTGGCTGAAGGTATGACTGAAAGCCGGCCAGCTTGGCTGCAGCGCCGCTCCAGGGGCATACACATCGAGCCAAGCGCGCAGCGCCGCCAGATCGTCGAACTGAGGCAACCCCCACAGCCCGCCCCACAGCCCGCTGGCAGGACGCTGTTCGAGCAGCACGCGCCCTTGGCCGTCCTGCAGTACCAGCATCAGCGTGGTGCGTGTCGGCAGCGCCTTCTTGGGCTTGGATTCGGGAAAGAGACGCTCCTTACCGCGAGCGTGGGCCTCACAGACGTCGCCAAACGGACAGCGACCGCACTCGGGCGTGCCGCGCCGACACAGGGTAGCGCCGAGGTCCATCATTGCCTGTGTGTAATCGGCCACCCTTACCTCGGGCGTGTAGTATTCGGCCAGCGCCCACAGCCTGCGTTCCACCGCAGGCCGCCCCGGCCAGCCCTCCACGGCGTGCAGTCGCGACAGGCTGCGCTTGACATTGCCATCGAGGATTACCGCGCGCTGCCCGGTGCTCTGGGCGATGATGGCTCCGGCGGTGGAACGACCGATACCGGGCAGCCCGGCCAAGGCCTCGAGGCTCGCCACCGGCAGCTCGCCGTCGTGCTCGGCCATCACCCGCTGTGCCGCCTTGTGCAGGTTGCGCCCACGGGCATAGTAACCAAGCCCGGTCCACAGGTGCAGCACCTCGTCTTGAGAGGCCTCGGCCAGTTCGGCCAGCGTAGGAAAGTGGCCCATGAAGCGCTCGAAATAGGGGATCACGGTCGCCACTTGGGTCTGCTGCAGCATGATCTCGGAAACCCATACCCGATAGGGTGTCCGCTCGCGCTGCCAGGGCAGGTCGTGGCGACCCTCACGATCGAACCAGTCCAGCAGACGGCGCTGGAATTCGTCGGCCTCAAGCACCGGCGCAGGCTTGTCGCTCATCAATCACCTTCACGCAGACGTGACGAAAAAAAGCGCCGACTGGAAGTCGGCGCAGAGACTGGCTTTCTGGGTATTCAATTCAACAGACCACGCAAGGTGTCGCGAAGTTCCCTGCCGGCTCCTTCGCCCAGGCGTTCCTCGAGCTGCTCGAGCGGACGTTCCAGGCGACGCTCCAGTTCTTCTCTGGCGCGCCCGGACACTTCGTCGCGCAGCAGCTCGGCCAGCGTGACCTGGAATGCCTCGCGGTCGAAGCTGCACCACTCACCGGTGTCGCCGGAGAGCTCGCCGCTGCAGCGCACCGGCAGCGGCACGCGTTCCAGGCGCGGATTGACCGGACAGGCGGCATCGGCGCCGTCGACGAAACGAGCAGCCGCGCGCAGATCGAAGCGTTCGCTGCCCAGGTCCAGCTCACCGGTACCATCCAGCTCGATGCCAGGGATGAGGACCAGGATATCTTCGCTGCGGGCAACGCCATCGGTGATACGCAGGCTTGCCTCGGCACGTTCGAAACGCGTATCGGCACTCCAGTCGCGAGTCGTCTCGTTCCCCTCGATCATGGCCGCCAACGAACACAGCTCCTGCGACACGTTGACGTCGAGTATGGCCCCCTCGTCGATGCGCCCCTCCAGACGCCCATTGAGGTTGCGCTTGAGCGCTGGCCAGTTGTTGGCCCGCGTGTCGAGTTCTCCACCAAGCGTGAGTCGGCCGCGCAACGGCGCCGGGCCGTTGTCTTCGCCCAGCGCCTTGAGCAACGGCTCCAGGCGCACCCTCGAAAGGCTGGGGCGTAGCTGCCAACGAATCGGCTCGCGAGTCAGGTCGAGTGCTCCACTGGCGCTCAGCTCGCCATCATAGAAGACCGAACTGAAGCGCTCTAGGCGCTGCTGCCCATCACCGCCTGACATGGCCAGCCCCACCTCGGTGAAGTCGAGGCCCGACAGGCGTAGCTGCGCCAGGTCGAGCGTTCCGTTCAGATCCAACTGGGCCAGCCACTCGGCAGGCACCAGCTCGGCCGTGTCGTCGGCATGGGCCTTGCCGATGCCCAGGAGGTTGCGCCGGGCGGCGCTCTGGTCGACGGGTTCGGCCGGCGGCAGGTAGCTGTCCAGATTGAGACGATCGCCCTGCAGCTCGAAGTCGAGCAACTGGCCGTCGAAGCCGGCGGTCAGCCGGCCGGTGAAGGTACTGCCATCGAGCACCATGGTCAGGCCCGCCAGCTCGAGGCGCTCCAGGTTTCCTCGCACCGGGCTGGTCAGGGCCACGTCCGACAACGCTTGCGGGCCTGCCATCCGGGGCATCCTGTCCAGGCGCGAGAGCCATGGGCGTAGCGAGAAGGGCGCCACGCTGATCTGACCGCTATAGGTCGGCGCCTGATTGAGGCCGGCGAGGTTGAGGTGACCGCTCAGGCGCAATTCATCGGGCCCGGTCAGCTGCAGCTCACGCAGCTGTGCCGTGTTCTCGGCCAGGTCGGCATCAAGCGCCATGACCAGCACCAGGGGTACTGGGTTGTCGCCTAGAGAGGGGTGTTGCAGCCCAGCCTCCAGCCGGCCCTCCTGCAGTTGCAGGCGCTGCTGCGACAGATCCAGGATGAGCTGCTGTCCGCTCAGGTCCAGTTGCTGCCTGCCCTCGATACCCGCCAGCGAGCTTGCGGTATTGAGCTTCAGCCCTTCCAGGACATAGCGACGCTCGGCAAGGGCCAGCCGCATCCGACCTTCGAGCGAAATGTCGCTGGCCAGTGCCGGGCTACGCTCCAGCTCCCGCCAGTCGAGGGAAGGATACGACCTCAGACGGAAGGAGGACCTGAACGGAAAGGCACGCTGGGGATTGACGTTGGTGCCCGAGAGATTGATTTCCTCGACCAGCCACTCCGTTCCCTCCGCCAGGTCACGGTATTTCGCCGCCCCGTTGCGCACCTGGACGCTGGCGATATTGAGCGCCACGGCCAGGTTACTACCTTCCAGGCTGGGTCCGGCGCTAGCCGGCGCCAGCGCCGACTCGGCCCCTTCACGGCGCTCATCGAGACGCTGCATGAGGGTTTCCCAGTTGCCATGTCCCTGCTCGTCACGCTCCAGGCGCAGCTGCATGCCATCGAGGGTCAGCCCCTCGATGGCGATCTCACCGCGCAGGAGCGGGGCGAAAGCGAGGCTGACCTCCGCCCGGGAAAAGGCGAGGAAGGGCTGGTCATCGGCGCTTTGCTCCGGCAGGCGACCTTCTGCTTGCTCCACGCTCACGCCCAGGCGTGGGTAGAACGACCACGAGAGCGGCCCATCCAGGGTCAGCTCCAGTCCGCTCTGATCACGCACCACCTCGACCAGGCGCGGCTTGAAGTCCTCCGGGTCGAGAAAGGTCGTGACGTAGACCACGGCCGCTACCACCACGACACCGAGTACCCCGATGGCGGCCAGCAGCATTTGCAACAATCGCTTCATGGTTTACCGCCTCCTTGCAGCGGTGGAGCCAATTCGAAATAGTCGCCGGTGATATCCAGGCGATACCCTAGGCGAGTCAGCAGCATCTGGTCGGCGACCGGCAACTGAGAGGAAAGCGTGCGCAGTTCAAGGCCCTCGGTGCGTGCCGCATTGCTCACCAGCGCCAGCAGGCGTGAGCCGACACCACGCCGCCGGGTGGCTTTTCGCACGCACAGCTCAGACAGCCACCAGGCCTGTTCGTCGGTGCTCACAGCCACCGCCCCCAGCAGACGATCATTAAAGCGCGCGCAGCCGAAGAAGTGACCGGCCTCGAGGTGCTCACGAAGGAAGGTGGCTACTGGCACTCCCAGGCGCTCGGCCGGAGCGTCGGCATAGATCCGCTGCAGGTCGTGCTGCACCTGTGGATCCGATTCCCAGGCAGCCTTGTCTACGAGGTGAAGCGTTACCGGCATGACGGTCTCCCTGGGCCGCGGCACGGGCCGCCGCCGCTGTGATGGCGCATTGTAGCGGATGGGGGGGGCGATTCTCTATAATGGACGACCCACATGATGGCAAGCACAGCGGCTTGCCCGCTCGGAAGCCGCCTGCGGCATGCCGGGCCAACACCATGCGACGCGCACCAGCGCCAGAGAGAGTCCGACATGTCCGAGCGAATCGCCACGGTAACCCGTGACACCAAGGAGACCCAGATCACGGTCACCGTGAACCTCGATGGCGAAGGCCGGCTGAACTGCGAGACCGGCGTGCCCTTCCTCGACCACATGCTGGATCAGGTGGCGCGCCATGGCCTGATCGACCTGGACATCAAGGCGGTGGGCGACCTGCACATCGACGACCACCACACCGTCGAGGACCTCGGCATCACCCTCGGTCAGGCTTTCCATCAAGCCATCGGCGACAAGCGAGGCATCCATCGCTATGGCCACGCCTATGTGCCGCTGGACGAGGCACTGTCTCGTGTCGTGGTCGACTTTTCCGGCCGTCCCGGGCTGTTCATGAACGTCGAATTCACCCGCGCCAGCATCGGCCGTCTCGACACCCAGCTGTTCTGGGAGTTCTTCCAGGGCTTCGTCAACCACGCGCGCGTCACGCTGCACATCGACAATCTGAAGGGCTTCAATGCCCACCATCAGGCGGAAACCATCTTCAAGGCCTTCGGCCGTGCCCTGCGCATGGCCGTTGAGCCCGACCCACGCATGGCCGGCCAGATGCCGTCCACCAAGGGCTGCCTGTAGCGCAGACGACCGAACCTGAGAGGAGCCGTCATGACCATTGCCGTCATCGACTACGGAATGGGCAATCTGCACTCGGTTGCCAAGGCGCTCGAGCACGTGACCCATGAGCACGTGGTCATCACTCGCGATCCGCGCCGCATCCAGGGTGCCACCCGCCTGGTGCTGCCCGGCCAGGGGGCCATACGCGACTGCATGGGAGAGCTCGAGAGGACCGAGCTGCGAGGGCTGGTACAGGAACTGCTGACCAGGCAGAGCAAGCCGCTGCTGGGCATCTGTGTCGGCCAACAGATGCTGCTCGACCATAGCGAGGAGAGCGGCGGCATCCCCTGCCTGGGCTTTCTTGCCGGCGAGGTGAAGCGCTTTCCCACCGACATGCTCGACGACCACGGGCAGCGCCTCAAGGTGCCCCACATGGGCTGGAATCTGGTACACCAGCACCACGAACATCCGCTGTGGGAAGGCATCGACCAGGACGAGCACTTCTATTTCGTGCACAGCTATTACGTGGCGGCGCAGGATGACGCCTGCGTGTTCGGCACTACTCGCTACGGGCACATCGATGCCCATGTAGCCGTAGGCCGCGATGCCACCTTCGCCGTGCAGTTCCACCCGGAGAAGAGCTCCCGGGCCGGGCTCAAACTGCTGGAAAACTTCGTCAACTGGGCGCCCTGAGCAAGCCATCAGCAAGGCGCACCCAGCCGCGCCCGACCGACCGCCCGAGTCATGATGACAACCCGGTGCGCACGCGCACCCGAGAGGACACGACATGTTGGTAATTCCCGCCATCGATCTCAAGGACGGCAAGTGCGTCCGCCTCAAGCAGGGTCGGATGGACGACGCCACCACATACGGCGACGATCCGGTGGCCATGGCGGCGCGCTGGGTCGAGGCCGGCGCCCGTCGCCTGCACCTGGTCGACCTCAACGGCGCCTTCGAAGGCAAGCCGATCAACGGTGAGGCGGTGACCGCCATCGCCCGACGCTGGCCTGAGCTGCCCATTCAGATCGGTGGCGGCATTCGCAGCGCCGAGACCATCGAACACTATCTCGCTGCCGGCGTCTCCTACGTGATCATCGGCACCAAGGCGGTCAAGGAGCCGGATTTCGTTGGTGAGATGTGCCGCGCCTTCCCCGGCCACGTGATCGTCGGCCTCGACGCCCGCGACGGCTTCGTCGCCACAGACGGCTGGGCCGAAGTCTCTCAGGTGAAAGCAGTGGATCTGGCCAAGCGCTTCGCCGACGATGGGGTTTCCAGTATCGTCTATACCGACATCGCCCGCGACGGCATGATGAACGGCGTCAACGTCGAAGCCACGGCTCAGCTTGCTCGCGAGGGTGGCCTGCCGGTGATCGCCTCGGGTGGCGTGACCAACCTCGGCGACCTGCGTGCGCTGGTGGCAGCGGATGAACCGGGAATTCTCGGTGCCATCACCGGCCGTGCCATCTACGAGGGCAGCCTCGATGTGGCCGAAGGCCAGAAGCTGTGTGATGAACTCACCGGCAACCAGACGGGAGACTGACATGAGCCTGGCCAAGCGCATCATCCCCTGTCTCGATGTCGACGCCGGCCGCGTGGTCAAGGGCGTCAACTTCATCGGTATCCGCGATGCCGGCGACCCGGTGGAAATTGCCCAGCGCTACAATCTGCAGGGCGCCGACGAGATCACCTTTCTCGACATCACCGCCAGCCACGAAGACCGCGACACCACGGTGGAGATGGTCGAACGCATTGCCGGCGAGGTGTTCATACCGCTGACGGTGGGCGGTGGCATCCGCACCTGTGACGATATCCGCACCATGCTCAACGCCGGTGCCGACAAGGTTTCAATCAACACCGCCGCGGTGACCAATCCCGACTTCGTGCGCGAGGCCGCCGAGCGTTTCGGCAGCCAGTGCATCGTGGTCGCCATCGACGCCAAGCGCGTTTCGTCCGAGGGCGAAACGCCACGCTGGGAGATCTTCACCCATGGCGGGCGACGCCCCACCGGGCTCGACGCAGTCGAATGGGCAAAGA
The DNA here is from genome assembly GCF_046723295.1 of Halomonas sp. A29. Classification (NCBI taxonomy): domain Bacteria; kingdom Pseudomonadati; phylum Pseudomonadota; class Gammaproteobacteria; order Oceanospirillales; family Halomonadaceae; genus Halomonas; species Halomonas sp. A29. The sequence goes on from NZ_JAXQPR010000019.1 coordinate 30,178, forward strand.
AAATGGTGGAATACGGTGCCGGCGAGTTGCTGCTCACCAGCATGGACCGCGACGGTACCAAGGCCGGCTTCGACCTGGGCGTGACCCGGGCAATTAGCGACGCCGTGACGGTGCCGGTGATCGCCTCCGGCGGTGTCGGCAATCTCGATCACCTGGTGGATGGCGTGCTCGAGGGTGGTGCCGATGCGGTGCTCGCCGCCAGCATCTTCCACTTCGGCGAGTACACCATCCCCGAGGCCAAGCGCTACATGGCCGAGCGTGGCATCGAGATGCGTCTTTGACATGGCGCCAAGGAGCATGAACTTGCGGGTCTCATGGAAGAACAAGTACCAACGCGCCATTCTTGGCATCGTCCTGGCCCTGCTGGTATCGCCAGCATCCCAGGCCGAGCAGAACCCGATCTGGCCGCCGATGCTGGAAGTCGATCATGTGCTGCTGCAGACCAGTCTCTACACGCGCCACTTCGACCCCCAGCCGGACCACAACAACCAGCAGGACCTGATCAGCCTTGAGCTGCACAACCCGCAGCGCTGGCTGGTGGGTGGAGCCCGCTTCCTCAACTCCTTCGATCAGGAAGCCATCTACCTCTATGCCGGCCGCGTGTTCCCCCTGTGGGAACCAACCGAAAACATCACCGTACGCGCCAAGCTGACGGCCGGCCTGCTGCATGGCTACCGTGGCGAGTATCAGGACAACATTCCACTCAACCGCTATGGTACGGCGCCGGCCGCCTTGCCCAGCGTGGGCCTGCAATGGGGGCGCTTCGAGACCGACCTGATCGTCTTCGGCACCGCCGGGGCCATGGTCATCGGCGGTATCCGCTTCTAGAAGCCGACCGTATGACTAACCAACCTCGAGCCCCAGGTTGCTTATCCCGTCGTTGCGCCCCAACTGCCGTAGAGCCTTGAGCGAATCGCGGTCGAGCTGGCCTTCTGCGGCCTCGAGCGCCGCATCCTGGAAGTCGTTTTCGTCTGCCATGAGAGGATGCTCGCGCACCAACTGCGAAAGCTTGCTGGCATTCTCCTCACCCTCGGTCAATTCGACGAAGGCACGCACGCCTCCCTTGGAGATGCGGCTGACTTCGAGTACCGCATCGGGGGATTCACCGCGCAGCGTATCGAGCAGCGACGACAAGGCGACCACCACTTCCACGGCACGGCGGGCACCGAAGCTGTCGTCATCGGCCGGAGGCTCGAGCTCGGCGAGCTTCTCGGCCTGACGCTCGAAGTCGATGCGCGCCTCGCGCACGGCTAGCTGCTCCCACACCAGATCGAGGATCGCCTTCACTCCCGCCGGGTTCCCGGCTCCCGTCATCTGCGCATAAAGCACATAGTTGGGTAACAACCGTTCGCACAGCGCCGCCATGAAGGCCTGCTGTTGCCGCGGCGAGAGGGCCTGAAGCCGCTGGTGGAAGCCCCCTGTTGGCTGGTTCATGGATACTCCTGATGAATTGATGGTCAGATGAAAGGAATGGGAAGCCACCGGCTCATGGCCACAGCGCCTCAGGCGCCACCCGACCCCGCGCATCGAAGAGCACGCCCTCGGCAACCAGCCGTTGACGCTGCTCAATGGCGCCGGGATGATCGGCCACCCGGCGCGAGGCCGTGATCACTCGGAACCAGGGCAGGCCGTGGTCGTCGGGCAGCTCGCGCAGCGCCCGAGCAACCAGGCGCGCCGTTCCCCCCTCGGTCATGGCGGCAATACGGCCATAGGTGGTCACTCTTCCCGGCGGTATCGCCGCCAGGATGGTCAGAATCTGTTCTCGCAGTGCCGGTTTCATGTACGCTGCCGCTCCCCAGCTTCGTATCACTCCTGAATGGCGAGGTTTCCATGCACCTGCACCTTCTTCAACACAGCTCATATCACGGCCCGGGACGCATTGCCGACTGGCTGACCAGCATGGGACACAGCCATACCGTCTTCCATCTCCACGCGGGTGAAATGCCTCCCAGCCTGGCCGATGGCGACGCTCTGATCCTGCTCGACGGCCCCATGGATGTTCTCGACGACGAACGCTACCCCTGGCTCAAGCGCGAGCGCAAGCTGATCGCCAAGGCGCTGGACGGCAACAAGCCGCTGCTTGGCATCGGCATGGGCGCCCGGATGATCGCCACCGAGCTGGGCGCCACGGTGAGCCGCGGCACCTTCGCCGAAGTCGGCTGGCACGAGGTGGCCTTGGCCCCGGAGAGCCCCTTCGATTTGCCGGAACGCTTCACCGCCTTCATGTGGCATCGCGATGTGTTCGCCCTGCCCGACGACGCCCTGCCGCTGGGCGGCAGCACCGGCAGCCCGGTGCAGGGCTTCGCCTGGGATGCCGGCCGAGCCCTGGGGCTGCTGTGCCATCTCGAGGTCACACGAGCCGACGTGGACGAACTGCTGACCCACAGCGAAAGGCCGGAAGGCAGCGAGGCCAGCCCTCATGCCCAGCCCGTCGAGAGCATACTGGATGACGCCAAGCGCTTCGACCGCCTGGCACCGCTGCTGGACCGCCTGCTCAGCCAGTGGATACGCAGCGCACCTGTCTGAGCGGCCGGCCTCAAGCCGGCTGAGGCTGCCCGATGGTTTGTCGCGCAGTCTCCATCGACCACTCCCTGGCCGCTGCCAGGCAGCTGTCCCAATCGCCGACATGCAGAAAGCGCCCCGGGTCGCGCTTTTCCAGTTGGTAGCGATACATGGGGTCGTAGTATTCGGTGAGCAGCGGCGCCAGCCAGGCCTCATGGGCCTGACGATTGCCGCGCTCGTGCTCGCGGAAAGCGAGCTGCTGCAGGCGTTGGAGACGCGCCAGGCGCGCATGGCCCAAGCGCTTCTTCAGCCGCGCCAGCGCGCTCGAGAGCTGCTTGCGCATCAGCGCCCACCCCAACCATTCGCCGAACTGCTGGCGATAGATCGCCCACAGGTCATCGATATAGTCCTTGTGGATCTGCGCCAGGCGCCAGTCGAGGGGCATCTCCACCCGTACTCGAGGAGCTTGCTCCATTGCCCGCCAGAAGACGAGAGGCACATTGGCCGCCCCGATATGGCGCGACTCATCCTCCACTACCAGCGGGCCGGGAAGCTCCAGCAGGCCAAGCCCCATGGCATGCTCGAAATCGATCTGGCTAGGTGCGGCCAGCGGGTGCCTGCCGAAGGCCGAGCCCTTGTGCCGGGCGCAGCCTTCGAGGTCGAGCCCGTTGGGCAGCGCCTGGATCAATGCGGTCTTGGCGCAGCCAGTGAGCCCGCCGACCACCAGCAGCGGCTGTTCGGCCGCCGCGTCGATGCGCCGGCATAATCCCTGGCGCATTGCCTTCCAGCCACCGCGAATGCGCGGGCGCACGATGCCGCTCTCGGCCAGCCATTGCTGGGCAATCTGCGAGCGCAGCCCACCGCGAAAGCAGTAGATCACTGCATCGGGATGCGCCTCGACCATGCATCGCCAGGCCTCGATACGCGACGTCCGGATGCCGCCATTGACCAGTCGCTGGCCCAGCGTGATGGCGGCCTGCTGGCCGCGCTGCTTGTACTCGATGCCTACCAGGCGCCGCTCCTCATCGTCCATCAGCGGCAGGTTGACTGCCCCGGGCAGGCCGCCCTGGGCGAACTCCACCGGCGCCCGCACGTCGATCAGCGGCCGCTCTTGGCGCAGCAGGGCGAGATCAGGTTCGATCAAGGGCAGGCTCACCCACGCACCTCTATCAGCGCCTGCCCCTCGGCCTTGACCACCTCGCCGAACGGTGCCATTTCGATGCCGTGCTCGCGGCCGATGCGCTCGACGTCGTCCTGCCATGAAGGGTGGACGGAAATCAGTAAGCCACCGGAGGTCTGCGGGTCGCACAGCCACTGCCAATGCGGCTCGTCCATGTCCTTGAGCGCAGTACCCAAGGCATTGCGGTTGCGATGCGTGCCGCCGGGCACCGCGCCGCGGCGGCGATAGGCCTCGGCCTCGGCCAGCCGGGGCAGGCGGCGGAAGTCGATGCGTGCGGCCACGCCGCTGGCCTGGCACACCTCGGTGAGGTGTCCTGCCAGGCCGAAGCCGGTCACGTCGGTCATCNCTGGCACACCTCGGTGAGGTGTCCTGCCAGGCCGAAGCCGGTCACGTCGGTCATCGCGTTGACACCCTTGACCCTGGCCAGCGCCATGCCGATCTGGTTGGGCTTGAGCATGGTCTCGCGGGCCAGGTTCTGGTGGCCCGATTCGAGCAGGCCCTGCTTCTCGGCGGTGGTCAGGAAACCGACACCGAGCGGCTTGGTCAGGAACAGCAGGTCACCCACCTGGGCACCCTTGTTGAGTTTCAAGTGCTCGAGATCGATCAGGCCATTGACCGCCAGACCGAAGATAGGCTCCGGCGAGTCGATGGAGTGCCCACCAGCCAGTGCCAGACCCAACTCGCGACACACTCCCTGAGCACCCGCCACCACATCGCCAGCGATCTCCGGCCCCAGCTTGTCCAGTGGCCAACCGAGGATGCCGAGCGCCAGCACCGGCCGCCCCCCCATGGCATAGACATCACTGATGGCATTGGTCGCGGCGATGCGACCGAAATCGAAGGGGTCGTCGACGATAGGCATGAAGAAGTCGGTGGTGGCGATCATGCCGCGACCGTCGCCCAGGTCGTACACGGCTGCATCCTCACGGCCCTGGTTGCCGACGATCAGGCGCGAATGGGTAGCCCCTGGCCCGGCCTTGGCCAGGATGCCGTCGAGTACGTCAGGGGCAATCTTGCAGCCGCAACCGGCGCCGTGGCTGTATTGGGTCAGGCGAATCGCGCTCATCTCGTTCTCCTTGGCAGTTCACTCGTCATTCTACCGCAGCGGGGCATCCTTGCCTTACAGCGCTTCGAGGGCATCGGCCAGCTTGTCCACGGCGACCACTTCCATACCTTCCGGGGCACGTTTGGGCGCATTGGCTCGCGGCACGATGGCCCGGGTGAAACCGTGCTTGGCTGCCTCGACGATACGCTCCTGGCCGCTTGGCACAGGGCGGATCTCGCCGGACAGGCCCACCTCGCCAAAAGCTACCAACTCGCGCGGCAGAGGTCGGTTCTGCAGGCTCGACACCACGGCCAGCAGCACGGCCAGGTCGGCACTGGTCTCGAGCACCTTCACGCCGCCGACCACGTTGAGGAAGACATCCTGGTCACCAGTGAACAGCCCGCCATGACGGTGCAGCACCGCCAGCAGCATGGCCAGGCGGTTCTGGTCGAGGCCCACTGCCACCCTCCGCGGGTTGCCCAGCGCCGATTCGTCGAGCAGCGCCTGTACCTCGACGAGGAGCGGGCGCGTACCCTCCCATACCACCATCACCAGGCTGCCCGATGCCTGTTCCTCGCTGCGGGAAAGGAAAATGGCACTGGGATTCTTCACCTCCTTGAGACCATGCTCGAGCATGGCGAATACGCCGAGCTCATTGACCGCGCCGAAACGGTTCTTCTGGCCGCGCAAGGTACGAAAGCGCGAGTCGGCACCGCCCTCGAGCAGCAGCGAGGCATCGATCATATGCTCCAGAACCTTGGGACCGGCCAGGGTGCCGTCCTTGGTCACATGACCCACCAGCAGCAGTACGGTGTTGGACTGCTTGGCAAAGCGCGTCAGCACCGCGGCGGACTCACGCACCTGGGCCACGCCGCCGGGGGCCGAGGCGATGTCCTCCAGGTGCATGGTCTGGATCGAGTCGATGACCAGTATCTCAGGGCGCTCACGCTCGGCCACGGCAAGCACAGTCTCGACGCTGGTCTCGGCCAGCATCTTGAGACCCTGGGTAGGCAATTGCAGGCGATGTGCCCGCATCGCCACCTGTGAGAGCGACTCCTCGCCGGTGACATAGAGTACCTTACGCGTCTGAGCCAGCTTGCAGGCGGTCTGCAGCAGCAGGGTCGACTTGCCGGCGCCAGGATGGCCACCCAGCAGTACCGCCGAGCCCGGTACCAGGCCGCCGCCCAGCACGCGATCGAACTCACCGAAGGTGGAAGAGAGCCGCGGCACCTCGCTGAGATCGACGCTGCCCAGGTCCACGACCTCCTTCGACAGGCTGCCGGCATAACCGGAGCGCCCGGCGCCGCTAGAGGTCGCAGCCCCCGGACGAGGCGCACTCAGCCGTACCTCGCTCAAGGTATTCCATTCCAGACAGCTCGAACACTGCCCCTGCCACTTGCGATACTCCGCCCCGCACTCGGTACAGACGAAAGCACTCTTCGCTTTGGCCATGCTGGCCTCTCTCCGGCTTCAGTTCGGCCCATTCTAGCAGGCCCGCCAAACGCGCGAAGGCGGCCCGCAGGCCGCCTTCGCTATGCTGGAGCCAGAAATTACTGGCGCTGCAGCTGCAGGGCTTCGTTATTCTGGAACCGGCGACGCTGAGGGTCGATCAGCTCCAGGGTCCGTTCGTCGACGCGCAGGAAGTAGTAGATCTGCCCTTCGCCATCCGGAGTCAGCTCATACACGGTGGCATCGGGGTCGACTGCCGTGCCGCTGAGCACTTCCCAGTTACCGGCATATTCCTCATCGGGCGGATCCTGGGGATGATCACGATAGCTGGCACGCAGATCGAAGGTCCGCTCCTCGAGCGCTGCCTGCTCGTCACCGCGCAGGTTCACGCTCAGATCGATACCCGCACAGTTGCGGCAGGGCAGAGTGCCTTGATAAACGACTTCGGCATCGTCCATGGCCATGTCGGCACGATCATCGGCCGGGCCGGCCGCACAGCCGGCCAGGAAAGCCAGCATGGCCGAACCAGCCAGCAGGGTCCTTACTTGCATTTGCTCACTCCTAACCTATGGGTTTGTCGCCATGTACTGTTCGTCAGCATATAGCACAGCATAACCCCTTAGCACCTCGGCAGACAGCCTGTGTCTGCCCAACCCGCCATCTTCAGGTGGCTCCCGGATAGACGTGCATGAAAACCAGGGCCAGCACGATGGGCATCACGACCAGGCTGCCCAGATTGCCGATCAGCACCAATGAGGCGACCTTGTGGGGCTCCTGACGATACTGCTCGGCCACCAGATAGTTGAGCACGGCCGGGGGTAGCGCGGCAAATACCCACAGCGTCGCGGCCTGCAGTCCCGTCAGCTCCAGCCACAGGATCATCGGCGCGGCCAGAACGAGCCCCGAGAGGGGACACAGTACCGCGCCGAGCAGGCCGGTCTTCCAGTCACCGAAGTCGATGTCGAGCATGCGTACGCCGAGCGCAAACAGCATCAGCGGAATGCATACGCCCCCCAGCATATGCAGCGCCTCGAGCAGCCAGCCAGGCAGCGGCACGCCTCCTAGATTGACACCCAGACCGGCCAGGCTTGCCAGCACGATGGGCATGCGCAGCAAGCGCCACAGCGGCGTTCGGGGGCTCAGCATGTAGAGCCCCACCGAGAAATGCAGCAGCATCTCGACGATGAAAACCACTACCGCCGCCGGAAGTGCCGCCTCGCCGAAGGCCAGTACCAGCAGCGGAATCCCCATGTTGCCGGAGTTGTTGAACATCATCGGCGGCAGGAAGGTCTTTGGCTCCAGCTTGAGTACCTTGACCAGCGGCCACAACACCAGCCCGGAACCCAGCACTACGACTGCCGCTGCCATTGCCAGGCCGGCGTACTCCGCCAGCGGCGCCTGCCGATCCGCGAGCACGGCGAACACCAGCATGGGTACGAATATCTCCATGTTGAGGGTGTTCAAGCTGCGAATGTCCGGTGTGCGAAAACGGCCATAGAGGGTACCGCAGCCGGCAATCAGGAAAACCGGCAGCAGGGTGGCAATGATCTGGGCGGTCATGTACGGATTCCAGCATCCACGCGAAAGCGCCTAGGCTAGCACGCTACCGGCTTGCGCGGTCAGGCCGCACCGGTCAACATGGCCTAAAGTTCTGCCCTAATGAGAAACGAACCACCATGAGCCAGTTCTGGAGCCCCGCAGTACGCGAGCTGACGCCCTACGTCCCAGGGGAACAACCGCGCGAGAAGCTGATCAAGCTGAATACCAACGAGAACCCCTACCCGCCGGCACCCGGCGTCGAGGCGGTATTGCGCGAGTATCCAGTCGACCATCTACGTCTCTATCCCGATCCGCAATCCCTGGCTCTGCGCGAGGCGCTTGCCCAGGTACACGGCGTCGAGGTGGGGCAGGTCTTCGTCGGCAACGGCTCCGACGAGGTGCTGGCACTGGCTTTCCAGGCCTTCTTCTGTCACGACCGTCCGCTCGAGATGCCGGATATCACCTACAGTTTCTATCCGGTCTACTGCAAGCTATACGGCATCGAGCGGCGTGGACTGCCCTTGGATAGCGAGTGGAAAGTCGATCTCGATGCATTTACCACCGGCAGCGGCGGCGCCATTTTCGCCAATCCCAATGCGCCCACGGCTCATGGGCATTCACGCGATGTCATAGCCGGCCTGCTCGAGCGCCTAACTGATCAGGTAGTTCTTGTCGACGAGGCCTATGTCGACTTCGGTGGCGAGAGCGTCGTACCGCTGATCGGTCGCTTCCCCAATCTGCTGGTGACCGGCACCTTCTCGAAGTCGCGCAGCCTGGCCGGCCTGCGCCTGGGCTATGCCATCGGCTCCCACGAGCTGATCGAGGGTCTCGTGCGGGTCAAGGACTCCTTCAACTCATACCCCATCGACAGCCTGGCCAGCGCGCTCGCCATCGCCTCTCTGGCAGACCGGGAACACTTTGACGCCTGCCGGGAGCGCGTCATCACCACGCGTGAGCGTACCGTCAGGCGGCTTAACAAGCTCGGCTTCGATGTGCTGCCCTCCCAGGCCAACTTCGTCCTCGCCCGCCATCCCCGTCACGATGCCGCCCAGCTCTTCGTCGGCCTGCGTGAACGGGGTATCCTGGTACGCCACTTCAACACCGAAGCACTTCGTGACTTCCTGCGTATCTCGATCGGCACCGATGACGAGATGGACAGCCTGGTGGAGGCCTGCGAGCTGCTCTGTCGTTGAGCCATCCCCGAGGGCGCCGCAAGGCGCCCATATCGTTCAGGAGACTCACGCCATGCTTATCTCGCACCTCCCCTTGGTGGGCATTCATCATGTCGCCCTGATTACTGCCGACTACCCTCGTGCCAAGCGCTTCTATCTCGACGTGCTGGGCGCCGAGGTCCTCAATGAGAGCTATCGTGCCGAGCGTGACAGCCACAAGTTGGACCTGAGACTGCCCGGCGGCATCCAGCTCGAACTCTTCTCTTTTCCTTCGCCCCCGGCACGTCAGAGCTACCCCGAGGCCTGTGGGTTGCGTCACCTGGCCCTGGCCACTGTAGACCTGGATACCTGTGTGAGCATGCTCGAGGCACGTGGTGTCAGTCCCGAGCCCATTCGTACCGATGCGCTGACGGGAGCCCGCTTCACTTTTCTGAGCGACCCGGACGGCACCCCCATAGAGCTTTACGAAGTGAACTGACAGACAAAGAAAAACCCCAGCCTCTTTCGAGACTGGGGTTTTTGGGATAGATGCCTGACGATGATCCGGGCGGCGCTCCGCTACTCTCCATGGGAGACCCCCAAATAGCGAAGCCCCGACCAATGGCCGGGGCTTCTGAATAAATGCCTGACGATGACCTACTCTC